>NZ_CP076458.1:1554691-1865629 GCF_018866245.1 Novisyntrophococcus fermenticellae
TACTATCAAGTGCGTAATGGAAGAAGCATGATGGCTTTGAAGAATAAAAAAAATGAAGGTTTGAAGCAGACGGCCAGAGAAAGCCGGAGCAGGGAACAGGTATATGAACGCATCAATGAACAGTACAGGAACCTTAAACTGCAAAGAAAAATTAAGGCTTCCTTTACGATTTATTCAGATACGCCTGCTATACTGACCCTATATGATGGTGATAATGTGGTTACGGTGGAAAAAGAGGGAGTTCAGACAGCGCAAAATCAGCCGCTTACTGTGGAACGTATAGAAAGACAGCTGAAAAAGACAGGAGATATGCATTTCTGTTTCGAACATCTGGATATCTTTGCCGGTGAAAATGTGTTTGTACCCATGCAGTTTCTGAATGAGATTCGAAGAGAAGGTCTGCATCTGCTTGAACAGGAGATTTTAAAAGGTTACCGGAGACTATGCCGGAATCCTGAGGGCGAAAAAGATATTGTAAAACCACAGCAGAGGAAGCAGGAAGTAAGACTTACGGCTTCTGTGGAAAATAGGGAGCAGTTAGGTGCACTTCTTCGGACGGAGGGAATCTCCACGCTCTATCTTGGACATGGAATGTTTGAGCCGGAGAACTTCAGGCAGCAGGTATCAGAAGTTATCAACCATCTGAAGTCTTTGGATAAGAAGGTGTATCTGGCTCTTCCTCACGTAGTCCGGGAAGGGGAGTTATCCTATATGGAACCTTATCTGGAATTGCTGATTAAAGAAGGGCTGAGCGGTTATCTGATACGGAATTTGGAATCATTTGCGATGCTGAAACAGCACGAGCTAAAGAACTATGCTATTTTGGACTACAATTTATATACGATGAATGAGGCCTCCCGCCTATTCTGGAAAGAGCAGGGTGCAGCCGCTGATACTGCCCCTCTTGAATTGAATGATAAAGAGCTAAAAGAACGATGGAACGGGCAAAGCGAGATGATTGTCTATGGATATCTGCCGATGATGGTTTCTGCACAGTGCATGAAAAAAAATATGTCCGGCTGTACCAGAAAGAATGAAATTCTGAAGATGAAGGACCGATACAAGAAAGAATTTACCGTACAATGCTGCTGCAATCCATGTTATAATATAATCTATAACAGCGTACCTCTGGTTCTGCTAAAGGAAGCAAGAGAAGTGAAAAGCCTGGGCATGGCATCTTTACGTCTGTCATTCACAACAGAGGATTATCAAACAACACAGGAAATATCCCGATTATATCTGGACAGGTTTTTAAACGATTCTGATTTTAACTATGAAGGTTCCTATACCAAAGGACACTTTAAACGAGGGATAGAATAGAGGATAGTATGGTTAATGTTATTGTAGAAATATCAAAATACTTATTAGTTATTCTGATGATAGCTTTTACGCTGGATTCTTTTTTGGTTCTGAAAAAGAAAAAGGAGTCTGCGAGGAAAAGTATCATGAGAAGGCAGATCATCATTATACTGACCTTTGATTTTCTGGCATTTTTTGTAATGTTCCTTAAATCAGAGGATGTGCAGATGATCGTTATGTATGGATGTGTTCTGCTGTATATTCTCCTTGTTCAGATGCTGTACCGTGTGATATATAAAAAAGCATCCTTAAATCTTCTTAATAATATGTGCATGCTTTTATCTATTGGTTTTATCATCTTAAGCCGGCTGAAGATTGAGAATGCAATTAAGCAGTTTCAGATTGTGGCAATCTCAACGGCATTGTCATTTTTAATACCTGTTTTTATACGAAAGGTAAAGATGGTAAGAGACCTGACCTGGCTCTATGCGGTTCTTGGCCTTCTTTTACTCGGTGGTGTACTGGTTCTTGCTGTGGCCAGCCGGGGATCCAAATTGTCAATCACCATAGGCGGTGTGACATTTCAGTTCTCCGAGTTCGTAAAAATCACCTTTGTTTTCTTTATGGCGGGGATGCTGCAGGAGGATATCTCCCTGAAGCAGGTTATTAAAACCTCCGTTGTTGCTGCCTTACATGTGGGAATCCTGGTGCTTTCAAAGGATCTGGGCACTGCACTGGTTTTCTTTGTAGCCTATCTGGTTATCGTCTATGTGGGAACACAGAAGGCAAGATATGCCTTTGCCGGATTTGGAGGTTTAAGTATCGCGTCAGTGGCAGCGTATTTTCTGTTCGGACATGTACGTCAGAGAGTCAAAATCTGGAGGGATCCCTTTGAGGATTATGCAAACAGCGGATATCAGATTGTCCAGTCGCTGTTCGGCATATGCGCAGGAGGATGGTTTGGAACCGGACTTTTCAAAGGGGCGCCGCATACGATTCCGATTGCAACGAAGGATTTTACTTTTGCGGCAATCTGTGAGGAGTTTGGAGTTATTTTTGGTATCTGCCTTATTTTATTATGTATGAGTACTTTTCTTCTGATTGTAAATATATCCATGAAGATGAGTAAATCCTTTTACCGGCTGATTGCAATTGGACTTGGTGCGGAATATGCGATTCAGGTATTCCTTACCATCGGCGGAACCACGAAATTCATACCGATGACCGGCATCACACTTCCCCTGATAAGCTATGGCGGGAGTTCAGTGATGTGTACCATTATCATGCTGGCAATCATACAGGGATTATATATCTTAAGAGAGGATGAAAATGAAGGAGAAGAACTTGAAAAACGGTCGAAAAAAAGAAGGAACCAAAAGCCCCCAAAAGACAGGCACCAAAATAAAACAAAGCAGACAGACGACCTCGAAAAAAGGATTGCAGAGCAAACAGAAAAAAGCCTTCATTGGTAGGCAGTACCTGATTGTTTCCTATTTTTTTGTGGCCATATTCCTCTCCCTGATTGGCTATCTGGTGTATTTTAATGTATATCTGAGGGAGGACTATCAGACAAGCCCATACAACAAAAGGGTGAAGACCTACCAGGAACATGTGGTGCGGGGGAATATTATCTCCTCTGACGGGGCTGTATTGGCCAGAACTAACGTGGACGGAGAAGGAAATGAATCCAGAGTTTATCCTTTTGACCGGGTGTTTGCACATGTAGTCGGTTATAATACGAATGGGAAAAGTGGTTTGGAGGCCTCGGAAGGGATCTCTCTTCTGACTTCTCATGCGAGTCCGCTGGAGCAGGTGGAAAATGAATTCAAAAATCAGAAAAATATCGGTGACACATTGGTTACAACCCTGAATTCCAATCTGCAGCAGGTGGCATATGATGCACTCGGAGATTATAAGGGTGCCGTCATTGTCATGGATACCTCCACCGGTAACGTCCTTGTGGATGTAAGCAAACCTGACTTCAATCCCAACCGGGTATCTGAAGACTGGGAAAACCTAAGTACAGATGAAGACAACAGTCCGCTTTTAAACCGGGCGCTTCAGGGACTTTATCCTCCTGGTTCTACTTTTAAGATTATAACTGCACTGGCATACCTGGAGCAGAACGGAAGTTTTGACGGATTTACTTTTGACTGTAAGGGTGAGCTGACATATGATGACTATACAGTACATTGCGCGGGAAATGCGGTTCACGGTCAGGAGACGTTTGCAGATGCATTTGCAAATTCCTGTAACTGTGCTTTTGCTGAGATAGGCTTAGGCCTGGATAAAAATAAATTTGATAATCTGGCAAAACGCCTTTCTTTTGGAGATAAATTCGGATTACAGCTTCCGTCCAGCAAGAGCGGATTCAGTATGGATAATACTACCCCAAGACCACTGACGATGCAAACTTCTATCGGTCAGGGTAATACCACCATGACACCGGTCCATCTTGCGATGATTGCCGGAGCGGTGGCAAATGACGGTGTTGCTATGACACCAAACTTTGTAAAGCGGATAGAAAATCATACGGGGACAGAGGTAAGAGCAAACACTCCAAAACAGTTTAAGACTCTCATGCCTTCTTCTGAGGCGGCACAGTTGAAAGAATTGATGAAGGGAGTCGTTCAAAACGGAACGGGAGGGAAATTAAATGATCTGGGAATCTCCATTGCCGGAAAGACCGGTTCCGCAGAACATGGCGACATGACACAGGAAACCCACTCCTGGTTTGTTGGATTTTCCGATACAGGGAAAGATGATATTGTTGTATGTGTAATCGCTGAAAGTGCCGGTTCCGGAAGTTCGGTTGCCGTACCGATTGCGAAAAGAATTTTTGGAACTTATTTTGGATTGTCATAGACCCGATATAAATTTAGTTGCACCCAAAATGAAAAAGAGGTATACTGTTAACAGTTAAAACTACGCTTGGAGGAATTGCAATGATTGAAGCAACAAGCTGCGGCGGCGTAGTAATATATCGGGGCAAAATTCTGTTGTTATACAAAAGTTACAGGAATAAGTATGATGGCTGGGTACTGCCGAAGGGTACCGTAGAGGCTGGAGAAGAATATAAAGAGACAGCAATACGTGAAGTACTTGAAGAAACCGGTGTCCATGCATCCATAATAAAATATGTCGGGAAGAGTCAGTACAGTTTTAATGTACCGGAGGATACTGTTGCAAAGGATGTGCATTGGTATCTTATGATGGCAAACAGCTATTACAGTAAGCCTCAAAGGGAAGAATATTTTCTGGATTCGGGGTATTATAAGTATCACGAAGCCTATCACCTGCTGAAATTTTCTAATGAACGACAGATTCTGGAGATGGCCTACAATGAATATCTGGATTTAAAAAAAGCAAATCTGTGGGGCAGCCGAAAATATTACTAAAGCATATAAAAAAAGAGCTGTTGTAGTGATTGCGACGGCTCTGTTTTTTTCTTAAAGGTGGTATGAATAGATGATCAGGTGGTATAAAAATCTATACGTTGGGGATAATGCAAAAAAGAGAGAACATAAAATCAGGCATCACGTAGAAAAAGGCAAACTGCTTCCCGGAATTTATCTCATAACCTATGCACAGAATGAAAAGAATCAACTGGAGATTTTTCCGGCAGATATGTTGAAGCAAAAGGTTCTGTTTGCCCAATGTCCGGAAATCATAGGAATTGCTTCAGGATATGAAGAGGCACTGGGAATCGTTATGGAGCTGGCTGATAAGTCCTATCGTCAGGAAGGCTGTACAAGTATCAGGCAATACCTGAACAGGGAATAATTTGGAGGGGGTATGTTACATATCTTGTTAATTGTATTAAAAATAATCGGAATTATTCTTTTGATACTGTTGGGATTGGTATTCTTTGCATTGCTGACGCTTCTGTTTGTACCCTTCCGGTATAAAATCAAAGGGTGCAAAGAAAAAAAAGACTTAATTGGTGAGATAAACCTATCGTGGCTTTTCCATCTTGTTTTTTTTACAATGGAATACAAAGAAAATTTTACGTATGAATGCTATATCTGCGGGATACCTGTATTTCGGACGAAACGTTGGATGAGCCGAAACAGAAGGAAAACGAAGCAGACAAAGCAAGTAAAGAAAAAGAGGCAGACAGATCAATCGAAGACGGGCGAACAGCTGCACACAGACAGGATTGAATATAAGGAGACCGAAAACCGTACAGGCTCCGAAAGTATGAAAGAAACAGTAATAAAAATAGATGAAAAGAAGCCCCGGAATAAAAAGAAAGAAAATGTATTCAGAAAGTTCACAAATAAAATAAAGGTATTATTTAGCCGGATTTCTAAAATCTGGTACACATTACGTAAAAGTTATGGTAAACTAAAAGAGTGGAAGGCGATTCTGTATTCAGAGGATTTCAAATGGATAAAAAGAGTCGGCGTGACAAGAATAAAAGCAGTTCTCGGTCATGTAAAGCCTAAGAGTATCAGAGGAGATATAGAATTTGGATTTGAAGACCCTGCTGATACAGGGGAACTGTTGGGTGTTCTTGGAATCCTGTATCCTGTTTTACCAAAAAAACTTAACCTCATCCCCAATTTTACGGAAGCAGTGCTGGAAGGGTGGCTGGAGGCCAGAGGCAGAGTCTATGGAGTATTTCTTCTGAAAGAACTGATTCAGATCCTGCTTGATGGGAAGACTATACCTATACTGAGAAAATACATGCGCAAGGAGGCATAAGCATATGGCAGAGAATCACAATAACTTTCAAAGCACAGTAGAAGCCCTGTTCAAGGGAATGGATAATTTTATCACAACCAAAACAGTGGTCGGTGATACGATTCATATCGGCGACAATATCATTCTGCCGCTGGTGGATGTCTCCTTCGGCGTAGGAGCCGGAGCATTCTCCGATAATGCAAAAAATAACGGCGGCGGCGGTATGGGAGGTAAGATATCTCCGAGTGCCATTCTTGTTATAAATAAGGACGGAACAAAACTGGTTAATATCAAAAATCAGGATGCTGTTACCAAGATTCTGGATATGGCTCCTGATATTATCAATCGATTTAAGAATAAAGATAAGGATGATACGTATACTTCAGAAGAGGTAGAGCATATACTAAAACAAGGAAAAGAAGAACAGGAGTAATTCTTGAAGCGTGTCATCGGCTTTATGATGTTCTGGATGGGGATCGGGATGCTGATTTGTGTGCTGGTACGAAGCGAATTGTTTATCGTTATATTAGCCGCCTTGTTACTCCTGATCGGATATAACCTGTTCAGCTGTTGAGAGAATATTAAAAAGGTGTTGCTTTGAATAATTGTCGGGACTTATCGCTTATGATAAGTCCCCTTTTCTTACCAAAGTATGCAAGGAAAGCTGCCAGTGGCAGCTTTTCTGTATAAGCGCGATCTATTCAGACAAAAAAGAGCCCTCACTTAAGTGAAGACCCATAATTGATGCTTACGCACGCTCTACTTTTCCGGATTTCAGACAAGAAGTACAAACGTACATTTTCTGAGGAACACCGTTAACTTTTACTTTCACAGATTTAACGTTCGATTTCCACATCTTGTTTGACCTTCTATGTGAATGACTTACATTATTACCGAAATGAGCACCTTTTTCACAAACAGCACATTTAGCCATGCTTCGCACCTCCTTGCTCTTTCAAATTCGTCCGATATGCCAGACTCACAACACAAGTTATTCTAACAGAATTTATATTTTTTTGCAAGTATTAAAATACATTTTAACAGGTTTTTTGAATTCGTTATTTCATTTTTAGATAAAATCGGTTATACTTATAACAAATCTATTAGGAATTGGAGGTATCATAAGACATGAAAGGTCGTATGAATACAGGATTTGGAGAAGTTGTAATTAATCCGGATGTCATAGCCACTTATGCGGGAAGTGTCGCGGTTGAGTGTTTTGGCATCGTTGGTATGGCGGCTGTAAACATGAAAGATGGGTTGGTTAAACTTTTAAAAAAAGACAGTTTAAAACACGGAATTAACGTTTCCATAGAAGACAACAGAATTTCTCTGGAATTTCATGTGATTGTTGCATATGGGGTCAGCATATCAGCTGTAACGGATAATCTGATAAGTAATGTTAGATATAAAGTCGAAGAATTCACCGGTATGGAGATAGAGCATATTCGCATTCTGGTAGAAGGCGTCCGCGTCATTGACTGATTTAAGGAGGAAACTTGTAGTGTCTACAAATAAGATTAATGCTGAACTACTCGCAAAGATGTTTTTGGCAGGGGCGAAAAATCTTGAGGTAAAAAAAGAGTGGATCAATGAACTAAACGTATTTCCTGTACCGGATGGTGATACAGGTACCAATATGACGATGACAATTATGTCCGCGGTCAAAGAAGTAAACAGTCTTGAGCATATGAATATGTATGATTTGGCTAAGGCGATTTCGTCCGGCTCTCTGCGTGGCGCAAGAGGGAATTCAGGCGTCATACTGTCACAGCTTCTGCGTGGGTTCACAAAAGGTGTCAGAGATCATGAAGAGGCGGATATTTTCATACTGGCAGCGGCTCTGGAAAAGGCTGTTGATACAGCCTATAAAGCTGTAATCAAACCAAAAGAAGGTACGATTCTTACAGTGGCAAAAGGCGCGGCTGAAAAAGCACGGGAGCTGGCGGATGAGGCAGATGGAACCGAAAATCTCCAGGCATTTCTGGAAGATGTGATTTCCCATGCGGAATACGTACTTTCCCAGACACCGGAGATGCTTCCGGTGTTAAAAGAAGCCGGAGTTGTGGACTCGGGCGGGCAGGGACTTGTTGCCATACTGCGCGGTGCCTATGATTTATACATGGGCAAAGAGGTTGACCTGACATTTGAAGCTCCGAAGGGCAGCGGTATCATAAGGGTTTCCAAAGAGATAGAAAAAGAAATCAAGTTTGGTTACTGTACTGAATTTATTATTGTTCTGAACACCCCGATGCCTGAAAAAGAGGAGAGGTCTTTTAAAGAGTTTTTGAACTCCATAGGTGATTCTATTGTAATGGTCGCAGATGATGAGCTCGTAAAGGTTCATGTACATACCAATGAACCTGGTGTGGCAATTACAAAAGCCCTGACCTACGGCTCTTTGTCCAGAATGAAGATTGACAACATGCGTGAAGAGCATCAGGAGCGTCTCTTTAAGAACGCAGAAAAGCTGGCTCAGATACAGAAGGCGGAAGCCGCCGCGAAAGAGCTGGCCAAAGAGGTTGGTTTTATCTCAGTTTCAATCGGCGAGGGATTTGGAGAGATATTCCGCGGACTTGGTGTGGATTACCTGATTGAAGGCGGACAGACGATGAATCCGAGTACAGAGGATATGCTCAGCGCAATAGAACACGTGAATGCCAGAAATATCTTTATATATCCGAATAATAAGAATATCATTCTGGCTGCAAATCAGGCGAAGGAACTCTGCAAGGATAAGAATATTATTGTAATTCCCACAAAGACAGTGCCGCAGGGGATTACGGCGATCATCAACTATGCTGCGGACAAGTCTGTTGAGGAGAATAAAAAAGAGATGGAATCTGCTGTTCAATCTGTAAAAACCGGGCAGATTACCTATGCAGTACGCGATACGCATATCGATGATAAGGAGATCCATCAGGGTGATATTATGGGACTTGGTGACCATGGTCTGCTCTCCGTGGGGAATGATGTAATATCCGTTACCAAAGATTGCATCAACCAGATGATGGAGAATGAGGCGGAATTAATCAGCATCTATTATGGTGAGGATTTTTCTAAAGAAGATGCGGATATTGTTGCACAGTGGGCGGCAGAGACCTGGCCGGATTGTGACGTGGAGGTAAATGCGGGCGGTCAGCCGATTTACTATTGCATCATATCCGTGGAGTAAGTATAAGATCTGAATCTGAAAGGCTGAGTATTTATATGAAGACAGAAGGTTCTATTCGCAGTCTGAAAGGAATCGGAGAGAAAACTGAGAGATTATTTGCAAAAGTTGGTGTGGCCAGTCTGCAGCAACTTTTGCATTATTATCCGCGGGACTACGATTCCTATGGAAATCCGGTTTCGCTTAAGGATTTGAAGACAAAACAGAAGCAGGCGGTGCGGGCGACTCTGACAAAGGTGCCGGAGCGCAGAGGATTTCGGAATAAGATATTGATTACAGTTGTACTGATTGACGGCAGCAGCAGATTGCAGCTGACTTGGTTTAACATGCCCTTTCTCCGCAATACTCTGAAAAAAGGTGAAACTTATGTATTCCGCGGACTGGTACAGGAGAAAAAAGGAAGAATCGTGATGGAGCAGCCGGAAATCTTCTCTGATACTGCTTATGAAGGCGTCGGAGGACAACTAATGCCGGTATATGCTCTTACAGCAGGGCTTACAAACAAAATGGTTACAAAGGCTGTTCGTCAGTTGCTGGAGGATAAGATACTGGAACAGGAATACCTTCCGGACGATATCAGAAAAAGCTTTCATCTGCCGGAGATAAATTTCTCCATTGACCAGATACATTTTCCGGAAAGCAGGGAAAATCTGATTGCAGCCAGAAGAAGACTGGTATTTGATGAATTCCTTTTTTTCCTTCTGGCTATTTCCCGAATGAAGGAGTCAAAAGAGAGCCGTCTGACCGAATGGAAGATGAAAGCCGTCTGGAAGACGGAGGAAGTGATAGAAGCACTTCCTTATACCTTAACGAAGGCTCAGACACGCGTATGGAATGAAATTGAATCCGATTTAAAAGGACATATCAGGATGTCGAGGCTGGTTCAGGGAGATGTAGGGAGCGGAAAGACCATTCTGGCTTTTCTGGCTATGATTATGACGGCTGAGAATGGATGCCAGAGTGCACTTATGGTTCCTACCGAAGTTTTGGCCAGACAACATTATGAAGCGATGAAAGATTTACTGGAACGAAATGCACTGACAGAATATGAGCCGGTACTTCTGACCGGTTCCGGAACAGCCAAAGAAAAGCGTGAGATTTACAATCTGATTACATCGGGTACATCCAGAATGATTATTGGAACGCATGCGCTGATCCAGGAGAAGGTGGAGTTTCAAAATCTGGCTTTGGTTATTACGGACGAGCAGCACCGGTTTGGAGTGAAGCAGAGGGAAGTCCTCTCAAAAAAAGGGCTTTCCCCTCATGTACTGGTCATGAGTGCAACACCTATACCCCGAACGTTGGCAATTATGTTATATGGAGACCTGGACATTTCTATGGTGGATGAACTTCCGGCAGAACGTCTTCCTATAAAAAACTGCGTAGTGGACACCGGATATCGTAAAACTGCGTATCGGTTTATGAAGGGACAGATTGCATCGGGCCGCCAGGTATATATTATTTGTCCGATGGTTGAGGCCAGCGAGGAACTGGATGCTGAAAATGTTACGGATTATACCAGGCAGATGAAAAAGGAATTCGGCGATGAAGTTTGTGTTGAGATGCTGCATGGCCAGATGAAGCCGAAAGAAAAAAATGAAATCATGGAGCGGTTCGCTTCGGGCGAGATACAGCTTCTGGTATCCACTACGGTAGTGGAGGTGGGTGTTAATGTACCAAACGCAACAGTAATGCTGGTAGAGAATGCAGAGCGATTCGGACTTGCACAGCTTCACCAGCTCAGAGGACGTGTTGGCAGAGGAGAACATCAATCCTACTGTATCTTCATGCACGGAGACAGCAGCCAGGAAACCGGAAAGAGACTGGAGGTTCTGAACAAATCCAATGATGGCTTTTATATAGCAGAAGAAGATCTTAAGCTTCGCGGGCCAGGGGATTTATTCGGAATCCGGCAGAGTGGACTCATGGATTTTCGGCTTGCGGACATTTATCAGGATGCTGGAATTCTGCAGGAGGCAAACCGGGCCGTGCAAGAGATCCTGGAGGAGGATGAACAGCTGGAGAAGCCAAACAATAGTCAGCTGAAAAAAACTCTGGAAAAATATCTAATAGAAGAGATGGATGAGATTTCTATCTGAAATGCAAGTCATACTTGAAATAAATTCAAAAATCATGTATGATAGTCAAGGAATTCGCAGCTTCTTTTGCATAAAAAAGAGGGCTGCCGCAATTTTCATTGCGCAGCCTTCTTTTCACATCAGTTCTGTAAATCCAGATCTATGCTTTTGTGATGGTTTTTAGTACTGTCCGGTGGATCCGCCACTCATCTGGCGTTCCTGAGCCTCGATCATTTTCTTAACCATATAACCACCTACAGAACCATTCTGCTTGGAGGTTAAGTTACCGTTATAACCGTCTGAAAGCGGTACACCAATTTCGTTAGCGACCTCATATTTAAAACGATTTAAAGCTCCTTTTGCTTCTGGTACTGCGCTCGTATTAGATGAACGATTAGCCATAGTCCATATGCCTCCTTTGTTTTGTTTTTTTCTCTGTTTTGGTTTTGTAACATTTGTTTGTTACGCTGATAGTATATGATGAATCGGGGATAATAAACTGGTACTTTTTTCAAAAACAGGAATTAAATTCAAATAGATGGGAAAATTATAAATAGCGCATAAATTTATAAAAATAATTGCCAACAATTTAGTTATTTGTTATAATGATACCAAAGCCAAAGTAAATGAAATAAGAACTTATAACGGAACTGTAACGATAGAAAGGAGGAAGGCGGTTCTGCCATAATTAAAATTATGGGTATATCCGCCGTCTGAACAAATGAATATAGGAATTATTGCACACAATAGTAAAAAGACGCTGATAGAAGATTTTTGTATTGCGTATAAGGGAATTTTAATGAAGCATGAGATTTATGCAACCGGTACAACCGGCCGAAGAATTGAAGAGGTTACCAACCTTCATGTCCATAAATTTTTGGCAGGAAGTATCGGCGGTGATAAGCAGTTTATGGAGATGATTGAACGCGGGGATATGGATATGGTGATCTTTTTCTATAATCCGATTATGATCAACCCCAAAGAACCGGATGTATATACAATCATACGATGCTGTGATCAATATACCATACCGGTTGCGACGAATATAGCAACTGCGGAATCACTGATTCTGGGGCTTTCAAGAGGGGATCTGGACTGGAGAGAACAGCTCCATGGCAGGTAACGGCTCATGAGAGTGATAGCAGGAAGCTGTAAAAGTCTTCCTTTGCAAACGATAGAAGGACTGGACACAAGACCCACAACGGATCGTATCAAAGAAACATTGTTTAATATGATTCAATCCGGACTGGAAGGAAGTGTCTTTCTGGATTTGTTCGCCGGCAGCGGAGGGATTGGTATCGAGGCTTTGAGCAGGGGAGCAAAAGAAGCCTGCTTTGTTGAGCAAAATCCTAAGGCTGCTGCGTGTATCAGAGAAAACTTAAGATTCACAAAGCTGGAACAACGGGGAAAGGTGCTGCAGACGGATGTTCGTCTGGCAGCTGGAAACTTTCACGATGGTCCTGTATTTGATTATATCTTTATGGATCCGCCTTATGACAGAGGGCTGGAAAAGGAAGTTCTTGCGCTGCTTTCCGGCAGCGAATGTATAGATCGGGATACAACAATCATCGTAGAGGCATCCCTGAAAACCGACTTTTCATATCTGGAAGGTTTTGGATTTGCAATTAAAAAAGAAAAAAAGTACAAGACGAATAAACATGTTTTTTTATATCGACGATAGAGGGGTACACTATGAAAAGAGCCGTATATCCAGGCAGTTTTGACCCGATGACCTTCGGGCATCTGGATGTGATCTTGCGTGCAGCACAATTATTTGACGAGGTAGTCATCGGCGTTTTGAATAATTCTTCAAAAACGCCGTTGTTTTCTGTAGAAGAACGTGTTAATATACTAAAGGAAGCGACGAAGGACAATCCGCGCATAAAGGTGGAGTCTTTCAGTGGCTTATCCGTTGATTTTGCGAAAGCCTGTAATGCGAATGTAATCGTCAGAGGGCTTAGAGCAATCACTGATTTTGAATTTGAACTCCAGATGGCTCAGACGAACAGGGAGCTGGAACCTGGGGTGGATACTACATTTTTGATTACTTCACTTCAGTATGCATACTTAAGCTCCACTACGGTAAAAGAGGTGGCTGGATTTGGAGGCGATATCTCCAAGTTTGTACCGGATTTTGTGGCAAAAGAGATTTACAAAAAGTTGAGTGAAAGAGAATGTTTATAAACGCAAGATAAGGAGAGTAACTATGAGCAGCAGAATCGAGCAGATTATTGAAGAAATCGAAGAATATGTGGAGAGCTGTCGTTATCAGCCTCTGTCCACTACAAAGATTGTTGTCAACAAGGAAGAGCTGGAGGAACTGTTAAGAGAGCTTCGCCTGAAGACTCCTGATGAAATCAAGAGATACCAGAAAATTATCAGCAATAAAGATGCTATTCTGGCAGATGCACAGACAAAGGCAGACAGTATGATTTCTGAAGCGCAGGCAAAGGTTCAGGAGATGGTAACACAGAGCGAGATTATGCAGATTGCTTATGCACAGGCGAACGAGACAGTGAACGATGCCAATATGCAGGCACAGCAGATTATTGACTCGGCAACACAGGATGCCAACAACATCCGTTTGAGTGCGATTTCTTATACGGATGATATGCTGGCAAACCTGTCGCAGATTATGAGTACGACATTATCGGATACAGGTGAAAAGTATAATGCTTTCATTGGTTCTCTTCAAAGCTGTTATGATGTGGTGAATAAAAACCGAAGTGAACTGGCACCGCAGACTGCTCAGGTTTCCGGCGCTGCATCTTCAGAAGAAGAGGATGCGGACGATTATGAATCAGATGCAGACTTTAACTTAGATGATGATGATGAATAAGAATGTAAGTATGGATGTAACAGCGGCGTTAAGGAGCTTACCCTGCAGATAAGTATGTATGGATAAACCGGATTCCTGAATGACGCAGTTTGTCTGTGCCAGTGTGGAGATCCCACCAAAGGAAGTACAGCAAAGAATCAGAAGAAATTGTATATTCCGGGTAAGCAGGCTGTTATGGATACAATTTATTCCGGTGGTGATTTCGGTTATGCCGGCTATGAGTGCCTGTAAAGTGGGAAAAGGCATCAAAACCTTTCGGAGCAGTGTGCCATATATCGAAAAAAGTATAATATAACCGCCCAGGCGGGTTATGGTTTCGAAACCATTCATAATAGAAGTGTCAAGGATAGCTCCGGTGGAACCTGTCATTGACACTTCTTTTTTTCTTATCCTGTCAGAAGAGAGATGAAAACGCCTAAAGTATACACGTAAGATACCCGTGGACAAAAGAGCGGATCCATAGAGGATAGACAGAACCGGCTTCAGCAGATGCTCATCTCCAAGTGTTGAAAGAACAACATAATTTATGATAAACATGGGACTGGCATGATTGGATACCATCAGAAGATATTCAGCCTCATCCCGATCAATCCGCCCGCTTAAGTAGAAGTCAGCGGTTAATTTGGCCCCCATGGGAAAACCGCAAAGCAGTCCAAGAACCCAGGCATATGCACCGTATGGGGAAGTACCCAGAAGAATCCGGCATGCCCCCTGAATATGCAAAAGCATGTGTTCCATCAGATTTGTCTGCATCAGTAAATTAGAAAGGATAATAAAAGGTAAAAGTGAAGGCATAACCGTGTTCCACCAAAGGTTTATCCCTTCACAGGAGGCCTGAAAACTTATCTTAGGAAAGAGGAATAAAAATAAAAGAAGCGGAATAAATAATAGATAGAGCGCTTTTTTTCGCATAGCAAACCTCATATGTTTCTTACTTATCCATATTTTATGCCCTGTATCTGCAACTATGCGTCTTGCAATTTCAGAATAGATGTGTCAAAATAGATTCATGTAAAAAATGAATTTTATAGGAGGCAAGATTATGTCGATATTAGCAGGGATAAAGCCTGAGCGTGTGTTCTATTATTTTGAAAAAATCTGTCAGATACCTCATGGCTCCGGAAATACAAAACAGATTAGTGATTATCTTGTGGACTTTTCAAAGGCGCATAACCTTTCTTATATACAGGATGGAAGTAATAATGTGATCATACGTAAGGCTGCATCTTCCGGTTATGAAGATGCAGGGGGTGTTATATTGCAGGGACATTGCGATATGGTATGTGAAAAAAAGGCAGGATCGGCGCATGATTTTGAGAAAGATCCGCTTCAGCTGGAAGTGGACGGTGACTTTATATCTGCAAAAGATACCACGCTTGGTGGAGATGATGGAATTGCGGTGGCTTATATGCTTGCAATTCTGGAAGATGACACACTGGTGCATCCGGCTTTGGAATGTGTGATTACAACAGATGAAGAAATCGGACTTTTGGGTGCAAATGCTCTTGATGCATCTGTGCTTAAGGGGAGGAGACTGATAAACCTGGATTCCGAAGAAGAGGGCAGTATATGGGTATCCTGTGCAGGCGGTATGACCGCGAATTGTACGATACCGGTTACCAGATCGAAAGTAGAGGGAATCTGTCTGGAAGTAATGATAGATGGACTCTCAGGCGGGCATTCGGGAGCGGAAATTGACAAAAACCGGGCAAATTCAAATTTATTAATGGGCAGATTTCTCTATGGCCTGGGCCAGTGTGTTCCCTATGCGCTTAAAAGTGCAGAGGGCGGACAAAAGGATAATGCAATTCCGAGATTGTCCAAAGCCCTTGTCGTAGTGGAAGAAGAGGACATGGAAGCAGTGATATCTCATGCTTCGCAATTAGAACTGAAGTTGAAAAAAGAATTTAAAAATACGGATGACGGTATCAGGTTAACCGTGAACAAAAAGGACACAGGAGAATTTTACGTATTATCACCGGTCAGCAGAGAAAAACTGACATTTTTCCTGATGAATGTGGCCAATGGCATTCAAAAGATGAGCGGCTCGATTGCCGGTCTGGTGGAGACTTCCTGCAATCTGGGAATTTTCAGTATGCCATCCGATGAAGAATCGATGTTTGCTTCACTCAGTGTCAGAAGTTCCGTAGGCAGTGCAAAGAAAGCTTTGGGTGACAGAATTTGTTATCTCACAGAGTTCCTGGGTGGGGATTATAGCGTAAAAGGGGACTATCCGGCCTGGGAATATAGGGAGAATTCTCCACTGCGTGATCGGATGGTAAAAGTCTACGAAGAGATGTATCGAAAAGAACCGGAGGTAGTGGCGATCCATGCCGGACTCGAATGTGGTCTGTTTTACGACAGGCTGGATCAGCTGGACTGTGTTTCCATAGGCCCTGATATGAAAGATATCCATACATCTGAAGAGAAACTGTCGATTTCATCGACGGCAAGTGTTTATAAGTATCTGCTGAAAGTTTTGGCAGAACTGAAATAAGCCGAATTAAAGGAGTAGCTTGGGGATGGATATACAATTATGGCATGAAATACTGGAGCCTTATGAACTGGCAGTACAGGAACTTGTTGTGAAGTTCAGGTATCTGATCAAGGAACACCACGAAAAGGGAATGTATTCACCAATAGAGAATGTTACGGGCCGCGTCAAGACTGTTGCCAGCATCCTGGAAAAGATGCAGAGAAAGAATATCTCTGTAGAAAATCTGGAGGAGCAGGTAGAGGATATCGCCGGAATCCGTCTGATCTGTCAGTTTGTAGAGGATATAGAGAAGGTTACGGAACTTATAAAAAAGCGTTCCGACATTGAAATCAAAGGAGAAAAAGACTATATCAGACATATGAAAGACAGCGGTTATCGCAGCTTTCACCTGATTGTCTACTATAAGGTCGAGACGCTCCACGGCCCGAAAAAACTACAGGTGGAAATTCAGATTCGTACGATGGCCATGGATTTCTGGGCTACAATCGAGCATTCCCTGCAGTATAAATATAAATCCAATATTCCTCAGCACATCAAAGAACGCCTGAGTAATGCAGCCGATGCCATCATATCTCTGGATAATGAAATGTCCACGGTGAGAAGTGAAATTATGGATGCCCAGATTTCCTCTCAGATTCAGATGAAATTGGTGACAGATATTTTGAACAACATTGAAAACCTATACAAATTATCGAATAAACGGGAAGTTGCCAAGATTCAGGATGAATTTTATCGAATCTATGCAATGAATGATTTACAACAGCTGAAACGTTTTCATACGCAGCTGGATATTATAGCCGAAGGCTATCGGGCACAGGCCGTCACAACAGACTTTTGACAGGAGAAGAACAGATGGAAAAACTACCAGCTGAATATCTGAACGCTATGAAGGAGCAGCTAGGAGAAGAATATACAGGTTTTATCCAGAGCTTTACGAAGCCCGTCCAGAGTGCACTGCGGGTTAATTCTGTAAAAGTTTCAGGTGATAGCTATGGCAGGATAAGCCCTTTTAAGCTTAAGCCCGTGCCCTGGATCAGCAATGGTTATTATTATGAGGATGCCTGTGCTCCGGCTAAGCATCCTCATTACTATGCAGGTCTTTACTACATGCAGGAACCCAGTGCCATGACGCCTGCCAGCAGACTTCCGGTGAAACCGGGTGATAAGGTTCTTGATTTATGTGCGGCACCGGGAGGCAAAGCCACGGAGCTTGGGGCCAGGTTAAAGGGCAAAGGCTTTCTTTTAGCCAATGATATCAGCAATTCAAGAGCAAAATCATTGCTTAAAAATCTGGAATTATCGGGAATCCCTAACATATTTGTAACCAGCGAGACACCCGGGAAATTGTGCGCCTGTTATCAGAATTATTTTGATAAGATTTTATTGGACGCCCCCTGCTCCGGTGAAGGGATGTTCCGGAAGGATCGTAAGATGGCCGAGCATTGGATAGGGCATGGCCCCTCCTATTATGCCCCGATACAACATGCTCTTATCCGGCAGGCAGTTCAGATGCTGAAACCGGGAGGTTTGCTGCTTTATTCCACCTGCACATTTTCAATTATGGAAAATGAGCAGATTGTGGCGGGGCTGCTGAATGAGCATCCGGAGATGGAGCTTGTGGAAATATCCCCATATTATGAGGGCTTTACACAAGGGATTGTATCAGAAGGCAGGACAGAGATGAAAAGATGCGTCCGTATCTATCCACATTGCATGGAAGGAGAAGGACATTTCCTTTCGCTTCTCAGAAAGAATGGAAAACCTGTAACAGAGGAAGTGAACAAACCGGTGAGCTGTATGCTCCCCAAAGCGGCGAAAGAGTTTTTAGAACATTGCAGCGTAAATTTTTCGGAAGGATATTTTCATCTGCAGGATGAGCGGTTGTATTATTTGAATTCTGATATGTTTCTGCAAAAAAAACTTCGCTATCTGAGAACTGGTCTGCTGCTGGGAACTTTCGTCAGAAACCGATTTGAGCCCAGCCAGGCATTTGCCTTGGCACTTCGTGCTAATCAGTTTGATTCTGATATTCTCCTCAGCAGCGAGGATGAGCGTACCATTCGCTATCTAAAGGGAGAAACCCTTGCGGTGGAGGATTTGCCATCCACCCATAAGAAAGGCTGGCAGTTGATTTGTGTGGATGGATTTCCGCTGGGCTGGGGAAAGCGGACAGGCAATCAGTTAAAAAATAAATATTATGCCGGCTGGCGCTGGCAATAGAGGGTTTGATATTGAAAGAGATACGTTTGGATAAATATCTTGCGGATATGGGCCTGGGAACGCGTAGTCAGGTGAAAAGTCTGATCCGAAAGGGGCATGTCAGGGTAGAGGAAAAAATTGTGAAATCACCGGAATATAAGGTCGGTTTAAGGGACGAAGTTACCGTAGGCGGAAACCGGGTTACCTATAAATCGTATGAGTATCTGATGCTGCATAAGCCCCGGGGCGTTGTATCTGCTACAGAAGATAAGAAGGAACGTACCGTACTGGATCTCATTGCTGAAACATCCAGAAAGGATCTTTTTCCGGTAGGGCGCCTGGACAAAGACACGGAGGGGCTGCTCCTGTTGACGAATGACGGTGCTCTTGCCCATGAACTCCTGTCCCCAAAAAAACATGTGGACAAGAAGTACTTTGCGAAGGTCCGGGGTATTCTGACAGAATCGGAGGTACAAATCTTTGCAAGGGGACTGGATATCGGTGATGATAAGCCGACTTTGCCTGCAAAGCTTAAGATTTTGAACGCTGATGCGGACATCAGCGAGATTGAAGTGACTATACAGGAAGGGCGTTTTCATCAGGTAAAACGGATGTTTGAGGCGGTTGGGTGCAGGGTCGTCTACCTGAAACGACTGTCCATGGGCTCATTGATACTGGATGAAAAACTGAGACCCGGTGAATACCGCAGTCTTACGGAAGAGGAAACAGCGGAATTAAGAAAGTGAAGGTTTGTGTGATGGGATTTTTACCAACAACAATGGAAGAGATGGAACAAGCAGGAATTGAACAGCTGGATTTTGTCTATGTGACGGGTGATGCCTATGTGGATCATTCTTCCTTTGGCACGGCCATCATAAGCCGCGTTCTGGAGGCCAATGGTTATCGGGTGGGAATTATCGCCCAGCCTGATTGGAGGAAGGAGGAAAGCATCCGTATATTTGGTGAACCACGGCTTGGTTTTCTGGTCTCTTCCGGTAATATGGATTCTATGGTGAATCACTATACGGTATCCAAAAAACACAGGAGCACAGATGCCTATTCCCCAGGAGGACGCATGGGGCTAAGGCCTGACAGGGCAGTAACCGTCTACAGCAACCTGATCCGTAGAAGTTATAAGCATACACCTGTTATTCTGGGGGGAATTGAGGCCAGTCTTCGAAGGCTTGCCCATTATGATTACTGGTCCGATTCGCTGAAACGTTCCCTCTTGCTGGATTCAGGAGCGAATATGATCTCTTACGGTATGGGAGAGCATTCGATTGTAGAGATAGCAGATGCTCTGAACAGTGGTTTAGATATCAAAGATATCACCTTTATACCTGGGACGGTCTATCGGACCCGGGAAATTGATTCCTTACAGGACTTTGTAATTCTTCCGAATTATGAATCCATGAGGGCGGACAAACTGGAGTATGCAAAAAGTTTTCGTATCCAGTATCAGAATACAGATTCAATTACTGCAAAGACTCTGGTGGAGGATTATGGAAATCAAGGCTATGTAGTACAGAATCCGCCTGCCAGACCTTTGACTACGCAAGAGATGGATGATATATATTCTCTTCCCTATATGCGCACATGGCATCCTGTATACAATAAAGATGGTGGGATTCCTGCCATATTGGAAGTCAGATTTTCACTCACCAGTAACAGAGGATGCTTTGGTGGATGCAGCTTCTGTGCACTTACTTTTCATCAGGGTCGGGTTGTACAGACCAGAAGTCATCCATCTCTGGTTCAGGAGGCTTATCAGATGGCAGAGGATCCTGCATTTAAGGGATATATTCACGATGTGGGAGGACCCACAGCAGACTTTCGGGAACCTTCCTGTAAAAAACAATTGGATAAAGGCGTTTGTTCCAACCGGCAATGCCTGTATCCCACTCCCTGCAAAAACTTAAAGGCGGATCACCGTGATTACATTAAATTGCTGCAGGAGTTACGTAAGATACCTAAAGTGAAAAAGGTGTTTATCCGATCCGGAATCCGTTTTGATTATGTCATGGCTGATTCGTCTGAGGATTTTTTAAAGGAACTGGTCCAGTATCACATTAGCGGACAGCTGAGGGTAGCACCGGAGCATGTTTCCAACCGTGTTTTAAGCCTGATGGGCAAACCCGGACATGAAGTGTACCAGTCCTTCTTAAAGAAATATAACCAGATGAATGTGAAAACAGGAAAAAAGCAGTATGCATTGCCTTATTTTATGTCCTCACACCCGGGATGCGGCCTTACGGAAGCGGTGGAGCTGGCAGAATATATCAGAGATATGGGATTCACACCGGAACAGGTGCAGGACTTCTACCCTACCCCATCTACGCTTTCCACCTGTATGTTTTATACTGGCGTCAATCCACTGACCATGGAAAAAGTTTATGTGCCGGCGAACCCGCATGAAAAAGCCATGCAGAGAGCTTTGATTCAATATAAAAATCCTGCAAATTATGAACTGGTGAAGGAAGCTCTTGTTAAGGCAGGGAGAGAAGATCTGATCGGTTTTGAACGCAGGTGTCTGATACGTCCCGGAAAGAAGGGACAGGCACAGGGTTTCCCGGACAAGAAATCATATAATCATAGAAATGTTGTCGTTAAAAAGAAAAAAGTGATAAGAAATGTGCATCGAAAGAAGACCGGAGGAATATGAGAGAGCTGAACATAACAAAGTCAGAGGAGCAGCAGCGCCTGGATAAGTATCTTCTCCGTTATCTGAAAAATACCGGTACCGGATTTGTCTATCGGATGATAAGGAAAAAAAATATAACATTAAACGGAAAAAAGCCCAGAGGAAATGAGTTATTAAAGGAAGGGGATGTCGTACGGCTGTATCTTGCAGAGGATACTATTTTAAGATTTCAAGGTGACGGCATGGATGAACAGTTTCCTGTTTCGGATTCTCTGCATATTCTTTATGAAGATGCGCATATTCTGGCGGTGAATAAACCCGCAGGTATGTTGTCCCAGAAGGCAGGTGTGAAGGATGTTTCCATCAACGAATATTTGCTGGGTTATCTGATACAATCCGGACAGATGACGCGTGAAGACTTTCTAAAGTATCGGCCGGGAATATGCAACCGGCTGGACCGCAATACCAGCGGATTGATTCTGGGAGCTAAAACATTGCAGGCAGCCAGAGTACTTTCAGATTTGATTCGGACCCATGAACTTGAGAAGTATTATCTGACGATTGTCCATGGAGAATTAAGGGAATCCGGTCATGTGACTGCATATCTGAAAAAAGAAGAGACTGATAATAAAGTCAGGGTTGAACCTGTCCCTTTTGAAGGTGGGGAGTTAATCGAAACCGCATATCAGCCCATAGGGTATAATGGAAGAGCAACACTTCTTATGGTACAGCTTATCACGGGGAGAACCCACCAGATCAGAAGCCATCTGGCCTGGCTTTCCCATCCTGTGATCGGAGATACCAAATATGGCAGGAAAGACATCAATGATTATTACAGAAAAACATATGGGTTAAAGCATCAGCTGCTGCACGCATACCAAATCGGTTTTCCAAAGCTTACAGGGGAACTGGGTAATTTATCAGGAATCCGGATTGAAGCACCACTTCCGGAGCTGTTTTCTTTAATTCTTACTGACACTGGGTTATCAACCGAACTAAACAAAGGAAAGGGGACACCGGAATGAAAAATCAAAAAAACACAAAAAAGGCAGAGGAAACTTCTTTAGGCCGTGAGATATGGGAATATGTGAAACTGATCGTAATCGTGGTAGTGGTTATGGTGGGGTTGCAGAGATTCGTAATCATTAATGCACAGATACCCTCAGAATCCATGGAGGATAATATCATGACCGGCGACCGGATTTTTGGCAACCGGCTGGCCTACATTAAATCGGATCCGAAGCGTTTTGACGTGGTAATCTTCAAATTTCCGGATGATGAAAAGCAGTATTTTATCAAGCGTGTCATAGGGCTTCCTGGTGAGACCGTAGATGTTATTGACGGAAAAGTTTATATCGATGGTTCTGATACACCACTGGATGACAGCTTCTGTAAAGAAGAGCCCCTGGGAGTGAAGGATGGACATTTTGAGGTTCCGGAAGGCGCGTACTTCATGCTGGGCGACAACAGGAACGTATCAAGGGATTCCCGCTGGTGGAATCATCCATATGTTATGAAAGAAAAAATTTTGGGCAAGGCAGTTTTCAGATATTGGCCGCTTACCAGGATTTCTCTGGTCAAATGATGTAGAGGTCAAAAGGAGTAATTATGGCTACATGGAATTCCAGGGGTCTCCGGGGTTCTACACTGGAGGACTTAATTAACCGGACTGCAGAGCAGTACAGAGAGAAAGGACTGGCACTGATTCAGAAAGTGCCCACTCCTATCACTCCAATTAATATTGATAAAGAAAGCAGGCATATCACCCTGGCTTATTTTGAAAAGAAAAGTACTGTGGATTATATAGGAGCCGTCCAGGGGATACCGGTTTGCTTTGATGCAAAGGAATGTGCCACAGACTCTTTCCCACTGTCTAATGTACACGACCATCAGGCAGATTTTATGGAAGATTTTGAAAAACAGGGCGGAATTGCTTTTTTCCTGCTTTATTATACGGCAAGAGATGTATACTATTATCTCAGATTATGTGATCTTCAGGTATTCCGGAAACGGGCCCGGGGCGGAGGCAGAAAAAGTTTTAAAATTGAGGAATTGAATCCCAGATACTTTTTAAAGACAAACAGTTTTTATTTTGTTCCGTTTCTGGATGGAATACAGATGGATCTGGAAGATAGGGATTGACAAATTAATTCAATATGATAATATGGTAGCAGACTAAAGCGAAACGAGGAGTAAGCAGATGGAACGTTTGATACATACACCGGAAGGTGTCCGCGACATATATGATTCTGAATGCGAAAAGAAGAAGTATCTGCAGCAGCAGGTGTACACTGTATTCCAGTCCTTTGGCTATCAAAGTATTGAAACTCCTTCTTTTGAGTACTTTGATGTATTCAGCAGGGAAGTCGGGACAACGCCCTCAAAAGATTTGTATAAGTTTTTTGACAGGGATGGAAACACGCTGGTATTGAGACCGGATTTTACCCCTTCCATTGCCAGAGCGGTTTCCATGTATTATATGCAGGAAGAGATGCCAATCCGTCTTTGCTATCAGGGAAGTGTATTTGTAAACAGCAGCAGCTACAGGGGACATATGAACGAGGCCACGCAGATGGGTGTGGAATTGTTAAATGATGACAGTGCCGCTGCCGATGCGGAATTAATCGCGATGATTGTACAGGTCATGCAGAAATCAGGTCTGAAGGAGTTTCAGATCAGTATCGGACAGGTGGATTACTTTAATTCTCTGGTTGAAGAAGCCGGTCTTGAGGAAGAGGCGGCAGCAAAGCTTGGGGAGATGATTTCCATCAGGAATCAGTTCGGAGCGCTTGAATTCCTGGAAAAGCTGCAGCTTAAAGAAGAGCTTCGGACAGCTCTGGGGGCGCTTTCGCAGATGCTTGGCACAACAGAGGTTCTGGGCAGAGCCAGGGCAGTAACAAAGAACAAAAAAGCAATCAAGGCTGTACAGCATCTGGAGGATATCTATCATATTCTTAAGAGCTATGGACTGGAACAGTATGTGACATTCGATTTTGGAATGTTGAGTAAATTTAAGTATTATACAGGAATTATTTTTCAGGCATATACCTATCAGACAGGCGAAGCTGTAGTGACCGGCGGACGCTATAACGATCTTTTGGAGCATTTTGGAAAGAGGGCATCGGCAGTTGGATTTACGATCCTTATGGATCAGCTGCAATCTGCATTGGAACGTCAGGGAATCCGAATCCCCGTCCGCAATTGCAGAACGATGATTTTATATGCTGATTTTCTGGAGAACATGGCGGTCCGGATCGCATCGGATCATCGCTTGCGGGGTATGGAAGTGGCCTGCGTGAGGTTTGAACACGGACGTGTATTGGAAGATTATAAGGCATACGGACGGAGGGCGCATTTTGGGGGAATTGTGTATCTTCAATCCGAACAGGAAGCATTTGCAATCAACCTCTGGGAAGAGGATGTCCACAGTATTGATGTTGCAAAATACCTGTTATAGAACGAAGTACGGAGGAGAATATGAGATATCTGACAATCGCACTGGGAAAAGGGAGATTAGCCTGGCAGACCATGCAGCTATTTGAAAAAATAGGAATTACCTGTGAAGAAATGAAGGATAAAAGTTCCAGAAAACTGATTTTTGTAAATGAAGAACAGAAACTTCGATTCTTTCTGGCAAAAGGACCTGACGTACCTACCTATGTGGAATATGGAGCAGCAGACATTGGAATTGTGGGCAGAGATACCATACTGGAGGAGAATCGAAAACTTTTTGAGGTACTGGATTTGGGTTATGGCCGCTGCAACATGTGCGTATGCGGCCCTGAGTCCGCAAAAGAATATCTGCAGCATGCGCAGTTAATCAGGGTTGCCACCAAATATCCCAATATAGCGAAGGATTATTTTTATAATAAAAAGCATCAGACAGTTGAAATTATCAAATTGAACGGTTCCATAGAACTTGCTCCCATTGTGGGTCTTTCGGAAGTAATCGTGGATATCGTTGAGACCGGAAGCACGTTACGGGAAAATGGGCTGCAGGTGCTTGAAGAGGTGTGTTCCTTATCGGCCCGTATGGTGGTGAATCCAGTCAGCATGAAGATGGAGAATCCAAGAATTTCCAGCCTGGTTATGCAGCTAAAGGCAGCGATTTCGGAGCGGGTCTAAAGCAGGCAGAGGGTGATTTGATACAAGAGACGTCAGAGAGGATGAGAGATGAGAATTGTAAAATTGACAAAAGAATCAGCAGATCACATTCTGGAGAATATGTTAAAAAGAAGCCCGACACAGTACGTCCGGCAGGAAGAGGCTGTCGCCGGTATTATTGCCGAGGTTCGGAAGGATGGAGACGCGGCTCTGTTTCGTTTCACCAGAAGGTTTGATGGAGCAGCTATAGATGCAGGCAGCATTCAGGTTACGGAGAAAGAAATCAGGGAAGCATATGAGCAAGTGGATCCTTCTTTACTGGAGGTGATACAAAAAGCCCTTGTAAATATCAGAGATTACCATGAAAAACAAAAGCAGAACAGCTGGTTTGACAGCACGCCCAAAGGAACGATACTGGGTCAGAAGGTTACCCCGATGGCAAGGGTAGGTGTCTACGTTCCAGGAGGAAAGGCGGTGTATCCGTCCTCTGTTCTGATGAATATCGTTCCGGCGAAAGTTGCAGGTGTGGAAGAGATTATTATGACCACCCCCTGTAATCCGGAAGGGAAAGTAAACCCGGCAGTTCTGGCTGCCGCCAGTGAAGCCGGTGTTGATAAGATATTTAAAGCCGGAGGTGCACAGGCCGTAGCCGCGCTGGCATACGGAACAGAAAGCATTCCTAAGGTTGATAAAATCGTGGGGCCGGGCAACATCTATGTGGCCCTGGCTAAAAAAGCAGTTTATGGGAATGTGAGTATTGATTCCATAGCGGGTCCGAGTGAGATACTGGTACTTGCCGATGAAAGCGCCAATCCCCGGTATGTGGCGGCAGATCTGTTATCACAGGCTGAGCATGACGAGCTGGCCTCCGCCATATTGATTACTACCAGTCAGAGACTGGCAGAGGAAGTTTCCAGCGAAGTGGAGGGCTTTCTGAAGGTATTGTCCAGAAAAGAAATCATAAAAAAGTCATTAGAGAACTTTGGATATATTCTGGTTGCCGAAACGCAGGACGAGGCCATTGAAACAGCGAATGCCATCGCCTCCGAGCATCTGGAAATCGTGATGCGAAATCCATTTGAAGTAATGACAAAGATTAAGAATGCGGGTGCAATTTTTCTGGGAGAATATAGTTGTGAACCGCTGGGTGATTATTTTGCAGGGCCGAATCATATTCTGCCTACCAACGGAACCAGTAAATTCTTTTCTCCACTTTCTGTGGATGATTTTGTTAAGAAATCCAGCATTATTTATTATTCGCGGGATGCACTTCAAGACATCCATGAGGAAATCGAACAGTTTGCAGTATCGGAACAATTGACAGCTCATGCAAATTCCATTGCTGTAAGGTTTGAAGAGGAGTAGGGGGGCTTATGGCAGACAGAATTGCAATAGAAGAAAGAAATACGAAAGAAACACAGATTAAGGTGAAATTAAATCTGGATGGCAGCGGAAAGGCAGATATTGATACCGGAATCGGATTCTTTGACCACATGCTGGATGGTTTTGCCCGGCATGGTTTTTTCGACCTGTATGTAAAGGTTCTGGGAGATTTGCAGGTGGATGGACATCATACGGTAGAAGATACCGGAATTGTACTGGGAACGGTTATTTCCAGAGCCCTTGGAGATAAAAGAGGGATCAGACGCTACGGCAGCATGATTTTGCCTATGGATGAGACTTTGATTCTCTGTGCAGTAGATTTAAGCGGAAGATCTTATCTTTCCTTCGATGGTGCCTTTACACAGGAGATGCTGGGAAATATGGAAACGGAGATGATTCGGGAATTTTTCTATGCTGTATCCTGCAATGCAGGCATGAACCTGCATCTTAAGATTCTGGATGGATACAATAATCATCATAAGGCAGAAGGGATGTTTAAAGCATTTGCGAAAGCCCTTGATGAAGCAACGGGATTTGATCCGAGAATCAGGGATGTGTTGTCCACAAAAGGAAGCCTGTAGGATACAGAATGGAGGATATTATGGATAAATTGATTATTCCCTGTATTTACCTGAAAGAGGGGAAGGCAAAGACAGGATTTGAAGCATCCGATGATTTCGAATTGTCAGATCCCGTTTCGTTGGCCAGACGCTATGGGAATGAAGGAGCCGATGCAGTTCTCGTCTTTGACTTTTCCAAAGGAGATGCAGCACATGAAGAAGCAATTGGTACAATCCGGGAGATTTGTGCTGCGGCAGAGACACCTGTAATCGCTGCAGGAAATATCCGGCGGATGGAGGATGTGAAGAAGCTGATTTATGCCGGATGCCGGAAAACAGTTTTAAATTTTGAAAAAGAATCCAATCGGGAACTTCTGGAAGAGGTATCTAAAAAATTCGGGAAAGAGAAGATGGTGATTTATCTTCCTTCAGCGGATTATTATAACAGATACAAGGAGAGAGTTGAATCCTATGCCGGGAGATTGCTGTGTGCTCCGGAAGTCCAGGAGCAGCTTGTGAATAAAACAAAGCTTCCCTTTCTGGTGCTGGAGGACGGAGCCGATGCATTTGCCGCACTATCGAAGGATGGGGTTTTTGCAGTGACAGGCCTGTCTCTGTGCAGGGAGAATTTTATGGATCTTAAAGCAAGATGTATAAAAGCAGGGATACCCGTAAACACCTTTCAAAGCAAGATTGCATGGGCAGAGTTTCAATTGAATTCCGACGGCCTGATTCCGGTAGTGGTGCAGGATTATCAGACCGATGAAGTACTGATGCTGGCCTATATGAACGAAGAAGCCTTCAACACTACATTGACCACAGGTAAGATGACTTACTGGAGCCGGAGCAGACAAGAACTGTGGACAAAGGGTCTGACCTCAGGTCATCTGCAATATGTAAAAACTCTGGCCCTGGATTGTGACAAGGATACAATACTCGCAAAGGTTTCCCAAATCGGAGCCGCCTGCCACACCGGAAACCGATCCTGCTTTTTTCAGGAGCTGATTCGAAAAGAATATGATGATACGAATCCTTTACGTGTATTTCAGCGGGTTTATGATATAATAAGCGACAGAAAGCTGCATCCGAAGGATGGATCTTATACCAATTACCTTTTTGATAAGGGAATCGATAAGATTTTGAAGAAAGTGGGAGAAGAGAGTACCGAAATCGTGATTGCAGCCAAAAATCCTGATAAAGAGGAAATCAAGTACGAGATTTCTGATTTTCTCTATCATGTGATGGTACTGATGGTTGAAAAGGGAGTGACCTGGGAAGAAATCACAAGAGAACTGGCACATAGGTAAAAAAATCCGTTACAAGGAGAATAGTAAAAGTATGGAGACACGGAACATCCTTAAGAATAAATATTATCTGTATATGACGGAGTTTTTTGCAGGTATGTCTGTCATGGCAGTGGAATTGGGAGCCAGCCGCCTTCTGGCTCCTTACTTCAGTTCATCCCAGATTGTATGGACGATTATCATTGGAACTATCATGATTGCCATGGCCTTAGGTAATATTTGGGGAGGCAGAAGCGCGGATAAGAATCCGAATCCGGATAAACTTTATATGCGGATTATTGTGGCAGCAATATGGATTGCGGCTATTCCCTTGGTGGGGCGTTATATTATTCTGGGAATTTCTGCACTTCTGATTCTGGTTGTCAACAATAATTTCCTGATTTTGGCTGCCTTTATCGCATGTATGGTTATCTTTGTCTTTCCTTTATTTCTTCTGGGAACTGTTACCCCCTCTTTGGCCAGATACACGGTGAAGAGTTTGGATGACAGTGGAAAGACGGTCGGAACATTAGGCGCATTTAATACCATAGGAAGTATTATCGGTACATTTGTTCCCACTTTTGTTACGATACCGGCAGTGGGGACATCGATCACTTTTTTGATATTTGCAGGAATTCTGCTGGCTTTGGGACTTCTTTACTTTTTCAGTAAAAAGACGAAAAAAGCCGCCGGCATAACCGCCATTGTGCTTTTCCTGATTTGCTGTATATTTGGCTATTCTGACAGCTTTGCTTTCTGGGAAAAAAATCTTCTGGCGGAGGAAGAGTCCGTTTATAACTATCTTCAGGTAAAGGACATGGATGACCGTGTGATACTTTCCACGAACGTACTCTTCGGAGTACAGTCGGTTATGATGAAGCAGAATACCCTGACCGGCATGTATTATGACTATGCGTTGGCTGCACCTGTGATGGCGGGGGCAAAAGAGAAGGGGTCTTCAGATCTTCTGATACTTGGTATGGGCACCGGAACCTACGCAAGACAATGTCTTAAGTACTTTGATGGAATAAATGTCGAGGGTGTAGAAATTGATGAGAAGATCACGAACCTGGCTCATAAGTATTTTGAATTGCCAAAGTCCGTTTCTGTCACCACCTATGACGGACGTGCCTATCTGCAGGCTGTGGACAAAAAGTATGATGTGATTATGGTGGATGCCTATCAGGATATCACAATACCATTCCAGATGTCATCCGTGGAATTCTTTACGATGGTGAAGGAACATCTGAAGGATAATGGTGTAATGGTAGTTAATATGAATATGCATTCGGAAGAAAAAGGAAATATCAATGCGTATCTGTCTGATACAATTGCCGAGGTGTTTCCTGAATCTTATACAGTAGATGTAGCCGGATCCACCAACAGGGTACTTTTTGCCGGCAGCGGGAATGTAAAAAACGCTTTCAATCAGCATATAAACGAGCTTGAAGCCGGAGATTTAAAAGACCTGATGCAGGAGATATCCGCTTCCATGGAATTGTATGATAAGGGAAACTATCTATTGACAGATGATAAAGCGCCCGTAGAATTATTGGGTATGAAGGTCATAGATGAATTGATACAAAATGAAATAGGTTATTATAAGCAATTATTCAGAGATGAAGGAATCAAAGGTCTGCTTGGCCAGCTTTGATTCCGGGGAGAAGTAAATGGATGAAAAGTATGTAATTACGGTCGATGAGATGGACCGGTTAAAAAAAGAAGAATACCTTCTGATAGATATCAGGGATGATAAGACCTATCTGTACGGGGCCATCCCGGAAGCCATGAACATACCGAGGGAAAGTCTGGAAGAAAACATCACAGATTTGCCCCGGAATAAAAAGATAGTCTTGTATTGTACAAGAGGAATCTATAGTAAAGAAGCCGCTTTAGAGCTTAGAAATGCAGGATTTGACGGCTACAGTCTTTCCGGTGGATATGGAGAATGGCTGCGCAGGGATATTACCCGGACAGGCACCGCCTTGAAACCGAAAAAAGATTGTGAAGAGATAGAAAAGAGTATAAGAAAGAAGTTTCATAAGACTTTATTCAGCAGATTTGCAAAAGCAATCAACACGTATGATTTAATTCAGGAGGGAGATAAGATTGCCGTCTGTATCTCAGGTGGAAAGGACTCCATGTTAATGGCAAAACTGTTTCAGGAATTAAAGCGTCACAATAAATTTCCTTTTGAATTGGCTTTTCTTGTGATGGATCCGGGATATAATGAAACGAACCGTATTGTAATTGAAGAAAATGCAAAAAAGCTGAATATCCCGATAACAATCTTTGAATCGAATATTTTTGATTCGGTTTATCATGTTGAGAAATCACCCTGTTATCTTTGCGCAAGAATGAGGCGCGGCTATTTATACAATAAGGCAAGGGAAATGGGCTGCAATAAAATCGCACTCGGACATCACTTCGACGATGTAATCGAGACGATTCTGATGGGAATGCTCTATGGTGCCCAGGTACAGACCATGATGCCCAAGCTTCACAGCACAAATTTTGAGGGGATGGAGCTGATTCGTCCGATGTATCTGATCCGGGAAGAGGATATTAAGCATTGGAGGGATTATAACGAGCTTTACTTTATCCAGTGTGCCTGCCGTTTTACAGATACCTGCAGTACCTGCAATGCGGACGGAAGTACCGGTTCAAAAAGAATGGAGATTAAAAATCTGATCCGGCAGCTAAAGGAAAGCAATCCCAGTATTGAAAGCAATATCTTTAAAAGTGTGGAGAATGTAAATCTCAATACGGTGATTGGATTTAAAAAGGATGGAATCAGACATTATTTTCTTGAGGACTATTAATCTGCCCGGATAAAGAGATTATAAAAAAGATCGGATAGCTTATGTCTGATCTTTTTTATCTTAGAGAAAAAAGGTATTGACAAAGTTCCAATTCATGCATATACTATTCCTATAAAACAGATAGGGATTATAGGGAACGTGATATCCCAAGTTTTTGCTTAGAAGGAGACAAAACATGGATTTTGAATTTATTCGCAGCTATTATCCCATGTATGTGGAAGCTGCAAAGATGACATTAGGCATATCCTTTATCGGGATTGTGTTATCGATTGTCATTGGGCTTATCTGCAGTATAATTAAAATAATGGAAATTCCCGTACTGAAATCAATTGTGAATCTCTATATTGAGCTTTCCAGAAATACACCGCTTCTGATACAACTCTTTTTTCTCTATTTTGGATTGCCGAAACTTGGAATTGTGCTGAGTTCACAGGCCTGTGCAATCGTGGGACTTGCGTTTTTGGGAGGAAGTTATATGGCAGAAGCCTTCCGTACCGGAATTGACAACGTCGATGTCATTCAAACAGAATCCGGACTCAGCCTTGGGCTAACCAAAGGGCAGGTATTCCTACATATCATACTGCCCCAGGCGATTGCCACTTCGGTTCCGGTATTATGTGCAAATATCATTTTTCTGATTAAGGAGACCTCCGTATTCAGTGCTGTGGCGTTGGCAGATCTGATGTTTGTGGCAAAGGATCTGATCGGAATCTACTATAAGACGGATGAGGCACTTTTTATGCTGGTAATATCATATCTGGTCATATTGCTGCCGATTTCATTGATCTGTACATGGATAGAAAGGAGGGTTCGCTATGCAGGATTCGGGAATACAAGTACTGTTTCAGGGAACTAACTTCTTAAGGCTGCTGGGAGGATTATGGGTATCGCTTAAAATTGCGGTCCTATCCATGGGATTGTCCATGGTGCTTGGAATCCTTATGGGTATGATCATGACCAGTACAAATAAAATCATTCGCTTTATATGTCGTATATATTTGGAAACCGTACGAATCATGCCACAGCTTGTACTGCTGTTTCTGGTCTATTTCGGATCGGCAAAGCATCTGGGTCTGAACCTTTCCGGTAATATGGCAGCCGTTATTGTATTTACCTTCTGGGGAACGGCTGAGATGGGAGATCTTGTGCGCAGCGCACTGATATCCATTCCGGTGCATCAGTACGAAAGTGGATTTGCTCTGGGAATGACAAAAATACAGGTGTACCTGACAATCATCATTCCCCAGACCGTACGCCGCCTGATTCCTTCTTTAATCAATCTGCTGACAAGGATGATAAAGACAACATCACTGGTGGTTCTGATTGGCGTCGTAGAGGTGGTAAAGACAGGAAAACAGATTATAGATGCTTCCAGATATACGAATCCAAAGGCGGCGCTATGGGTTTATGGTACCATTTTTATCTTATATTTCCTGATTTGTTATCCGTTTTCCCGGGTTTCAGCTATCTTAGAGAAAAGGTTAAAGGATTGAAAAATATGAAAAAAGAAGAACAGATATTAAAGGTTGAGAATTTAGTAAAATCCTATGAGAATGGACAGCCGGTTCTGAACAATCTTTCATTTTCCCTGAATAAAGGGGAAGTGGTGGTGATTGTAGGGCCATCGGGATGTGGGAAAAGTACATTCTTAAGATGCCTCAATATGCTGGAACCCATCGATTCAGGGAGGATTTTGTTTAAAAATCAGATTATCAGCAGAGATGGGAAAAATGCGGCAAAAATCAGGCAAAAAATAGGTATGGTGTTCCAAAGCTATGAGCTGTTCCCACATAAGACCATTATGGGAAACCTCCTGCTTGCTCCGACGAAGGTGCAAAAGAGAGACAAAGGGGAAGCCTCCCGGGAAGCATTGAAGCTGTTGGAGCGTGTAGGACTTCTTGAGAAGAAAGATGCATATCCGAGACAGCTGTCCGGCGGACAGAAACAAAGGGTAGCGATTGTAAGAGCATTGCTGATGAATCCGGAGATACTTCTTCTGGATGAGATTACCGCCGCTTTGGACCCGGAGATGGTGCGGGAGGTTCTTCAGGTTGTACTGGAACTGGCCAAAGAGGGTATGACAATGGTCATCGTTACACACGAGATGGAATTTGCGAAAGCGGTGGCAGACAGAGTATTATTTCTGGATCATGGAGAAGTGATAGAAGAAAATCATCCGGCAGAATTTTTTAATAATCCCAAAACCAAACGTACAAGGCAGTTCCTCAACACGTTTCATTACGATACGGTTGAGCAAGATATATAAAACAAATAATTCAGGAGGATATTATTATGAAGAAATCAATTTTAGGAGGCTTATTGTCATTTACACTTATTGCAGGACTTTTTACAGGCTGCGGAAGCAGTGCGGGGAAGGATACATCTACCTCCGGGAGCACTGCACAGGAGAGTACGGCAGCCGGTGCTTCGGCAAAGGCACGTACTTTAGATGAGATAAAAAAGGACGGTACTATAAAAATCGGAGTATTCAGCGATAAAAACCCATTTGGGTATGTGGATGCCGATGGAGAAATTCAGGGTTATGATGTATATTTCGCAAAGCGTATCGCAAAGGACTTACTTGGAAGCGAGGATAAAGTAGAGTTTGTATATCTGGATGCTGCAAGCCGTGTAGAATACCTGAAATCCGCCAAGGTTGATATCACGATGGCTAATTTCACGGTAACAGATGAGAGAAAAGAGCAGGTAGATTTCGCGCTTCCTTATATGAAGGTTGCTTTAGGTGTTGTATCACCGGAAGATACGTTGATTACCGATGTAAAACAGCTGGAAGGTAAGAATCTGATTGTAGTGAAGGGAACTACAGCCGAGACCTACTTTTCTGAAAATTATCCGGAAATTAATCTTATCAAGTTCGATGAATATCAGGAAGCTTACGATGCGCTCCTGGATGGCAGAGGAGATGCTTTTTCAACAGATAATACAGAGGTCCTTGCCTGGGCACTGCAGAATAAGGGATTCAAGGTAGGTATAGAATCTATCGGCAATATTGATACAATTGCAGCAGCAGTTCAAAAAGGAAATACAGAATTACTTAACTGGCTGAACGATGAGATTAAATCGCTCGCAGATGAGCAGTTTTTCCATAAAGATTTTGAAGAAACCTTAAAACCGGTATATGGTGACAGCATCGATCCGGAAAGTCTTGTTGTAGAAGGCGGAGTTGTAAAATAATAAATTTACAGTGAGGTATAAAGGCGGATGGAATACAATTTTTTGACAAAATGTGTGCATGGAAGCGGAAGGGAAGGTTCCTGTGACGAATCGGGTGCAGTCAGTTTTCCAATTTATCAGTCTGCAACCTATGCGCACAGAGGATTAGGTAAGAGTACCGGATATGATTACAGCAGACTGCAGAATCCAACCCGAGAACAGCTTGAAAAAGTAGTCGCTTGTTTGGAGCATGGGGTTGATGCGCTGGCATTTTCCAGTGGTATGGCGGCAATTGCTACGCTGATGGAGCTCTTTCGGCCGGGGGATCATATCATTGCTGAAAATGACCTGTATGGCGGAAGTATCCGGCTGTTTGATCATGTCAGCAGCAAGAACGGAATCCGCTTTGGCCGTACGGATCTTTCGTCCGCTTCGGTAGAAGCACTGATTACCCCCGATACCAGAGCAATCTTCATCGAAACACCGACGAATCCGATGATGCATGTGATAGACATCGAAAAGACAGCTGAAATTGCCCATAAACATAATCTGCTGCTTATCGTTGATAATACGTTCCTGTCTCCATGTTTTCAGAATCCGCTGCTCTTGGGTGCGGATATCGTGGTGCATAGCGGCACAAAATATCTGGGTGGGCATAATGATACACTGGCAGGTTTTCTTGTCACTGCATCGGAAGACGTTGCCGAAAAACTGAGGTTTCTGATTAAGACAAATGGCACAGGTCTGGCACCTTTTGACTGCTGGCTTATTTTAAGAGGTATAAAGACACTTTCTCTTCGGATGGAAAAAGCACAGGAGAATGCATGCGCCATCGTGAACTGGTTACAGAAAGAAAAGAAAATCTGTAAGGTATATTATCCGGGGCTTCCGGAAAATCCCGGATACGAGATATGTAAAAAACAGGCCAGTGGCTTTGGGTGCATGGTCACATTCGAGGTTGAGTCACAGGAACTGGCAGCCCATATTCTGGATAATCTGAAGTTGATACAGTTTGCAGAAAGCCTTGGCGGAGTGGAGTCATTAATTACCTATCCGATTACGCAGACGCATGCAGATGTACCAAGGGGGATGCTTACAGCCAATGGAATCACGGACAAAATCTTAAGATTATCCGTGGGAATCGAGGATGTCCGGGATTTAATTGCTGATCTGGATCAGGTATTTGCTTCATATCCCGGATGATTACAATGAAATAAGAGGAATACGTATGAACTTTGATGGAATAATAGACAGAAAAAATACCAATTGCCTAAAATATGATTTTGCATTGCAGCGAAAAAAACCAGAAGGCCTGCTCTCTTTCTGGATTGCTGATATGGATTTTCAGACGGCTCCGGAAATCGTGGAGACCATTCAAAAGCGTACCGCTCATGGGATCTTTGGTTACAGCGAGGCTAAGGATAGTTACTTTGATGCCCTGAAAGGCTGGATGGCAGACAGGCATGGATGGGAGATTGAAAGAAAATGGCTGGTAAAAACACCCGGTGTGGTTTTTGCACTGGCTATGGCTGTTCAGGCATATACCAATGCGGGAGACGGCGTTATCATACAACAACCGGTTTATTACCCGTTTCAGGAAGTCATCGCGGATAATAACCGGAAGGTAATTGATAATACACTTATTCAGGATGAATCCGGAAGATATCATATGAATCTGGATGAGTTTGAACGGCAAATCATTGAGAATAAGGTCAAATTATTCCTGCTTTGCAGTCCTCATAATCCTGTAGGCCGGGTCTGGACAAAAGAGGAACTGGAGCGATTGGGAAATATCTGCACACACCATGATGTAATCATTGTCAGTGATGAGATTCACGCAGATTTTGTTTTTTCAGGAAGACATCAGGTTTTTGCAAATATAAGCGAAGAACTTAAAATGCGCACCATCACCTGTACATCACCCAGCAAAACCTTTAATCTGGCCGGCCTGCAGGTTTCCAACATACTGATTCCCAACCCGGACTTAAGAAAAAAATTCAAAGCGAGGATAGCGGCCTCCGGATATAGCCAGTTAAATCTTCTGGGCCTTGTGGCCTGCGAAGCTGCATACCGGGATGGAATGGAATGGTATCAGGAGTTGATGGAATATCTGAAAGGAAATCTGGAATATATACAGGCCTACCTCGAAGAACATCTGCCCCGGATCCATATGACCCCGCCGGAAGGCACTTATCTTGTATGGCTTGACTTTAAGGATCTGAAGCTGACGGAAGAAGAACTGGAGCATCTGATAGTTCAAAAAGCCGGTCTTTGGCTGGACAGCGGTGCCATGTTTGGAAAAACAGGAGAGGGATTTGAACGGATCAATGCCGCCTGCCCCAGAAGCATATTGGAAAAAGCATTGAAACAATTAGAATCTGCGGTGAATTCGCTGGAATAAAGTTCTTGACTTAGCCTGTATCTTAAGTTTAAAGTATTAATAGAACGATTTTCTTAAAGACGCAGCAGAGAAGAGGATGAAGTATGGAAATTCAGGAAATATTAAATCAGGTAAAATCCGGCGGATTATCGGTGGAAGATGCGGAGAAGAGGATAAAGAGCAGGTCTTTTGAAGAGATGGGCTACGCAAAGCTCGATATGAACAGAAAAGCACGGACCGGCTTTGCAGAAGTGATATACTGCAGTGGAAAAACAGATGAGCATCTGTTAAATATCTTTAAAAAGCTATATGAAGAAGAGGGAGAGGTATTCGGTACAAGGGCAACTCCGGAACAATATGCGTTCATAAAAAAGCACTATTCCGAATCGGAATATGATCCCTTATCTCATATTATCAAAATAGAGAAAAGCGGTAAAAAGAAAATAGGAAAGATTGCAGTCTGCACAGCCGGAACAGCCGATATCCCAGTGGCGGAAGAGGCTGCACAGACAGCCGAATACTTTGGGGCCTATGTGGAGCGGACCTATGATGTGGGTGTCAGCGGCATCCACAGGCTGTTTTCCAGGCTCGATAAAATTCAGGATGCCAATTGTGTGGTGGCTGTGGCCGGCATGGAAGGGGCACTTGCAAGTGTGCTTGGAGGACTTGTGGAAGTGCCGGTGATTGCTGTACCTACCTCAATCGGCTATGGTGCCAGTATGAAAGGGCTTTCCGCCCTTTTGACTATGATAAATTCCTGTGCAAATGGAATTGCAGTTGTAAACATAGATAACGGCTATGGAGCAGGCTACATAGCGACACAGATTAACAGACTGGGGGTTCGGGAATGAGCAGAACATTATATTTGGAATGCTATTCAGGAATCAGCGGAGATATGACGGTGGCTGCACTTCTGGATTTAGGAGCTGACGAGTGCGTGCTTGAAAGGACGCTGAAAAGCCTTCCGGTAAAAGGGTATGATACCAGAATCAGCAGAGTGGTGAAGTCCGGTCTGGATGCCTGCGACTTCGCGGTAAATCTGGATAAGGAGCATGAAAATCAGGATCATAACATGGAGTATCTTCACGGACATGATTCACACGGACATAAGATACAAACACATCATCATGAACACCGGGGATTGCCGGAAATTCTGGAGATTATCCATGCATGCGATATGACAGACCGTGCCAAAGGAACAGCCTCCAGGATTTTTGAGATTTTGGCCAAGGCCGAGGCCGAGGCTCATGGTGTTCCTGTAGAAGAGGTCCATTTTCATGAAGTGGGTGCCGTGGATTCCATTGTGGATATTCTATCTGTGGCTGTTTGTCTGGATAATCTGGACATTACCGAGGTGATTGTTCCTGTTTTATATGAGGGCAGGGGTACTGTCCGCTGCCAGCATGGGATATTACCCATTCCGGTACCGGCTGTGGCGAATATAGTTGCTGCGCACAGACTTCCGATTAAAATTACAGGCATAGAAGGGGAACTCATAACACCTACAGGGGCTGCAATTGTGGCGGCTATACGTACTTCAGACAGGCTGCCGGACAGGTTTATGATAGAAAGGACAGGGTTAGGCGCCGGGAAACGTCAGTATGAGGGACCCGGGTTACTGCGTGGAATTCTGCTGGGAGAAGATCTGCCGGAAAAAGAATCAGAAGAGAAGGATGTGATCTGTAAACTGGAATGTAATATCGATGATTGTAGTGGAGAAGCTTTGGGGCTGACCATGGATTACCTGTTTGAAGCAGGTGCCAGGGATGTTCACTATACACCGGTTTATATGAAGAAGAACCGGCCGGCATATCAACTGAACGTGATCTGCTCCGTTACAGATACACAAAAGATGGAACAGATTATCTTTGCGAACACAACCACAATCGGAATCCGGCGGGTAGAGATGCAGCGTTCGGTACTGAAACGGGAATTAAAAACTCTTGAAACATCCTTTGGAAAGCTGAGATATAAGATATGTAGAGCAGGAGAGCAGTCAAAAGTTTATCCTGAATATGAAAGTATTGCCTGCCTCAGCAGACAATACAAAATCTCATATACCGAAGCGTATCAGCTTGCCCTGACCTGCTATAAAAAAGAAACAGAGCTCTAAGCAATGCGGTCAAATGCTTTTGTAAGGCGTCCGCGCAGAACCAGGGCCAGAATAATCTTAAGAGTATCCGGTATGATAAAGGGAACCACGCACCATCCCAGTACGGTTCCCAGGGCTACCGGCCCTTTGCTTTGCGTATAGACAACCATAAACCAGGCGGTTCCAAATGCATAGCAGACAAGCAGTCCAAGAAACATGGAAACAGCTGCGGCCCAGAGTTTTTTTCCAAGAAGTGATTCCATCGCCCACATAACTAAAGCAGAGAAAAGAAAGCCCGTGATATAGCCGCCTGTGGTTCCTGCAAGTGCTCCGATTCCGCCGGTAAAATTGGAGAAAACCGGAATACCGATAAGCCCAAGAAGTATATAGACACCTACGGAGCATGCTGCACGCTTTCCCCCAAGTACGCCAAAGGTCAGAAATATTGCAAAAGTCTGCAGTGTGAATGGAACTACATAGGGTATGGAAATCCAGGAACATATAATAATTAAAACTGTAAATAATGCCACATAAACCATGTCATATGTCTTTTTTCTGCTATTCGTAATCACACAAATACCCTCTTTTCTATGTATTTATTCTAAAAAAATACTAGCATTACAGTCGGAATCTGTCAACTGCTTTTATAGTAAAAGCATTTTGAAAAAGATTGACAATAAAATAGTCCTGTGCTAAGATTTCAAAGAAGGCCTATTGATTAATGAGAAGCGGGGAGACCGTTTTTTTTGTGCCTCATCCAGTATATTTTTCTAAATATACGCAAAAGAAGGAGGGCCCGTAAGGGCTGGGAAAAAGTACGTATGGATATTACATTTTCAGGTTTTATCAGTCAGATGATGAGCAGTCCCGTGCTGTTTATCGCAATCGCACTGACGCTTGGTGTCATCTTTGTCAATGGATGGACAGATGCGCCGAATGCAATTGCAACTTGTGTCGTTACCCGGTGCATGGGTGCGAAACAGGCAATCATCATGTCGGCAGTATTCAATTTCTTCGGTGTTTTTATCATGTCGATGATTAATTCGACCGTAGCCATGACAATTAAGAATATGGTTAACTTCGGAGGAAATAACGAGAATGCACTTGTGGCTTTATGCGCTGCAATGGCAGCAATTGTGATCTGGGCTGTAGCAGCCTGGTATTTCGGAATTCCCACGAGTGAAAGCCATGCCCTGATCGCCGGACTGTCCGGAGCTGCTATTGCTTTACAGGGCGGTATTTCTGGCATTAATTTTGATGAGTGGATTAAGGTCATCTACGGATTGGTTCTCTCAACAGTACTGGGATTCTTCAGTGGCTTCTTTGTATGCAAGACAACTGTACGCATCTGCCGGAATATGGACAGGCGCTCTACCGATGGTCCGTTTACCTGGGCCCAGATCGCAGGTGGTGCTGCGATGTCTTTTATGCATGGGGCACAGGATGGACAAAAGTTCATGGGAGTTATGCTGCTGGGCGTCTTCCTCGCCAATGGACAGGATACTACTACGGGTGTCGTGCTTCCGGTATGGATGATGCTGTTGTGTTCTGCCGTTATGGGAATTGGAACTTCCATAGGGGGAAAGAAAATCATAAAATCCGTGGGTATGGATATGGTAAAGCTGGAAAAGTATCAGGGATTTTCCGCAGATGTTGCGGCTACCTTCTGCCTCCTGCTCTCTACGTTGTTTGGGATACCGGTCAGCACTACGCATACAAAAACCACGGCAATTATGGGTGTAGGAGCTGTGAAGCGCCTGTCTGCGATTAATTTAAATGTTGTAGTTGACATGGTTCTTACCTGGGTTCTTACATTTCCGGGGTGTGGTTTTATCGGATTTCTTATGGCAAAAATTCTGATGGCCATTGCGTAATCAAAGATTGTTTCATTGTGAAAGGATAAAACATTATGAAAAAAAGCGATATGGTTTATTTTGACGGCTTCAGGGATTGTGTAGACTGTGCCTGCCGCGCAGCAAAGTTTCTGGAACAGGTACTGGTTGATTATCATATAGATACAGTGAAAGACCAGATGGATCAGCTTCATGAACTGGAACATGAAGGAGATACAAAAAAGCATGAAATCACCCGGGTTTTAACGAAGGCCTTTATTACTCCGATTGAGCGGGAAGATATTGTGGAGCTAAGCGGTAAAATTGATGATATCACCGACTCTATAGAGGATGTGCTGATGCATATCTATGTCTGCCAGGTTCCGGAAATCCGTCCGACAGCCATCGAAATGGTCAAGGTTGCAATTGCATGCTGTGAAACTTTAATTATTATCATGGAAGAATTTGCAGATTTTAAGCATTCAAATAAACTGAACCAGAACATAATTAAGATTAATGATCTGGAGGAAGAAGGCGACAGGTTATATATCAAAAGCATGTACGACCTGCACAAGAACTGTACCAATCCGCTGGAAGTGATCGCATGGAGAGATATCTTCGGATATATCGAAAAGTGTATAGACAAATGTGAGGACACAGCTGATATCGTACAGATGGTAGTAATGAAAAATTCATAATCATACCGAAACAGGAATTGAATCTTCGAAGTGGGGATTTTTCCTGTTTTTTTAAATTATATTTTTAGCTGCCAGATATTGATATTTGAGATAAAATCTGGTAGAATATAAGTAAATTAGTTAATGCTAACTAATCTTGTTTAAAACCTGCAGATACAAAACAACAGTGTAATAAATAACACGAAATTCAGATGAAAGGAAGCGTTAGATTATGGACTATTTATCAATTGAAAAAATAATTGGACGGGAGATCATTGACTCGAGAGGAAATCCGACGGTTGAAGCGGAGGTACATCTGGCGGACGGAACAATAGCCAGAGGGGCGGCTCCAAGCGGAGCGTCTACCGGAGAGTTTGAGGCACTGGAGCTGCGCGATGGTGACAAAGGCCGTTTTGGAGGCAAGGGAGTTTCAAAGGCGGTACATAATATCAATACCGTTATAAATGAAACTCTGGCAGGCATGGATGCATCCGACATCTACGGAATTGATGGCGCGATGATGCAGGCAGATGGTACAAAGGATAAATCCGAATTAGGTGCAAATGCCATACTGGCTGTTTCCATCGCATGTGCGAAAGCGGCAGCGATTTCTCTGGATATTCCGCTTTACCGGTTCTTAGGCGGTATCAATGGAAACAGATTACCTGTTCCGATGATGAATATCCTGAATGGCGGTGCACATGCTGCAAATACAGTAGATGTTCAGGAATTTATGATCATGCCGGCCGGTGCCGGAAGTTTCCATGAAGGTTTACGTTGGTGTACGGAGGTATTCCATACACTTGCTGCCCTTCTGAAATCCAAGGGACTTGCAACCTCCGTAGGGGATGAGGGCGGATTCGCACCGGATCTTGCCAGTGATGAGGAGGCGATTCTATATATCCTTGAAGCAATAAAGAAGGCCGGATATGAACCCGGAAAAGATTTTGTACTGGCTATTGACGCAGCTTCCAGCGAATGGAAAGGAGCAGCAAAGGGAGAGTATCTGCTGCCGAAGAGCAAAAAGAAATTTACTTCTTCTGAACTGGTTGAACACTGGGCAGATCTTTGCAGCAAATATCCTATCTATTCCATCGAAGATGGCCTGGATGAAGAGGATTGGGAAGGCTGGCAGATGATGACTGAAAAGTTGGGAGGAAAAGTACAGCTTGTAGGTGATGATTTATTTGTTACCAACACAGAGCGCCTTAAAAAGGGAATTGATATGGGCTGTGCTAATTCCATACTGATTAAGCTAAATCAGATCGGATCTGTCTCCGAGACGTTGGAAGCTATCAAGATGGCACATGCGGCGGGATATACCTCTATAGCTTCCCATCGTTCCGGTGAGACCGAGGATACAACCATAGCTGATCTTGCAGTAGCACTGAATACCGGACAAATCAAGACTGGTGCGCCAAGCAGAAGTGAGCGGGTGGCTAAGTACAATCAATTACTCCGTATTGAAGAGGAATTGGGAACTGCCGCAGTTTATCCGGGATTCGATGCCTTCCATATCCGCCGCGATTCATAACAGACATGGATTCATAATAAGGTAAGCAGAGGCTGCGTATGAATGAGTACGCAGCCTTTGTATGTAAAAAAATGATCTGGTAATGAGAAAGGAATCTATGGTATACTGTCCATAAATATAAATGGAGGTACCAACAATGTACATAATTCCAAGACCACAGAATCTGGAAATCAGTGAGGAAAGATGCTGCCTTCCTTATTTTGGGAATATTTTGATTGATACGGAATGTGCGGGGGAGGTCTATGAACTGGCGCGAATACTTCAGGAAGACCTGATAGATAACACAGGGTTTGTTTACAATATTTCACGTGGGAAAGGGAAAGGGCCGATTTTTCTGTCACAGGATAAAAAACTGAAGGAAGAACAGTATATGCTGGATATCCGGAAAGAAGAGATTCGAATTACGGGCGGAAGTACACAGGGAATTCTTTATGGGATACAGACCTTGAGGCAGATTCTGTCTCAGGAGGGAGGAATGCTTCCCTGTCTTTCCATCAACGATTATCCTGACATGCCTGTCAGGGGATTTTACCATGATGTTACCAGAGGAAGGGTACCTACTTTAAACTGGCTGGAAAAGCTTGCCGATACGCTTAGCTATTATAAAATTAATCAGATGCAGTTATACATAGAACATAGCTTTCTGTTCGAAAGTTTAAGTGAAGTATGGAGAGACGATACACCGCTTACGGGTGAGGAGATTATGGAACTGGATCAATACTGTGCTGTAAGAGGGATTGAGCTGGTTCCGTCCCTGTCTTCTTTCGGACATCTGTATAAACTGTTATGTACCAGGCAGTTTCGGCATCTAAGCGAAAGAAGTGATGCAGGGCAGGAACCCTTTGGCTTCGTAAGCAGGATGGAGCATCACACAATCGATGTTTCCAGTGAAGAAGGTTTTGAACTGATCAGGGAGCTGCTGTCGGAATACATGCCTTTGTTTTCTTCTAAGAAGTTTAACATCGGGGCAGATGAAACCTTTGATCTCGGAAAAGATAAAAACCGGAAGAGAGCGGAGAAGGAAGGAGTGCCTGCACTTTATATGGAGTATGCAGGAAAGCTGTGCGCCTTCGTGGCAGAGCAGGGCTATACACCTTTGTTATGGGGAGATGTCATGCTCCAATTCCCCGAGCTTGTACAAAACCTGCCCGAAGGAACCATCTGCTTAAACTGGGGATATTCGCCCCTGCAGACAGAGGATTCCACAAAAACCTACGCAGAACATGATGTGGCCCAGTATGTGTGTCCGGGTGTGAGTGGCTGGAACCAGCTGCTGAATCTGATGGAGGGCGCTTACAGTAATATCAGCCGTATGTGCAGCTATGCAATGAAATACCATGCAGCAGGTGTGCTGAATACGGACTGGGGGGACTTTGGACACATTAATCATCCGGAATTCAGCATACCGGGAATCATCTATGGAGCTGCCGCCTCCTGGAATTACGGTGCATTTCCTGCTTATGAAGAGATGAATAAAGAAATTTCCAGAGTAGCGTACCGGGATGAATCCGAAAATATTGTCGGAATTCTGGGAACCTTAAGTAAGCAGCAGAGCTTTGGATGGCCGGATCTGGTATATTGGAAGGAACGCTTTCATATGGCTTCCAAAGAAAAACGTACGGAATTCTGGAATCGCCGGGAGGAGATAATCAAAACCTCCGGAGAAAAAAATCATATCATAGATGACTGCATCTGCGAATTGACCAGTAGTATCTCTTCTATGGATACGAAAACCAGAACTATGGTTCCGTCCTTTTTAATTGCAGCAGAAGGCATGCGGCTACTCAATCAGATTGGAGTGCTTATTCTCGAGACGAAAAAAAACCTGAGAAAAGACCTGAAAGAATCTTCACTTGAAACTGCCAGAAAACTGGAAGAGTGGTATTACAGATATAAGATGCTTTGGCGTACCGTAAGTAAGGAGTCAGAACTTTACAGGATTGGTGAAGTGATATTCTGGTGTGCAGATTATTTAAGAGAAATGTGAATATTTGGCTTTTTAATTCTGATATCATCAGCTTAAACTTAAGTTGGCATATTTCTTAGGGGATATGCCAACTGTTTTTGTAAATGCCTTTACAAAATTACTGTAATTATTGTATCCACACTGCCCACAAACTTCATTCACACTAAGGCCCTCCGCTAATAGTGACTTGGCTATACTGATTCTTCTGGCAGTGATATATTTATTAATGGTCATACCTGTTGAAGATTTAAATATCCTGCAGATATAGGAAGTACTGATATAAAATTGAGATGAGATACCCTCCAGCGAAATATCCTCCTGCAAGTTCTGATTAATATAGTTAATAATGTCATCTACCTGCTTATTGTATTTTATACTGACCATTTTGGCCGCCTCTTCATGCTTTACCAAATATCCATTATTTAATAAAAGCATTAATTCTGTAAAGGCAGTCCGTTCAATAAGATCGCTTCCGTAGCCGTTTGCTGAAGTGATTTTATTAATATAGTATAAAAAACGCTGCTGAGCCTCTTTATCCAAAGATATCTTATGGCTGAACCCTTTTTCCCGTTTTGTAAAACAATCACTTAAATCCGTAGTCTTAGTAGAAATTTTTTTAATAAAATCAGGATGTATGGATATTACAATTCTTTCATGCACTTCTTTTTCAACCTGGGATATATAATGGCTTTCATACTGATTAATCACAAAAGCATCTCCGGGGTTAATAGAATAGAACTTATTATCAATAAGAAATTGCTTTCCGCCAAAAACAGAATAATAAACTTCATAGCAATCATGGATATGCATATTCATGACTTTTTCTTCTTTATATAGGTGAGCGATGGCAAAGTAATTTCCCTCAATTGCATTTTTTATGGAAGTTTTACAATTTGACAGTTCTTTCATAGCAGTATCCTTTCCACATATTTTCAGGCAAGTACTATAAGTATAAAAGAATTGTTCACAATTTGCAATGTTTTATGGAATAAATGATAAGAAATATAAAATATAGAATGATATACTAAGAATGACACTTATAAGTTTAAAATCAAAAAGGGAGGTATATATTTTGGAGATAAGAACAGCAACATCCCCAAAAGATGTAAAGCATTATACTACAGACAGGCTTAGAGAGGAATTTTTGATCCAGAAGCTTTTTTTGCCCGGGGAAATTAAATTTGTGTATAGCCACAATGACCGTATTATTATAGGTGGGGCAGTGCCGGAGGCACCGATTCAGTTAACAGCCGGAGAGGAACTGAAGGCAGAATATTTCCTTCAGAGAAGAGAAATGGGCGTTATTAACATTGGGGGAAAAGGCAGTATTATCATTGACGGAAAATTGTATATCGTAGAGAACAGAGAGGGTATGTATATCGGAATGGGCGCTAAGGAAATTACCTTTGCCAGCGAAGATATAAACAATCCTGCAAAGTTTTATATAAATTCAGCCCCGGCGCATAAAACCTATAAGACGGTTCTGATTAAGCCGGAAGGTGAAGAGGCAGAGGATGTAGTGATTGTGAAAGGCGCCAATAAAGTGGAATTGGGCAGCTTAGAGGAATCCAATCACAGGACCATCTGTAAATATATACTTCCGGGGCAGGTGGAAAGCTGTCAGCTGGAGATGGGTATGACAAAGCTGGAACCGGGAAGCGTCTGGAATACCATGCCGTGCCATACGCATGAAAGAAGGATGGAAGTGTATATGTACTTTGATATGGACGAAGAGGCTTTTGTGATGCATTATATGGGAGAACCAGATGAAACAAGGCACATTGTCATGAGAAATGAAGAAGCAGTCATATCCCCAAGCTGGTCTATTCATTCCGGCTGCGGAACAAAAGCATATACGTTTATCTGGGGGATGGTTGGAGAAAATCAGGATTATAATGATCAGGATTTTATTGCCATGGGCGATTTAAAGTAGCATGAGAACCTATGCGTATACATTGAGCCGATTGAGGAGGAGTCATTATGAAGATTTTGGATAGTTTCTCACTGGAAGGAAAAGTGGCATTAGTTACAGGGGCAGCTTATGGAATTGGGTTTGCCATTGCAGAGGCTTATGCATCAGCAGGAGCCAGGGTTGCTTTTAACTGTAGAAGCCAGGAGCATATGGATATTGCGATGAAAAACTATAACCAGAAAGGGATTGAAGCAAAAGGGTATATCTGCGATGTGACAGATGAAAAGCAGGTCGTAGATATGGTTGCAAATATTGAAAAGGAACTGGGGACAATTGATATTCTTGTGAATAATGCAGGTATCATCAAGAGGATACCCATGACCGACATGAGCACAGAGGAATTCCGGCAGGTGATAGACGTTGACTTAAATGCTCCTTTCATAGTGTCAAAAGCAGTCATACCAGGCATGCTGAAAAAAGGACATGGCAAGATTATCAATATCTGCTCTATGATGAGCGAATTAGGGAGAGAAACTGTTTCTGCATATGCAGCTGCAAAAGGTGGGCTCAAGATGCTGACAAAGAATATTGCATCGGAGTATGGCGAATTTAATATACAGTGTAACGGGATTGGGCCCGGATACATTGCGACGCCGCAGACAGCACCCTTAAGAGAAGTGCAGTCAGATGGGTCAAAACACCCATTTGACCAGTTCATTATAGGCAAGACTCCGGCAGCCCGCTGGGGAGAAGTTGAGGATCTGCAGGGTCCGGCTGTATTTCTTGCTTCGGGTGCTTCTGATTTTATCAATGGCCATATTCTCTATGTAGATGGTGGAATTCTCGCATATATTGGAAAGCAGCCGAAGTAGGAGGAATTATGGTCTTAACATTAAGAGTTTTAGATGTTCATAATAAGATTTTGGCTTTAGAACAGGGTGAAGATGAAGTGTCCCTTGTATACACAAAAGAATATAAAGAAGGAGACCACATCGAACTGGGGCTCTCTCAAAAAGATGCATATCTGATGCTCCAGATGGATGATGCCCTTGGGAAAGCCTTTACTTATGTAACAGGAGCAGTTACCTATACAATACCTTTCGGTGAGAAAAGGATCAGCTATTCTCCAAAAGTATTTACAGGAAACCGTCATATGATAACTGCCAGAGTGGCTAAGGAAGCAGAAATTCGTGGGTATAAAAATCTGGCTTTTAATGTAATGGACCAACATGGAGAAACCAATTGTTATCCACATGCATGGGCCAACGTAGAGACGAGGGGAGAATCTGTATTTGCAGCAAGAAATGCCATTGATGGGGTCACAGAGAATCGCTCTCATGGGAAGTGGCCTTATGAATCCTGGGGAATTAACAGACAGGAGGATGCATGGATGACCGTTGAATTTGGAAGAACGGTAGAGGCTGATACAGTTGTACTTTATACAAGAGCAGATTTTCCCCATGACAGCTGGTGGAAACAGGTCACATTAAGTTTTTCCGATGGCTCTTTTATAAAGTGGGATTTAGAAAAAAGTGAGAAACCTCATCGTATATCCTTTAAAAAGAAACAGATTACCTGGGTGAAGTTACATAGTTTGATAAAAGCTGAGGATGCATCTCCATTTCCTGCCTTGAGCCAAATTGAGGTGTATGGGACGGAAAGCAGATAAGTAAAACGGAGGAGAGAGTAAGATGGACGAATTACAATGGGCAGGGGCAGTATCAGAAAAAATTAAGAAAAAGCTTGAAATCACAGCCAGGAGAAATGCACATAAGATTCCTTACACAACAAAAGACGGGGTTTTTGACGACAAATCCAAGGATGAGATTTGCTGGTGGACAAATGGTTTCTGGGGTGGAATTATGTGGCAGATGTATCATGCCACAGGAAATGAGTTATATCTCAATATCGCTAAGTCAAATGAAAAGGAATTAGACCGTAATCTGATGGACGCGCAGGGAATGGACCATGACAGTGGCTTCAAATGGCTTCCAACGGCGGTTTGCGATTATCGGATTACAGGAGATTTGGATGCACGGAACAGAGGACTTCTGGCAGCCGGCAATCTTGCAGGACGTTTCAATCCGGCCGGTTCATTTATCCGTGCGTGGAATGATAACGGAGATGCGGGCAAAGCCGGATGGGCAATCATAGACTGTATGATGAACCTGCCCTTGCTGTACTGGGCATACGCAGAGACAAAAGATTCGCGGTTTCAGCAGATTGCGGCTGCACATGCCGATATGGCAGAAAGATACTTCGTGCGTCCGGATGGCTCTGTAAACCATATCGTGGCCTTTGACCCTGTATCCGGAAAATTTGTTGAAACCTTCGGCGGGCAAGGATACGCGGCAGGCTCCTCCTGGACGAGGGGACAGGCATGGGCACTTTATGGATTCATACTAAGCTACATACATACGAAGAAGGAATCCTACCTGGATACTGCAAAACATGTGGCAAATTATTTTATTGCAAATATTGGACCAGATGCACTGATACCTGTGGATTTCAGACAGCCTGAAGAATGCGGGCTCGAAGACAGTACTGCATCTGCAATTGCGGCTTGTGGGCTGCTTGAGATTGAGAAATATGTTCCGCAGAATGAAAAGCATATCTATCATCAGGCAGCCATACGACTGCTGCAGGTGCTGGATGAAAAACGTTGTAACTGGGAGGAAAACAGTGATAATATTCTGGAAAAATGTACAGGAGCGTTTCATGATGAGGAACACGAATATTCGATTATCTATGGGGATTATTATTTTATAGAAGCGATATGGAAATTGACCGGACAGGAAATTTTTATCTGGTAAGAAGCGGATAGCAGGTTTGTTGAAATCTACTATGAAATAACAGAAAGATATGTTTATTTGCCCATGGGGGCGGGGGCTTTGAAAAATCATGACTACCGACTAAGCCGGTAGTCATGATTTCCCTGGTAAAAAGTTTTACTTTACCATATTTCTCGTCTCCATGCTCAGCATTAAATATTCTTCGTCTGCTGTCAGCCACTATGTTTAGGCCGTGTTTAGGCAACAGGCTATATACAACTTTAAAATCAACACCATTAATAAATACCTATGGATTTGCATTTATTTTATATTTCTGATGCGTTGGAATAAAACATCAATAAGTACCAGGTTATCTTTTTCAATAACAGCTGTATCCGAATCCTGAAAATTAATTTCTGAGTTATGCAACAGTAGCGTGCTGGGATTTTTTGTTTTTATACACCAGCTTAGGACAACGGTAACTGATAGCACGAAAAAAACACAGAATGCTTTTAGAAATTTTTTCCGTCTTACTCATAAATGCTCCATCTCACTTCTGGGAATTCCACTGTTCATCGTTACTCTGGCAACTATGTTAATTGGGCGGGGACTAACCTATGTGGCACTGCAGGCTCAAACTAAGGGGCCGCTTCCGAATATTTATAATGCAATCGGTGACAGCAGTCAAAAAATCTTCCTTTGAGTACATAAAAATCCTCCTCTTTTAATAAGTTTGTAGCCAATTCTATTTTTTTGTTTTATAATAACATGGATAATATTTAATTAAACATACTCGAAAAGTTGAAACTAAAAGCACAAAGGGACTACAATTTGTACCCCGGAAAATAGAAACTTTTTTCAAAGACTGCTGTGTTGTTTCTCATGAGATGGATTATATCTGCGTTCGTAATCTGACGTTGAGTAATGAATCGGCGTTTCATGAGCAGCTTTCCTTATTTCTGAGGGAGAATGTCGCAAAAGCGGGAATCAGCAATTCTTTTAAAGGTTTTTTATATTGGGATATGTACATGTGTCAGGCATACGATGCTATGGAACTCGGAAGAGAGATTCATGCACATTTCTGGCATTACAACTTTAAAGACTATGCCTTTGCAGCAATGCTCAAAGAGAGCACAAAAAAATATCCGGCAAAGGAGCTGATTTCCCCGACATTGAATACTCTTTGCCAATACGATAAGAAGCACAAAACAGATTTATATCACACACTGGATGTATATCTTCGGCAAAACTGCAGTGCTACACATACTGCAAAGGAATTGTATATTCAAAGATCATCTGTTCTGAAACGACTGGAAAAAATCAAGAGACTAACGCATATTAACTTAAGTATGTATGAAGAAAAAATATATATAATCCTGAATTATTCACGCTGACGTAGTCAGTGCCTAGTAACACCTCTTTATAACTGTGTTTTTTGTGCTTATTACTTTCATCTAAAAAGTGAAGTCTAGATATAGAAAAAAGGCATCTTCTTTGTTAAAATGAAGTCACCACAACAATCTATAATGGTCTCATAAATTAAGACACTTTCCCAGACAGATTTTAATGAATCTGATATACTAAAATCAGTATGAAAGAAAGGATTCATTGCTATGTCCAGACAAAGAAGAAACTTTAGTGCCAAATTTAAATCAGACCTTGTGATTGAGTTACTTAAGGGAGAGAAAGATCTCAATACCCTTGCAACTGAAAATAATATTCAACCCAACTTACTCCGTAACTGGAAGAAAGAATTCCTAAACAACGCTTCTGCAGCATTTGACGACAAGCGAGAGGAAAACCTCAAAGATAAGCTTGCAGAAGAACGCAAAGAGAAGTCGGAGTATGCCAAAAAGGTTGGTCAGTTAACCATGCAGGTTGACTGGCTCAAAAAAAAATCTGAAGAAATTTGTGGACCTGACTACGAGAGTAAGTTTAGTCCAAAACCTTTTGACGACTAAAGAATTACCTGCTTCTGTCGGGGCAAAGCTCCTGGATATCAACCGCACCAGCATTTATTACAAAGGAACGCCTGTATCAGAGGAAGAACTGGCTTGTAAAGAGATCATTGATCACCTTCACACAGATAATCCGACCTGGGGTGCCAGGCAGATGTCAGCACAGTTGAAGCTTCGTGGTTATCATGTTGGTCGCCGGAAAGCACGCCGCTACATGAGCGAAATGGACATTCATCCAATCTACCCAAAGATGAACCTTTCGAAGCGGATGCAGCAAGCTAAGGTATTCCCTTATCTTCTCCGCAATGCTGTCATAGACAAGCCTAATCAGGCTTGGTCGATTGACATTACATATATTCCCATCCGGCATGGATTTTTGTACCTGACTGCTGTAATCGACTGGTACAGCCGCTGTATTGTCGGCTGGGAAGTCGATGATACACTTGATACCCGAATGGTTGTCAATGCCTTGAAAAAGGCTTTTAAGGTTGCAAAGCCACAAATTTTAAATTCCGATCAAGGATGTCAGTTTACAAGTCAACAATATATTGAATTCTTAAAGAAAAATGGAATTCGCCAAAGCATGGATGGGAAAAGCCGTTGGGCTGACAACATCATGATTGAACGCTGGTTTCGTAGCTTCAAATATGAAGAAGCGTACCTTACACAATATAACAATATCAAAGAAGCCAGAGCCGCTATCGGACGATATATTTTCACTTATAATTTTGAAAGATGTCATTCTGCCCTTGACTATCAAAAACCGGCTGAATGCTACTACCCGGCAATGCTACTGCCCTATGTAGCTTGATGCATATATGGATCTGGGGGGTGTTCCACTGCCTTCCCCATACTCCTTGTCACTTATCCACCATATCAGTTCATTATAAAAATCTTAGATTTTTGTCTTGACAACTGAGCCACTATAGGTGCACCTAACTTTTTGTATCCACTTTTGCTTGAGTTACAAGATGAGTATCCAGAAACAAACCTATTCCTTCGTGGTGATAGCGGCTTTGCTGATGTCCTCATGTATGAAAAACTTGAAACAAATAAAACGTCATATGCCATTCGATTAAAAGAAAATGGACGTCTGCGAAAACTTGCTTCTGAAATCGAACATGAACTTTATGAAAAGACAATCCAGAATCAAATCGACTATGCTGTGGTTTATGGTAGCATAAATTACATTGCAGATAGTTGGCACCAACCAAGGCGGGTTGCAGTAAAAATCGAAAAACCTTACGGTCAAATGGCACATCATTACACTTTTATCGTTACAAATATGGAACTAAAGGATGAAGATATCATTCGATTTTACTGTAATCGTGGTCGTATGGAAAACTTCATTAAAGAATGCAAGCTAGGTTTCAACATGGATTCCATGAACAGCCATAGTATGACAGTCAATGCAAATCGCCTTCAAATAAGTATGTTGGCGTATAACCTTTTTAATTGGTTTCGTCGACTTGTATTACCAGCAAAGTTGCGTAAACTGCAGATAGATACCATTCGATTAAAGCTGTTTAAAATAGCTGCAAAGCTAATTCATTCAGCACGATATCTTAAGTTCAAACTCTGTAGTAGCTGCCCTTATCAGGAGCAATTTATAAAAACACTAATTAACATTAAGAACTTAGATCCAAAGCTTGAATGATAGTTTTGGTGGACATTGACAATCTGACAGAAAATCAAACTTCCTAGGGGTAGTCTACTCTTTTTTAGGAAAGGTGGCAGTCAGATTGATTCGTTAGCCAATCTTGAACAGAAAATTTTGAGCAACTATCTATTTTCTGTCAAGATGAATAATTCAGGATAATGACATCCTATTATATTATGGAACACTCTATTTGATGTGTTTTAGGTAAAAAGACAACTTGCCACAGGGCTTGCTTACAGGAAAGAGAGGACAAATATGAGGAACGAACTTATGAAACGAGAACTGCAGGAGGCATTCACAGCAGGTGAACAGGCACTTCGGAGCCTATATGCAGCCAGAGAAAAACTTGGTTCTGCAAGAAACTGGGGGATTTTCGACATGCTTGGGGGAGGTCTGATCAGTGATCTGGTAAAGCACTCCAAAATGAACGACGCCGTATCCCTGATGGAGCAGGCAAAACAGGAACTGCATATTTTTCAGAGAGAATTGAAAGATGTTCAGGTATTCTTAGATCTGCGTATGGAGATTGGCAGTTTCCTTTCGTTTGCCGATTTTTTCTTTGATGGACTGGTGGCCGACTATCTTGTACAAAGCAAGATTGTGGATGCCAGAAATCAGGTAGATGATGCCATTCGGCAGGTGGAAATGATACTCGAAGACATAAAGAGACAGATAAACGAATAGGAGGTGCAGGGTATGGGGTGCCTGGGAAATCTGTTATGGTTTGTATTCGGCGGAGCGGTCAGCGGACTGAGCTGGTGTCTGGCAGGCTGCCTTTGGTGTATTACGATTGTGGGAATTCCGGTTGGGCTTCAGTGCTTTAAGTTTGCCGGACTTAGCTTCTTCCCCTTTGGGAAGGAAGTACGATACGGCGGCGGAGCAGGTTCCTTCCTGTTAAATATCATCTGGGTCATTGTATCCGGTCTGCCGCTGGCACTGGAGCACCTGATGCTGGGAGCAGTGCTGTGTATTACAGTTGTTGGAATTCCATTTGGCCTGCAGCAATTTAAGCTGGCGAAATTGGCTTTTATGCCCTTTGGTGCAGAAGTGTATTAAGATGGTAGACAGATGAATTAAAAGATTTCAGAAGACTTTTGGCATGTATAGCCTTTAGCTGCCGTTAAAATTTCATGCCCCGTCACCGGACGTTAATAAATATATATGAAAATAATAGTAAAAGTGTTGTATATTATGCCAAACAAACTATTTCAAGTCAATTAATAGAACAGAGTATAATCTTTAATAACAGATCAGAAGTATATGACCCGCTCTTTAAATCATCCTTATAGGAGGAATTCAGATGAAAAAAAACATTTGGTTAGCGAGCATTCTAGCAATTTTGATTTTCTCGGGTTGTAGTGATGTGTCCAGGGAGAGTCAGAATCAATCAATTAAGATACCAGGGCAGGAGAGTATTGATACAATACAACTGAATACAATTAGAGTGAAGCCAAAGGATTATGGGGCAGATAAACTTTCCTCACTGATTGATAACCTTGAATCAGCAACCCCTTTAAGTGCGGATGAGTCTGCTGCCTTATTTTATAAAGAGGAGTATAATCCTACAATCACATTTATTTACAAAGATGGGACAAAGGATATTTTTTACTTTTTTGAAAATTACGACATATGGTACCTGAAGACAGATGAAAAGCATTATTATAAGGATGCTGATTTTATAGATGATTATATTCATGGTGAGAAAGTTGATGCCCAATTCGTTCCTATAATATCCCCTGAATATTTTGAATTGAGCTTAAAACTTGCTCAGGAACAGGAAACTCCGGATATACCTTTTGCATTTATATATCTCGTACGGGGGAATATAGAATATAATGAATACACAGAAAAGGATGCTATTACCGAGGTAAGAGAATCGATGATTCATAATATGAAGGTGTATCAATATGCATTACAGTCTGATTATGACATTTCCGATGCTGAACTGTCTTCTGTTATAAATAAGTACGTATCCGATACTCTGAACTCTGAAGAATATATAGAATACGAAAAAGATTTAGAAGATGCAGGAATAACACTTCAGCAGTTGGCAGAGAAATATAAGGAGTCTATCCGTTATATTACAATTACAAACAAACTATATTTGGATAAACAAATTGAATTTAAGAATGGAAAAGATAAAGTGGGGGATAAGGTCTGTAAAAGTGTCGATGAATATTATAAAACGTTTATTGAGGATGTTGTCTACACTGAAATGAAGAATTATAACCTGGACAAATTTTCGTCTGAGTTGGATGTGGCAGAAAAAATGTACTTGGGAAAATATGGAGGTCAATAAAATTGGAAAGAATATAGTTTACGCTATCTTAAATGAGTTAACAGTTGTTTACGTATGCAACCCATGTTATAATCTTTATTTGTATACAATGCAAATATGTGTTTCACAAAATGTTAGAAAAGGGTAAGAACATGCGAAAATTAGCGTTAAGCGATGAGATACTGATGCAGATTGAGAAGCCTGCACGCTATATCGGCAATGAGGTCAATTCAGTAACTAAGGACGCGGGCAAGGTGGATGTGCGCTTTGCCATGTGTTTTCCGGACGTATATGAAATTGGTATGTCACATCTGGGTATCCAGATTTTATATGATATGTTTAACAGAAGAGAGGATGTATGGTGTGAAAGAGTCTATTCCCCCTGGCCTGACCTGGGTCAGATTATGAAAGAGGAACAGATTCCGCTTTTTGCGCTGGAATCTCAGGAGCCTGTCAATAATTTTGACTTTTTGGGTATCACGATTCAATATGAGATGTGTTACACCAACATTCTCCAGATTCTGGATTTAAGCCATATCCCGATCCTTGCAAAAGACCGGACCGGAGATGAGCCTCTGGTTATCGGAGGGGGCCTTGTACCTATAATCCGGAACCACTGGCGGATTTCTTTGATCTGTTCTACATCGGTGATGGTGAGACAGTTTATGATGAACTTCTGGATGCTTACAAAGCAAATAAAAAAGCAGGTGGAACCAGAGAGGATTTTTTACTTACAGCTGCTAAAATCGAAGGAATTTATGTTCCTTCCTTTTATGATGTTGCTTATCGGACAGATGGCACGATTGCATCCTTCCTGCCCAACCGAGAAGGGGTTCCAGCAGTGATTGAAAAGCAGATTGTGATGGATCTTCCAAATGCTCCATTTCCGGAGAAACCGGTGGTACCTTTTATTAAGGCCACACAGGACCGTGTAGTGTTGGAGATTCAACGTGGCTGCATCCGGGGATGCCGTTTCTGTCAGGCAGGTATGTTATATCGGCCGCTGCGGGAGAGAAACTGGGAAGACTTAATTGAGATAGCCAAAACCATGCTTGATGCCACCGGTCATGAAGAGATTTCTTTAAGCTCTTTAAGCTCTTCCGACTACAGGGATCTTCCGGAGCTTGTCAATCATCTGATTGATATTTGTAATGAAAGAGGGGTGAACATCTCGCTGCCTTCTCTTCGAATTGATGCGTTTTCACTGGATGTTATGAGCAAAGTCCAAGATATTAAAAAAAGCTCTCTGACGTTTGCTCCGGAGGCAGGTTCCCAGCGGATGAGGGATGTCATCAATAAGGGGCTGACGGAGGAAGACATTCTGGAGGGTGCCGGAAAAGCTTTTGCAGGCGGCTGGACAAAGGTGAAGCTTTACTTTATGCTGGGGCTGCCTACTGAAACAGAAGAAGATATCAAAGGGATTGCCTGGCTTTCTCAGAAGATTGCAGAGCGTTATTATGAGATTCCAAAAGAAGAGAGAAATGGAAAATGTCAGATAACGGCCAGCAGTTCCTTCTTTGTTCCAAAGCCATTTACCCCCTTCCAGTGGGCTGCTATGAATACGAAGGATGAGTTTCTGGAAAAAGCCAAAATCGTAAAGGAAGAAGTTCGTGCTCAGATAAACCAGAAAAGTATCAAATATAATTACCACGAGGCCGATGTTACCGTACTGGAGGGAATTCTGGCCCGTGGAGACAGAAGGCTGGGGCCAGTCATATGGAGGGCATATGAAAATGGGGCTGTCTTCGATTCGTGGAGTGAGTATTTTAAAGAGGAGTATTGGAAGGAAGCCTTTGCATCCTGCGGAATTGATACGAGTTTTTATACCACAAGAGAACGCAGTACAGCGGAGATACTTCCCTGGGATTTCATCAACATCGGTGTAACAAAGGAGTTTTTGGCGCGGGAATGGACGGCTGCTAAAGAGGGAAACGTCACACCGAATTGCAGGATGAGATGTTCCGGCTGCGGTGGCAAAAACTATGGAGGAGGTGTCTGCTATGAAGGTTAGAGTCAAATTTACGAAGACTGGATCCATGAAGTTCATCGGACACCTGGATATCATGCGATATTTTCAAAAGGCAGTGCGAAGGGCAAAGATTGATATCGCATATTCTGAAGGCTATAGTCCACATATGATTATGTCATTTGCAGCACCATTAGGTGTAGGGGTGACCAGTGAGGGAGAATATTTCGATATGGAACTGCGCTCAGCGGAATCCTCAGCAGAAATGGAACGGTGCATGAATGAAGCTATGGTGGAGGGCATGCATATTGTCAGTATCCACCGGATTCCGGAAGAAAAGTCCTCGAATGCCATGGCATTGGTAGCTGCGGCAGATTATTTTGTCACTTTTCGAGAGGGGAAAGAATTTCCCGAAGGCTGGAAGGATCAACTTGATGATTTTCTTGCACAGGAAGAGATTCTTTGTATAAAGCAGACGAAAAAAGGGGAAAAGGAAGTGGATATCCGCCCCTGGATTTATCGGATGGAGATTCGGGGAAATGGTATCTTCATGAAGCTTTCCAGTGGGAGTGTGAAAAATTTGAAACCGGAAATGGTGATGCAGGCACTCTCTTCTTATCTGGGATACCAGCTGGAGGAATATGCACTGATGATTCACAGAATCGAAATATATGCCAATTCAGTTGACGAAACAGAGGATAATCTGGTATCTCTAGAACGTTTAGGTGAAGAGATTGAGTAAAATATTAATTACACAGATGCCTTATAAAAATACAACGCTGCATGTAGCAGCACTTTCAGAGAAGAACAGAATTGTGGATTTATATGTACAAAAACAGGGAGAAGAACCCCTGTTGGGCAATATTTACGTGGGAAAGGTTGAGCGGGTCGCAAAGGATCTTAAAGCCGCGTTCGTTCGGATAAGTAAGGAGAAGGTCTGCTTTCTTCCCCTAAAAGAATGCCGGCATCCGGTTTATAAAATGCCGGGAAGGGAAGGGGAGCCTAAGGGAGGGGACGAACTGCTTGTACAGGTATCCAGGGAAGCACTTAAGGAAAAATTGCCTTCCGTATCGGCTAACCTGAATTTCACAGGAAAATATCTTGTATTAACTACCGGAGAAACCGGTCTGGGGGTTTCTTCGAAGCTGGGTTTTAATGAAAAGCAGCGTTTAAAGGCACTGCTGTCTCCTCTTAAGGAAGAAGCGATTGGTATTATTGTGCGAACAAATGCTGCCAATGCTTCGGATGAGCAGATTGTAGCAGAATATCAGGAACTACGCAAAACATGTGAGAAAGTTCTGGAATACGGAATCTCCCGTACCTGTTTTTCCTGTGTCAAAAAGGCTTTACCTCAGTGGGAGACACTGATCCAGAGCTTACCGGTAGAAAAGCTGGAAGAAATTGTTACGGATCAGCCCGGGGAGTATCAGGAACTGGAGCATTATCTGAGCAGATATCCTGAGGTATCACATGGCATTCTTCGCTTTTATGAGGATTCTATGTTTCCCATGTATAAGTGTTACCGTCTGGAGAAGGTCCTGGAAGATGCTTTGAAGGAAAAAGTCTGGTTGAAATCCGGTGCTTTTCTGGTTATCCAGCATACAGAAGCATTTATTGCCATAGATGTGAATTCCGGAAAAGCGGAAATGCATAGAAACCCCGAAGATATGCACCTTGGCATAAATCTGGAAGCGGTTCGCGAAATTGCATATCAACTGCGTCTGCGCCAGCTATCCGGTATTATTCTTATTGATTTTATCAATATGAAAAGCAGGGAACACAGACAGAAAGTGATACAGATGCTGGCAGAGTATCTGAAACAGGATCCGTCGCTGGCTGTTGTAGCCGATATGACGAAACTTCAGATTGTGGAAGTCACCAGACGAAAAACCAGGAAATGTTTGCAGGAGATTTTGTAGCTTTCCGAAAATGTTTTTTTGTGGTATGATGATACCAGGGTTAAAACAGGGGTCAAGAGTATTTACTTTAAGGAGGAATTTTATGCCGGACATAGCAATTGTAACCGACAGTAATAGTGGGATTACACAGGCAGAGGCAACAAAGCTTGGTATCGTTGTACTTCCGATGCCATTTTTTATTGATGAAAACATACATTTTGAGGGGATTGATCTGAGCCAGGCGGAGTTTTACGACTTTCTTAAACAAGAAGTTTCTGTCTCTACTTCCCAGCCATCGCCGGGAGATGTGATGGACCTGTGGCAGGACCTCCTGAAAGAGCATGAAGAAATTATCTATATTCCTATGTCCAGCGGCCTCTCCGCTTCCTGCGCAACATCCATGGCTCTGGCTGCAGATTTTGATAACCGTGTATTTGTAGTTGATAATAAACGAATATCCGTAACCCAGCGCCAGTCTGTTCTGGATGCCTTAAGTCTTGCCAAAGCAGGACGGACCGGGAAACAGATTAAAGAAACTTTAGAAAAGAATGCTATGGAGGCCAGTATCTATCTGATGGTTGATACTTTGCAATATCTGAAAAAAGGGGGACGTATCACTCCTGCGGCTGCTATGATCGGCACTGTGTTGAACCTGAAGCCGGTTCTGACCATCCAGGGAGACAAGCTGGATGCATATGCCAAGGTGAGGGGAGTCAGACAGGCCAGAAAAGTCATGCTGGAAGCTATGAAAAAAGATATGCAGAATCGATTTGCGGAGCCACTTTCAAAGGGGCACATGAGCATGCAGATTGCATACTCTTACGGCCAGGACGAGGCTGTAAAAGCCTGGCGTGCGGAGGTACAGGATGCTTTCCCGGATATGGAAATCAGCGAATCGCTGTTGGCTTTAAGTATCGTATGTCATACGGGACCGGGAATTCTGGCGGTTGCCTGTTCAAAAAAGCCTGCGATATAGAAAAAAATTTTTGATTTTATTGACATTTTTGTAAAGCTCTGTTATGATTTACAAGTATGCCGCACGGAGAGGTAAAAGTGTTGTCTTTTGAGCGACCACCGAATCCGGCGAGTAATGATAATAGGAGGTGTGCCATATGTACGCAATTATTGCAACAGGTGGTAAACAGTACAAAGTAGCCGAAGGCGATATCATTAACGTAGAAAAGCTTGGTGTTGAAGCTGGTGAAACTGTTACATTTGACAATGTACTTGCAGTAAACAACGAAAGACTCAAAGTTGGATCTGAAGTAGCCGATGCCAACGTAACTGCTTCCGTCGTAAAGAACGGAAAAGCAAAAAAAGTTGTGGTTTACAAGTACAAGAGAAAAACCGGTTACCACAAGAAGAACGGTCACAGACAGCAGTATACACAAGTTAAGATTGATAAAATCAACGCTTAACAGGTGCATGTATGACGAAAGTAACGTTTTATCAGAATTCAGATTTAGAATATGTTGGTTTTACGGTAGAGGGTCACGCAGGTTTTGCAGATAAAGGCGAGGATATTATATGTTCTGCCATCAGCGCACTGGTGACGAATGCCATTAACTCGATAGAAGCTTTTACAGAAGATGATTTTACCGTGGATGCGGACGAGGATTCGGCATGTATCAGATTTTCCATGGAGGGCAGTCATTCGAAAGAGGCCGATTTATTAATAAGATCCCTGATTCTTGGACTTCAGGGAATTGAAGATGATGAAACAAACCGTAATTTTATTGATATCATTTTCGAGGAGGTGTAAAACCATGTTACAGATGAACCTTCAATTTTTCGCTCATAAAAAGGGAGTCGGTTCTACCAGAAATGGCAGAGATTCCGAATCTAAGAGACTGGGCGCAAAAAGAGCTGACGGACAGTTTGTAAAAGCTGGAAATATTCTTTACAGACAGCGCGGAACCAAGATCCATCCAGGTGAAAACGTTGGACGCGGTAAAGACGATACTCTGTTTGCAACTGCAGACGGTGTTGTAAGATTCCAGAGAAAAGGAAGAGACAAAAAACAGGTTTCTGTTCTTCCGGTAGCTGAATAAATAAGCATATGGCGGCTTCAAATCCTCAGGATTTGGGGCCGTTGTTTGGTTGCCGCCGGAAAAGTTTTCATTTAAATATTTGTATTTGTGAATCTTTTCTAGTATAATTAGGTAGATTGGATAGACTATTGTTAAGTATATCTTTTTATGTATAGAGTTTTTTGCGGGCAACTGTGAGGAGCGAAGAAAAACAGGAGGATTTTTATGTTTGCAGACAGAGCCAGGATTATCATCCGGTCCGGCAAGGGAGGAGATGGGCATGTGAGTTTCCGCAGGGAATTATATGTGCCTAATGGCGGTCCGGATGGAGGAGATGGCGGTAAAGGCGGCGATGTCATCTTTGAAGTAGATAAAGGGCTGAATACCCTTGTTGACTTTAGATATAAGAGGAAGTTCCACGCCCAGGATGGCGAGGAGGGTGGAAAAAAAAGATGTCACGGGAAGAATGGCCGGGATATTGTATTAAAAGTGCCGGAAGGTACCGTAATTATGGAGGCTGGAAGCCGTAAAGTAATTGCAGATATGTCAGAGGGGAACAGCCGCCAGGTTGTCTTAAGGGGCGGTCAGGGAGGCAATGGAAATATGCATTATGCCACAGCGACCATGCAGGTTCCCAAGTATGCGCAGCCTGGAAAACCGTCCCAGGAACTGGAGATTGTGTTGGAACTGAAGGTGATAGCAGACGTGGGTCTGGTTGGATTCCCAAATGTAGGGAAGTCGACGTTACTTTCCAGAGTGACAAATGCGGATCCGAAAATTGCCAATTATCATTTTACCACCATTCACCCAAATCTCGGGGTGGTGGATCTGGAAGGCTGTAAGGGATTCGTAATTGCGGATATTCCCGGCCTGATTGAAGGTGCATCGGAAGGTGTTGGCCTGGGACATGAGTTTTTAAGGCATATAGAAAGAACCAGAGTATTGATTCATCTTGTAGATGCCGCAGGGACAGAGGGCAGAGATCCGGTGGAAGATATCTATAAGATTAACAAAGAACTGGAAAGCTATAATGCGGAAATTGCCGCACGTCCGCAGGTGATTGCAGCCAATAAGATCGATGCAATTTATGTGGAAGAGGGTGAACCCGACCCGATAGAAAAGCTGAAAAATGAATTTGAATCCCAGGGAATTCGGGTATTTCCTGTATCCGCTGTCTCCGGAAAGGGAGTAAAGGAGCTTTTATATTATGTGCAGGAGCTTCTCGATACGCTTCCACAGGAAAAGATGGTTTTTGAGCAGGAATTCTTCCCGGAGGATGAATTAATGATTGAGGAGCTTCCATTTACGGTTACACAGGATGAGGAGAACGAGCATCTTTTTATCGTGGAAGGCCCAAGAATTGAAAAGATGCTGGGTTACACAAATCTGGATTCTGAAAAGGGCTTTGTGTTTTTCCAGAAATTTCTGAAGGATAGTGGTATTCTGGAGGAACTGGAATCCGCCGGAATTCTTGAAGGAGATACTGTACAGATGTATGGCCTTCAATTTGATTATTATAAATAAGGTTACTATGAGGAGATAATTATATGACAAGTAAGCAAAGAGCTTATTTAAAAGGATTGGCGATGAATATAGATCCGGTTCTGCAGATTGGAAAATCTGCACTGACACCAGAATTCACTACATCTGCGGCAGAGGCATTAGAAGCAAGGGAACTGATTAAAATCAGTGTTCTTCAAAACTGTATGGAGGATCCAAAAACTATGGCTCAGATGCTGGCAGAGCGCACCGGATCGCAGGTTGTGCAGGTAATCGGGAAGAAAATCGTTCTTTATAAAGAAGGAAAAAAAGAGAAAAGGAAAATTGAACTGCCAAAATAACGGCAGAATTGAATCGCCTATGAAAAACAGAATCGGAATCATGGGAGGAACTTTTGATCCTATTCATATCGGACATCTGATACTGGGGGAGGCAGCATACGAACAATTTGGACTGGATGAGGTATGGTTTATGCCGGCCGGGAATCCTCCTCACAAGAGAAACAGGGCAGGATGTGCCAGTGATGCGCAGAGAACAGAGATGGTGAGGATGGCTATTGCCTCGAATCCTCATTTTGTCCTGTCTCTGGAAGAGATGAATGAAGATGGATATAGTTATACCTATCGTACATTGGAGCGTTTAACCACGGTTTATCCTGAGGCAGACTTCTATTTTATAATCGGAGCTGACTCCTTGTTTGATTTTGATACCTGGAGGGAGCCTCAGCGGATAGCGGATGCCTGTAATATCGTGGTTGCGACCAGAAACCAGATTAGTTCCGAGACATTTGACAAAGTTCTTGAAGAACGCAGGAACCAGTTTCACGGTTGTTTCCTGAAACTGGATACACCAAATTTAGACATCGCATCCAAGACTATACGCAGTTGGATAAGAAGTCATAAGACGACCAGGTATTATCTGCCTGAAGAAGTGCAAAGATATATTATGAAAAACAAGATTTACGAGGTATAGAAGATGGACGCTCCAAGATACGACTTGATAAGAATAGAAAATCGTTTGAAGAGAAAACTGGATAAAAAGCGGTTTCTGCATACGGAAGGTGTTATGTATACAGCCTCGGCACTGGCTATGGCTCACGCTCTCGACATTCATAAGGCCCAGACTGCGGGCTTGCTTCATGATTGTGCAAAATGTATCCCTGACAGAAAAAAGCTGGTATTATGCAAAAAGTTCCAGATCCCGGTATCGTCTTTTGAAGCTGAAAATCCTTCCTTGCTGCATGCAAAACTCGGGGCGTATCTGGCTAAAGCTGAATATGGTGTTACCGATCCCGATATCTTAAGTGCCATCACCTGGCATACAACAGGGAAACAGGATATGTCGGAGCTGGAAGAAATTATCTATATTGCAGACTATATTGAACCTGGACGGAATCAGGCTCCCAATCTTGCAGAAATCAGAAAACTGGCTTTTCAGGATATGAACGAATGCATGTATCATATTCTGAAAGACACAATCCGGTTTTTGAAGGAGAAGCCAAATTCCATGGATGATACCACAGAAGAAGCCTATCTATACTACAGTAATTATCATAATAGCAGAGAAGAATGAGGTATTTTAGATGAATCAATCAAAAGAAATGACACGAATTGCAATTGAAGCCCTGGAAGATAAAAAGGCCGCTGATATAAAGATTATCGACATTGAGCATATATCTACCCTTGCAGATTATTTTATTATTGCAAGTGGTACAAACCGTAATCAGGTACAGGCTATGTCCGATAATGTAGAAGAGGCGTTAAGCAAGGCCGGTTATGAGCCGAAACAGATTGAAGGGTATCAGAATGCAAATTGGGTTCTGATTGACTATGGTGATATCGTCCTTCATATATTTGATGAGGAAAACCGGTTGTTTTATGATTTGGAACGTATCTGGCGGGATGGGAAAGTAGTGGAAAAAGAGAAAATATAAATACTGCGAAGAAAGCGGCTCGAATGAACATAAATCATTCGGGCCGCTGCTTATTTCAAGATTATCTGAAAAATCGAAAGACTCCAATCACCTTTCCCAGAATTTGAAGTTCCCCATATACCAGAATTGGATCCATCGTGTCGTTCTCAGGTTGAAGCCTGTAATATCCATTCTCTTTAAAGTAGGTTTTTACAGTAGCAGAATCATCTACCATAGCAACTACCATATCACCATTCGATGCTGTGGTCCTCTTTTCAACCAATACAAAGTCACCACTCAGGATGCCGGCATTAATCATGCTTTCTCCTTTTACCTGGAGTAAAAATGTTTCCGCATTTGGGAGATGAGAAACGGGTATGGGCATATATTCAGTGATATTCTCCACTGCCAGCAGGGGCTGACCTGCTGCAACGGTACCAAGCACCGGAACCTGAACCAGTTCCAGCTCCGGTGTAGGTTCCCCACTTTCAAATTGTTCTATGCGCGTACGGTTGAACTCCTCATCCGTAATTTCAATTGCACGCGGAAGAGAGGGGTCTCTGCGGATAAAACCATTCTTTTCCAATGTTTCAAGATGCGCGTGTACAGATGAAGTTGATTTCAAATCAACTGCTCTGCAGATTTCCCGTACAGAAGGCGGAAAACCACGGGTGATAATCGTATTTTTTAAATAATCCAAAATTTCCTGCTGCTTTTTGCTGATCTTGCCATAAGCCATATGTAAAAATTCCTCCCGGATTGTTTCTGCTTTAAATAAGCTTCAATAGAATTGTTTTACTTATTATAACAGAAATTATTACATAAAGCAAACATATTATCGGAATGTTTGTTCGATGGATGGCAGATAATCAAGAGGCCGTAATCGTTCTCTTTTCTCTTTCTGAAGCCACTTCCTCAGGTGTTTTTTCTCTCAGACGGACAGCACCTCTGTAGTCGTGATTCGTGGGGATCAGGTTCCCTTTTGAAAGGGTGTCTTTAGCCCTGGCAATGGCTTCTGTATACTGGGGAAGCCATTCTTCCTGTGCCACAAGCATTTCGTCAATCATCTGCCAGATTTCAGGGGGATTGCATACTGCACCGGTCAGGGGATCCATGAGTGCTGCCTGCTTCAATAAATTCACATCACCGGATACGGCAGCTTCAACAGCAAGACGTTGAACCCAGATAGATTGTGAGCATACGGCCGCACATCCCAAAGGAAGATCACCAACTTTGGGAACGGAGATACCATTGCCGTCTACATAACAGGGGACTTCCACAACTGATTCATAGGGCAGGTTCGTGATGCACCCTTCATTCATGACATTAAAATCACCCCGATACATACGGCTCGTCTCCAGCGATTCAATGATATAGGAGCAATGTTCATGACCGCGGTCTGAACCATCGAATACCTTGGGCGGCTCTTTTAAAAGCTTCGGATAATCGGTCTCAAACCAGTTACGTTCTTCACGTGTGACACGGAGATATCCTCCGGTTTCCCCATTAATCCAGCTGTCGAGATTAATCCACCTGCGGATTTCATCAGGACGTTTTCTATACCAGGATACATATTCGGACAAATGTCCATTGGACTCTGTCGAATAGTAGCCAAATCTCTTCAAGATATCAATTCTTACTTTTTCCTCTTCCTTATACTTTTCATGTGCCTCAAAGGCGGACAGAAGCTTGTCCAGCATCTCAACTCCATGGTGCTTTATGGAGATATACCAGGTCTGATGATTGATTCCGGCGCAGGTAAAATCGAGTTCTTCATGAGGAATGCCAAGTACCTCTGCAATCTGATGCTCTCCATGGATTTCTCCGTGACAAAGACCGATCGTTCTGACACCTCCATACTTATTGCAGGCCCAGGTAGCCATGGCATTCGGATTGGAATAATTGAGCATGATCGCGCCGGGCTCTGCCACCTCTTTGATATCTTTACAAAAATCCAGCATGGCAGCAATTACCCGCTGTCCATACATAATTCCTCCGGTGCATAAGGTATCTCCGACGCATTGATCTATCCCATAGCGCAGTGGAATATCAATATCGGTTTCAAATCCTTCCAGTCCCCCGATACGGACACAGTTAATGATATACTTTGCCCCCTTAAATGCTTCCCTGCGATTGGTGGTGGACTGAATCCGGGTGGAGATTCCATTTGCCTCCAAATCTCTTTGACACAGTTCTGTAACCTTTTGGAGATTGTCAGCATTAATATCGGTAAATGCAATATCAATATCCCGGAATTCGGGTACGGACATAATGTCCGTAAAGAGAGTCCTTGCAAATACCAGACTGCCTGCACCGATAAAAGCAATTTTAAAATTCATATGATCTGTCCTTTCTTTTTCCATTTTTTATAGATTGATTATAGAATAAGATGCTATAAAATGTGACAGGTTTTCACACCTGTTCCATTAAAATGCAATAGATTATAGTATTTATTGCTGTAAAACCTGACTGGGGTGTGGTATGATAAATTGTATAAACGCTTGCTTAAGAATCAAAAAATCAGCCGGGGGATTTAAACATGAGCATTTACCGGAAAGAAAATATATATGCTGCGCCTGTTGCCTATTATGCATTGCATCTGAAAGAATTCCATATGGATATGCATTGGCATGACAGATGTGAAATTATGTATGTTGTGGATGGCTGCTGTACAGTGGAAACCAGACAGGGGGCGGTGAGCTTAAGTGACAGACAGTTTATTTTTTTAGATACCGGCGTACCTCATCGCCTTGAAGTATCCGCTTCCTGCACGCTCTTGAACTATGAATTTCGTTGTTCCACGATTCCAGGAGGGATTAATCTGAAAGAACTGAGTGCTAAAAGCTCTGCATTTCAAAGCTTTTTATGTGCCGGAAAACAAATTCTTGTATTGGATGACCAGTGTAAGATGGGTTACGCGCTAAAAGATCTGATCGGTGAACTGGAATGTGGGGAAGATGAAACGTATCTGCTGGAACTACTGTTTCAGCGGATGTTAATTGAATGTTCCGGATGTGCCCTGAAAATTGGGGGTATTATGGGTACGTTATACTTAAAACGAGCAAAGGAATTTATAAAAGAGCATCTGTGTGAATCACTGAATGCCGGGGTTGTTTCAGAGAATTCCGGGATTCATGTTTCCTATCTTCAGAATCTTTTTTCCAGGAATATCGGATGTGGAATTATGACTTACGTGAACAATCTGAGAATTGAACAGGCCTGCTTTCTTCTGAAGAACAGCAGTATGAAAGTGACGGATATTGCTTTTCAGGTGGGCTTTAACAGCAGACAGCATTTTTCCTATACCTTTGAAAAGCGCTTTCATATTGGTCCAAAACAATACCGGAAACTGAATAGCCAGAATCTTTCACCGAATACGGGTGACAGCCAGCAATATCTGTTTGAAGATGGAAGTCAGGGAGCACGGTTATCTTTAAAAAATACAGAATTATAAGAACTGGGAGTGAATCTGCTGGTTTTTTATGTTATTGCTCTAATAAAACTAAACTACCACCCGCTAAAGCGGGTGGGTTCGCACATAAATGTGCTTCCGACTGAAAGTCGGGGTAAAGGATTAATCCCTCTGAAAAGACCTGAAAGAATCTTCACTTGAAACTGCCAGAAAACTGGAAGAGTGCTATTACAGATATAAGATGCTTTGGCGTACCGTAAGTAAGGAGTCAGAGCTTTACAGGATTGGTGAAGTGATATTCTGGTGTGCGGATTATTTAAGAGAAATGTGACTACCTGATAATAGAGTAGAACCTGTTGGATTTTTTTGCTGCGTGGAAATATAACTCGTGCTTTTCAACAACTTTGGATTATAGGCAATTTTTTACACTTGTTTCATATCAAATTGCTTCAAAATAGGCAATATCAATTTCTTCTACTGTAAGACTCATATTGGGATATCCCAATCTCTCCCTAACCTCTTCAATAACCGCTCTATATGCATTCAAATAATCTGCGTCAGTTGCTACTTCATTGGGAACTTTTTTGCTTTCAACCATAAAAATAGTACTTCCATTAAGACTTCCCATTTCTGGACTTACAAAATATCTTTCATGAACCTCTCCTGTAATGCTAATACCAGTTTCTTCGTAAACTTTGTTTGCAGCCACATTCCAAATATCCCCAATCGTAGCATTTGTATAATATTGGGGATCAAGTCCAAAAAGTGAAATTGAATAACTTTTTGTTTCCATAATTCACCATCCATACATTTTTTATAATAGTATATGTCTCTTGTTCAAAAAGGTTAAATTTCCTCACACTTCGGACAGAACGGAAGAGGCAGCCCAGAAGAGAACGGTCTTCCAGAAAGAAATGTCTGTGAGACCCATATTTGTTTGTTTTTAAGTTTTATTGCAGCCGTAGGTTGCGGTATGTTATACTGTCAATATGCAATACAATTTAGATATTTATAAACTCAATGAGGAGGCATGTGATGCAATACAAAGAAATAGCAATACATAAAGACGGTTCCCAAGACTATGCCAGACTTTGCATGTACATTCTGGATGTTTCAGAGGAGTTTCAGAAAAGTCTTATGCGGCCTATGATTTTAATCTGTCCGGGTGGAGGATATGAGATGACCAGTGACCGTGAGGCGGAACCTGTGGCAATGAAATTTCTCGCTATGGGATTTCATGTCGGTGTGCTTAGATATTCAACCGCTCCTTCCAGATATCCGACAGCACTTTTTGAAGTAGCTGAAGCCGTGAAAACTGCAAAGAAGCATGCAATGTCATGGAATATTGATTCTGCAAAAATATATGTAATGGGTTTTTCAGCGGGAGGACATCTGGCGGCAACCTATGGAGCATCCTGGAACAAGTGCTTTCTCACAGAAGGCCTGGAGACGAATCCGGATACATTGAAGATTGCCGGATTAATCTTGTGCTATCCGGTAATTACTGCAGAGGCACAATATATGCATGAAGGCAGCTTTCGAAGCCTTTTGGGGGAAGATTACCCTAAGCGCCGTGATGAATTATCGATTGAGCGAATCGTGGATAAAGACTTTCCAAAGACCTTTTTATGGCATACGTTTACCGATGATGTAGTTCCGGTGGAAAATTCATTAATGCTTGCGGCAGCACTTCGAAAAGCAGGTGTCAATCTGGAACTTCATATATATCCCACAGGAGGCCATGGGCTGTCACTTGCAGATGAAATTACATCCTCATCGGATGGAAGAATGGTCTGTAAACCGGTTCAGTCCTGGATTTCACTGGCAGAGACATGGCTGAAAGATAATTTAATCCAGTAAAAGCTGCTTAAATAAGAATTGTGTGATAAGGGAATACTGGAAGTACAAGGCAGATATGTCATAAGAAATATTTTTTCTAATTGACAAGTTTTTTGTATAATAGTAAAATAATAGTATTATTTTTACTCATGGCTGGAAAAGCGCTTTCCGTGCTGCTGAAGCATTGGGTGGCGCTTTTTTACTATAAATGCCAAAGTATGCAAGGAAAGCTGCCAGTGGCAGGTTTTCTGTATGGCATATATAAGAAGGAGAGAAGGAGGTACTGAATTTGATTAGATTAGAAAATGTACACAAAAGCTTCGGCAGCACCGAGGTATTGAAGGGAATCAACCTTCATGTAAAAGAGGGAGAAAAAGTAGTTATTATAGGTCCTTCCGGATCGGGAAAAAGTACGCTGGTTCGCTTAATGAATTGTCTGGAGGAGCCAACATCGGGAAGAGTCTTTATCCATACACATGAACTAACCAAAAAGAACCGTGCCTTTATCAATAAGATGCACAGTGCCATGGTCTTCCAGCAGTTTAATTTATACCCACATCTGACCGTTCTTGATAATTTGATTCTGGGACCCACAAAGCTAAAGAATGTTAATAAGAAAGAAGCAATTGAAACTGCCATGTTATATCTGAAAAAGGTGGGACTGGAAGATAAGGCGGGCGCATATCCGCAGAATCTTTCCGGCGGACAGCAGCAGCGTATAGCGATTGCCCGTGCACTGACCATGAAAAACAGAGTGATTCTGTTTGATGAGCCAACTTCCGCATTGGATCCCGAGATGGTACAAGAGGTTCTGGATGTTATTGTTAATTTGTCTCATGAAAAGAATTTCACTATGGTGATCGTTACGCATGAAATGGGTTTTGCCAGACAGGTCGCTGACCGTGTTATCTTCGTGGATGGAGGCGTCATCCTTGAAGAGGGTACTCCTGACCATTTCTTTGAAAATCCTGAGAATGAAAGAACGAAAGCATTTTTAAGTAAAATTATCCGTTAAAGTGTATTTTTGGATACACTCTGGGTGCCAAAGTATGCAAGGAAAGCTGCCAGTGGCAGGTTTCCTGTATTCATAACAGGATTTAAAAGGAGAGAGGCTATGAAGAAAACAAAAAAAATATCCTCCATACTGTTGTCTGCACTGCTGATTATAATTGTAATGACAGGATGTGGAAATGCAGATGGGGACGCTATATTAGACAAGAAGGCAATAAAAATCGGCTGCAAGAACGATGTTCCGAATTTCGGTTTAATGAATATTGATACACGTGAATATGAAGGCTTTGAAATTGATGTGGCAAAAGAAATTGCCAAAAGAGTTTTTGGTGAAGATGTAAAGGTTGAACTTGAGGCTGTAACGGCCAAAACAAGAGGACCGCTTCTGGAAACAGGAGAGCTGGATATGGTAGCCGCTACATTTACGATAACAGATGAAAGAAAAGAAACCTACAATTTTACTCAGCCTTATTATACAGATCATGTGAAGCTGATGGTAAAAAAATCATCAGGTATTGAAGATTTCAAAGGGCTGGATGGTAAGGTGATTGGAGTTTCGCAATCTGCAACCACGAAGCAGTCACTTCAGCAGGCTGCAGATGAAGCAGGTATTACTTTGAAGTTCAGTGAATTTTCAAGCTACCCGGAAATCAGGGCGGCGTTGGATTCCGGCCGTGTGGACTGTTTTTCTGTGGATGGTTCTATCCTGAGTGGTTACTTAAATGATACACTGATGCTACTTCCCGACGAATTCTCACCCCAGGAATATGGTATTGCAATTGCTAAGAGAAATACAAAATTAGCTGAAAAAGCAGATGAAGCTATTTCTGAGATGAAGGCAGACGGAGCGTTGGATAAGCTTATGGAGAAATGGGGGTTGGATTCATGAATGCATTTTCAGCAGAAAAGTGGGAGAAATTATTTCATAATTTCGGTCCCTTTATTCAGGGGTTTGGCACGACCTTATATATTGTCATAATAGGACTGATTCTATCATTGGCTCTGGGTGTTATATTTGGCGTTCTTTCCACAAGCCATAACAGGATTTTAAGGGGCATAGCCCGCGTCTATGTGGAATTTTTTCAGAATACACCATTACTGGTACAGGTGTTTTTTATGTATAATGCATTTCCCTATATGGGAATTACGATTCCGGTTAAAACAATCGGTATCATAGGCGTTGGTATTTACCATGGTGCATATATGTCTGAGGTAGTAAGGACAGGAATCATGGCAGTACCAAAAGGGCAGTCAGAAGCGGCACTTTCTCAGGGCTTTGACTACGTTCAAATCATGGGACACATTATACTGCCTCAGGCGTTAAAAGTAATGCTGCCTCCTTTGACGAATATAGCCGCTAATCTGATTAAAAACACCTCAATTCTGGCAATCATTGCAGGGGGCGATCTGATGTATCAGGCCGATTCCTTTGCCTCCAGTACACTGGCATATGGACCTGCTTATCTGGTAGTAGGCGTTTTATACTTTATCATCTGTTTTCCGCTTGCCAGATTATCGGGATATCTGGAGAAAAGGTTTGGAGCAACCCCGCATCCGAAGGACTATACGGCTTTGCTCTCAGCCTATGATATAGGAAAGGGGGAAGCATAAGATGAATGAATTTATAAATGCATTCCATTCAGTATTTACACAAGGTAATATATTATATATGCTGAGAGGATTGGGAGTAACACTTTATGTGGCGCTGATATCCATTATACTAAGTACGATATTCGGAACGATACTTGCCCTGTTTCGTACTTACGGAAATAAAGCATTAAAGGCAGTGAGTGTGACCTATATAGAGATTTTCAGGAATACGCCTAATCTTTTATGGGTATTAGCCATTCGATTTATGGTGCGGATGCCGGAACCATTTGATGCCCCAATGTATTCCGGAATACTGGCATTTACGCTGTTTACCAGTGCGGTTATGGCTGAGATCGTCCGGGGTGGATTAAACTCCATTCCTCAAGGACAGTTTGAGGCAGCGTATTCCCAGGGATTTGGATTTTTTCAGACGATGATACACATTATATTACCGCAGTGCTTTAAAGCCATTGTGCCGGCCTTGCTGTCACAGGTTATAACAGTAATAAAGGATACTTCATTCCTTGCACAGGTAGCGATAGAAGAGTTCTTCAATAACAGCAAGTGGATTATGTCTGCACAGATAGACAGTACCGTAAATCAAACCGTACGAGTGTTTATCATCTTTGGATTTGTTGCACTGGTGTATTTTGTAATAAACTTTACACTTTCCTGCATTGTAAGAAGCAACAGGAAAAAACAGACAGCTTAGATATTTTACGGCTCAAATTTAAATTATAGGAGTATAGGATATATTAGAAAAAGGGAGATGCAGAATACTCTCTTTTTCTAATGTTATTATATTGACATTAAAGGAAATAAAGAGTATGATATATACACATACAACTATTCGGGAAACACAGGTTTTTCGAATAGTTGGAACGCAAATACAGATAACCACTCTTAATTATGTATTTTGATCATACTTGATTTAGAAAGGATTTTCATGGAAAAACGGACAACCTATCACGAACAAATTGATATTGATAATACACTGAAACTGCGCGAAGTTTTAAGAACTCTGCCGGACTTTGTAAAGGATTTTTTTCGTGCCATAAGCACAACGACATCTACAAGTACACGCATCAAATACGCCTATGATATCCGGATTTTCTTTCAATTTCTATTAACTGAAAATCCTGCTTATCGTAAATTTACCATGCAGGAATTTACACTGGCTGATATGGACAATATCACCGCTTTAGATCTTGAGGAATATATTGAGCATCTGAAGGCCTACAAGCCTCTGGACGATGATGAATATATTACGAACGGCGAACGTGGCCTGAAACGTAAAATTTCGGCTCTTAGAACCTTTTATGCCTATTATTATAAGCATGAAATGATACAAAATAACCCAACACTTCTTATTGATATGCCGAAACTACATGAAAAGGAAATTATACGGCTGGATGCAGACGAGGTGGCTAAACTACTAGATTTTGTTGAATCCTGTGGTGATGAGCTTACCCCTCATCAGAGAAAATATTATGAGAAAACCAGGTACAGGGATCTTGCGATTATTACTCTTCTGCTGGGAACAGGTGTTCGGGTCTCGGAATGCGTTGGTCTGGATGTAGAGGATCTGGATTTTAAAAATAACGCTTTGAAACTGCTTCGAAAAGGCGGCAGTGAAATGTTTGTTTATTTTGGCAAAGAGGTCGAAAAAGCATTAAAGGATTACCTGGAAATCCGAAAAGGGATTACCCCTTTGTCAGGGCATGAACATGCACTCTTCTATTCTTCTCAGAAAAAAAGAATCAATGTGAAGACCGTTGAAAATCTTGTTAAAAAATATTCCAGGCAGGTTACCACCACAAAAAAAATCACTCCTCATAAGCTGCGAAGTACATATGGAACGAATCTTTATCAGGAAACCGGGGATATCTATCTGGTAGCCGATGTATTAGGACATAAGGATGTAAATACCACGAAGAAACACTATGCGGCAATGGATGATAGCAGACGCAGGAAAGCTGCTAAGGCCGTAAAGCTTCGCGAGGAATGAACATTTATCTTCTATTTATTTTTGCAGCAGTTCTTATACTTCTTGCCACTTCCACATGGACATAAATCATTTGGATATATTTTCTTTTTGCTGTTAAACGGTATGATTTTGTTTGATGTTTCCTGTACCACTACACTTCTATCCAGTCGTTTCTCTTCCTTCGTCTGCTGTATTTCCGCTAAGGTATTTCCTCTTAATGCCAGAAGTCTGGTGTTTCGCATCAATTTCTGCAGTTCGCCAATTGCTTTATCAATCTTTTTCCCTCTTACTATCTTTTTCCCATACAAATCAAACAATTCTTCCAGCATATCAAGCAGAGCTTCTATTGGATAGTTAGCACGGATGGCATCTTGTATCGTATAAAAAATCTCAATGGATTCATCCTCTGTCAAATTATACGCGTTTTGTAGATACAGAATAAATCGCTGCGTATATTCATTGGGATCCTCGCAATTGAATTCGCCATACGCAATAAATTCACTCTCATCAGCTGGGACATAAAAAGGAACATTACCCTGGGCATTCAGCAGATTTTTGTAGAGATCATCTTCTAGCAATTCTTCATCTATCAGCAGATTATCCTTCAACGTAAAGGCATATATGTCCGCCTCCTCCAGGCATGCCAAAAGTTCTTGTACTTCTTTTCGTGAATAAGTTTCTTTTTCATAAAAATTGACAATCTCTGTAAATTTATCAAGCGGAATAATTCCGTAGAGGAAACATGCACTTTCAGAGTAGCACGCTAACATCCATTTTCTCTTCAGCTTTTTTCTGAAGCCGGCTGTCATAAGCTCTGTGTACTTTTTTTGCACATCATCAGGTATGTAATAGATGCCAAATTGATTATAAGCACCATAAGTACACAGAAACAAAGAGTCAGCCATCAAATCCTCTGGTATCCAGATAGAATTTCTATGCAGCGCATCTTCGAAGTATTCGATCTCTTCTTCCGAAGTATTTTCAAGTATACGTTTCATGTATGAAGTTTCTAAAAGATGGTTTGACAGCCATTTTGACAGTTCAGCTTTTTTTAGACTACTATATTTCGTGAATTTATGATGTTTGGCTATTGTTTTTAAACTCTCTTTTGAATATTGTAAAAACATCTCCTCAAGGGTGGATATATTAAAATCATCAGGATTGTCCGCAATTATTTTTTCTGCCAGTTGTTGCTTCATTGAAGACTCTTCCAAATACTGATCAATATAGTTGTTAAATTCAGCATGAAGATTATTGTTTTTGTCTGTTTCAGAGATTTTAAAACTGTATTTTTTCAGTTGGCGATTGGCATCTTCAAGATTAAACGCTTCCGCATCATCAATGGTTGCATAAAAATCATAAATTCCGCCACAATCTTCAATCATATAAGGTCCTTTTGACTTCAATACGATTGGATATCGATTCTCATAGGAAACAATCTTTTCAACACAGATCGTATGTTCCCAGTAGTCTCCGAAATCGTAGATATAAGTAAACTGCTCCCCCTCCCACATCCATTCGTCAATATATACTGTATCTACATCATTATCATCTAAATCAGGGTCTAAAGCAAAGGTTTCATCAATGCTTGAAAAATAAAATTCATATAAATGCTCATGCGTCCATCCGAAGATTTCTTCAATAATTTTATCCAAATCTGCAAATGTAATCATCTCAGGGACAATGACTCTGCGCCAAATCGGCGGCCTGCTTCCCTTAATTGTAATTTTTAACTGGTATCCTTTCATATAAAGATCCTTTCTTTGTGAATACATCTATCATACCGCATTTTTTATTATTAATCAAATTATAAAATAAAGAATTGTTATTTAAATGAGTAAACAGTAATACTTCAATTTCCAGAAATTATACATGGAACCTTCTGCCGTTAAGTGTTACAGTAAGTCTATAACAAGATCATAATATGGAGGCTATATAATGAAGCAGCGAAAACAACGGCTTATTCTTTGCCTGGCCCTCTTCCTTGTGGGGGCTGTCGGTATCGGAATATATTTCAATGCCAGGACAGTTGTACCCATGTCTTATAACAGGTTTATGGAGCTTGCTGAACAGAAAGATGTCAGCAAAGTGATACTCTCCACGGAAGATAATTATATGAATGTGAAGTTGAAGGATGAGAAAATTACATATAAGGTCCCAAATCCTAAAACAGATAATTTTACAGAATTTCTTCTAAAAAATGATATAGATATTCAATATGGATCTGTATCCGGAGCTAATGGTGTCCTTAGGGTCATCTTTATACTCTTGATTGGAGGCATTGTCATCTTTATTTTTAAAAAGAACAGAAAAGAAATTCTCATTGAAGATGCAGCATCTCTTTCTAATTGTACCTTATCGGATATTGCAGGTAATATAGAGGCAAAAGCCATGGTGCAGGATATCATACAGTTCATACAATATCCGGAAAAATATGAGAAAACAGGTGCCAAAATGCCCCGGGGGATTCTCTTCTATGGTCCTCCCGGAACCGGAAAGACATTGATGGCAAAGGCAATTGCCGGGGAGGCAGGCGTTCCTTTTTATGCTATGAGCGGATCTGATTTTGTTCAGACTTATGTAGGAGTGGGTGCGGGCAGAGTTCGTGATTTATTTAAAAAGGCTAAGAAGCATGATAAAGCCGTTATATTTATCGACGAGATAGATGCAATAGGTAAAAAAAGAGGACAAACACCTTCCAGCAGTAATGATGAGCGTGATCAGACCCTAAACGCTCTTCTGACAGAAATGTCCGGTTTCCATGAACGAGAAGGAATTATTGTAATTGCGGCTACGAATCGGCTGGATACCTTAGACGAAGCGCTTACAAGACCAGGAAGATTTGACAGGCAGATTGAAATAGGCCTGCCGGATATTCATGCCAGGGAAAGAATCCTGAAACTACATAGCAGAACAAAATCCGTTTCCAATGAGGTCTCGCTGCATGAACTGGCGAAGTCTACAGTTTATTTCAGCGGTGCAATGCTTGAGAATCTCTTAAATGAAGCAGCAATTATGGCAGCTAATGATGATGACGATGAAATCAGGCAAATGCATATAGACAAAGCATTTACCACGATTATCGCGGGACCTGAAAAGAGTGATAGAAGCTATATTACAGAGAAAGACCGCAAAATTACAGCATTTCATGAGGCCGGACATGCATTGATAACAAAGCTTCTGCTGCCGGATAATTATATATCCAAAGTAACCATAATCCCCAGTGTAAGTGGTGCCGGCGGATTTTCAATCAGTATTCCAAAAGATACTCTTTACTATACAAAATCGCAGCTAGAATCAAACATTAAGGTATTATTTGCAGGAAGAATTGCCGAGGAACTGGTCTTTGGTGAGGAGAATGTTACTACAGGTGCAAGCAATGATATCACAAAGGCTTCCGATTTGCTGGTTAATTATGTGGGCAAATATGGGATGGACCAGAAGATGGGGCTCTTTCATATCTCTGATTATGAGTCAGCGCATGATGCGGAGCTTCTGAGCCGATGTCGGGAAACCTCGAATTTACTCTATGACGAAACAAAGGAACTGATGGTTAAGAATTATAAGATTCTTGAGAAACTGGCAAGCCTTCTCATTCAAAAAGAAAACTTGAACGACGATGATATCGAATCTATCGTGAGAGTAGAAATATAATGGTGAAAAGTATAGAAGTGTCTTCCTTCCTCTGTACTTTTCACCATGAACGAATCTCATCAGCCAGAATCGATTCGTAGTCACCTTCTATCTCTTCTGAACGGCCTGCATGGAAAATATTGGTTTCAACGCCACAGGGTATTTCTTCATCTGCGTATTCCCAGATATGGTAAGAAAGTCCCCTGTGCATGAAATCAATGCTTCCGCATCCATCTTCCAGTGTATAAGAGAAATCTATATTTTTCTTCTTTAATAAGTCCTGTATTTTATTTAATCGATTTTGCTCCATCTTTTTTTTCCCTGTCTCTTCTGCTTTTATAACGGAACACTTCTTCCGGATTGATATCCTTATCACTATACAAAATTCTCTGATTGTTTTTTGAATTCAAATGATCAATATCTTTATAAAACTCCCGGTCTGTAGGAAGACTCTTTTCTTTTAATCTTCCTTCTATATAGTTCTTTATAATCGTACAGAACACAGCACATACCGGAACTCCAATCAACATACCCGGGATGCCGAACAGTCCGCCGCCTATGGTGATTGATACCACAACCATAAAGCCTGTGAGTCCGGTGGAGCCTCCCAGTATTCTGGGAGCAATTACATTTCCATCCAACTGCTGGAGTAAAAAGATGAAAAGTACAAAATATAGTGCTTTCAAAGGGTCAACCAGGAGAATCAGCAAAGCGCTGGGAACTCCTCCGAGATAAGGCCCAAAGAATGGAATCACATTCGTAACAGCCACGATTACGCTGATCAAGAGTGCATAAGGCAGATTTAAAAAAAGTGCCCCAATATAGCACATGATTCCAATATTCACAGAATCAAGAATCATCCCTGTAATATAGCCGCCAAACGTATGGTTTACATATTGTACATCTTTGATAAATTGTGTGGCAGTTTCTGTTTTAAATAGTGCATATAATGCCTTTTTCGCATTTGCAATCAAACTTTCTCTGCTGTACAGAATATAGATGGAAATAATAATCCCAAGCACAATATTCATCAAAAAACTCACAAATCCCATAAGCCCGATAGAAAATCCTTTAATCAGATCGTTAATACGGGGTAAGATTCCACTGCTGACCCATTCCCAGGCTTTATTCAAGTATTTATCAATAAACTCATTGGCAGAAGACTCCAGGTCCGGATTGTTTTTAAGAATCCTGGAAAGCCATTCCTTTATATTGGACATATATACAGGAAAGTTTTCAATGATGCTTCTGATGCTTCCAAGCAGTTCAGGAACCAGCATAGCTAAAAGAGCATATATAGCCAGAAGGAATAAAAATATGGTGAACAGAACACAGATCAGCCGGGTTATCTTCTTCTTTCTATCCGTAAGGGCGAAGCGGAATTTTTTTATCAGTTTTAGTGTGTACTTCTCAAAAAATTTTACAATTGGGTTAAAAAGGTAGGCAATCACCGCTCCATAGATCAGGGGAAGAAATACGGTCAATATCTTACTGATGCCATGCCTTAAAATATCCATATGAAAAAGTACAAAATAAAAAATCAGGCTTGCCGCTATGACGAAAAAGATTGTAATACCCCAGCGAATCTGCTGACGGAACTTATTTAAATTCATCTGGTATGCTCCCTACTCTGTTTTTGATGTTTTCAGCTTAACCATATGAGCTGTATCATTGACTTTTCATGTATTAGTATTTGATCACATTGTAAATCATCTCTTTATCTGCACTTGCTTTTTCTTTCCACTCTACAGCCTTCTTGATCATCTCAACAGTTCCGCTTATACCCAGTAATCCACTGTCAAAACTCATGTTGTAACTGTCAATGTCCCCCCACTTTTTGCTGGTATAATAGTTATAATAACTGGAACGCCGTTTATCTGTCTTTAAAATCTTCTCTTTTGCTTTTGAATCGGTTAAATCGTATTTTGCCGCGATTCTCCTGATTCGATGCTGAAGATCCGCACGAATGAATATGCTCAGACAATTCGGATTTTCTGCCAGGGCATAATCAGCACAGCGTCCAATCATGACGCAGGGACCTTCCTCTGCGATTTTCTTAATCGCATTGAACTGAGCAAGGAAAACTTTTTGATTAAGAGGCATATCTGCCAGAGAGCCCGCACCAAATCCAAAGGAGTAGGTATCCATCACCAAAGAATATAAAAAGCTGTTGGTCGGCTTTTCATCATGGCTTTCAAACAATTCCTCACACATACCGCTTTCCTTTGCCGCTCTCTCCAGTAATTCCTTATCATAATAGGCAATTCCCAAATCATCTGCTAAAGCCTTGCCAATCTGGTGACCGGCACTTCCATACTGTCTTCCGATTGTAATGATTGTTCTCATACTGCATCTCTCCCTTCTTAGGAATAGAAACTTCCAAATTGGATGCTTCCAATGGGTTTCTTTTGCTTATTATAACATAAATTTTCTAAAAAGTACAATAAGCATCGGGATAATCCAACTTCAAAAGCAAGTCTTCAAAGTAATCAGGCAAAGGTGCACCAAATTCCATATATATACCGGTTCTGGGATGGCAAAAGCCCAGTAACATTGCATGAAGTGTCTGTCCCTGGAGATGCGGTATAGCTCTTTTTTTTGGGCCGTAGAGGTCATCCCCCAGAAGTGGATGGCCAATACTGGCCATGTGAACACGAATCTGATGCGTACGGCCGGTTTCCAGGCGGCATTCCACATATGTGTAACCGTTCAGGTGCTTAAGGACATGATAATGGGTCACAGCAGGCTTTCCATTCCGGACACCTGTGGACATCTTTTTCCGGTCTGTGGGATGCCGGCCGATATTTCCCTCAATCCGTCCCTCCTCCTGTTTTAAATTTCCAATTACAATGGCATGATATCTGCGGGTGATTGTATGCTCTGAAAGCTGAAGTGACAGGCTTTGATGAGCAGCATCATTCTTGCATACAACCAGCACACCGGTGGTATCCTTGTCAATCCGGTGTACAATTCCAGGGCGCAATACTCCATTAATTCCAGAAAGATTGTCCTTACAGTGAAACATGAGCGCATTAACAAGTGTATGACTGTAATGCCCCGGTGCAGGATGAACCACCATCCCCTTAGGTTTGTTTACTACTATCAAATCTTTGTCTTCATAAAGGATATCAAGAGGAATATCTTCCGGCTCCAGTTTTGTCTCCTGTCTTTCAGGTATTGAAATTTCAATTTTCTCTCCCTGGTTTATCCTGTAATTAGGCTTTACAGTGACTCCATCTACAATCACCTTCCCTTCTTTCAAAAGCTTTTGCAGATAATTACGGGAAAGATTCTCCAGCTGTTCAGAAAGATACTTGTCAATCCGAAGATTTTCATGCTCCGGCTCTACATCCAATATCAACAACTTAGATTCCGTCATTGTCGGTCTCCCTTTTGTGAAAAATCAGGTCATAGTCTGTATCCTTATAAATAAATAAAATCAAAATAAAGAGTGCTGCGGTAGAAAGTGTAAGATAAATATCTGCCACATTAAATATCGGAAAGTTGATGAGCTTAAAGTATATAAAATCCACCACATACTTCTGAGTGATACGATCGATAAAATTACCTACAGCACCGGCAGCCAATACAACAAAAACCCAGTATATAGGCAGAAAATGATGTGCTTTTGGTAATTTCCAAAACACATAAAATGCAACCGCGAGAAATACAAAAGTGAGAATTACGAACAGCCACTGCTGATTCTGCAGTACTCCGAAAGCCGCACCCCTGTTTTCAAGATATTGCAGTTCCAAAACACCTTCTATAAGTGCAATATTTGATTGGTTTTTCAGATGAATGACAGCCTGGTGTTTGGTCCACTGATCCAGACCCAGCAGCAGTGTGATTGCAAGTATGGCAATTCCAATATAAGCCCAGTTCTTCTTTTTCAGTCCCATTATTCCCCCCCTGCAATAAAATCAATCGCTTCCAGCAGTTCATCGTCTGTTACTGTACGGTCAACAACAGCATGCCCGATGGACTGCAGAAGGATAAATTTAATCTCACCATGTTCCATCTTCTTATCCGACTTCGTCGCCTCCAGAATATCGGAAGGATTGAGACCATCAACGAATATCGGAAGATCAAATCCAACGTTCATATCCCGGATTTCATATAATTCCTCTGTGGTCAGGTACTGTCTCTTATATGAAATATAGGCGGCTGCTATGGTGCCCAAGGCTACACACTGACCATGCAGTAACTCGAAGTTTTTCAGTTTTTCTATAGCATGTCCCACAGTATGTCCCAGATTCAGAATCGCCCGAAGATTCCTTTCCTCAGGATCCTTTTCCACAATCTGACGTTTAATGTTGCAACAGCTTTGAATCATCTTGACTAAAACCGGATAGGTGCGTTCCTGAATTTCCGACATCTGATTAATTGTCCATTCGTAGAATTCTCCATCTCCAAGCAGTCCGGTTTTTAAGACTTCTCCAATACCGCTTGCGAATTGATCGTCGGGAAGAGAACTCAATGTGCTCATATTCATATATACCAATCTGGGATGGTGGAAGGCACCAACCATATTCTTGTACTGATCAAAATCAACACCAGTCTTACCACCTACACTACTGTCTACCTGAGCGAGAAGCGTTGTCGGAACCTGAATGAAATCCACGCCACGAAGATATGTGGCAGCTGCATAGCCGGTCAAATCTCCTGTTACACCTCCGCCCAGAGCAACCAGCATATCACTTCGGTCATATCTTTCTTCAATCAGATGTCTGTAAAGTTCCTGTACAGTCAGCAGATTTTTAGATGCTTCTCCGGCAGGAAAGATAAAGCTGCTGACTTTTGCACCTGCAGCTTCAAGCACTTCTGTTACTTCTCCAAGATATAGTCCAGCCACGTTACTGTCCGTTACAATACAAAATTTCCGTGCTATTGGCTGTATATTCCCTATGTGTGCCGTTAGTGCAGAAAACCCGTCTTCCCACACAATTTGATAGGAAAATATATCATTCGGTTTCCTCTGTTGTATCCTCAATGCATCCATCTGCGCTCCTCCTATTGATAACGGTAAATAATTACCATATTTCTGCCTTTTTTCGTATGATTCACAATCCTGCCATACTGAAATTTTCCTTTTCCGCGTACAGATATAACGTCCTTTTCCTTCAGCACATATCCATTAGAGACTATCTGCTTTCCGTTAACATACACCTTGCCGCCTTCAATCAAAGATACCATAGAGCTGCGGGATTCGCCAAATGCAAGTGCGATGATACTGTCCAGGCGGACAGAGGCAACACTCCCCTGTATCTCCTTTCGGTCCGGCTCTGGAAAACGGGTAATATCTTCACAAAAAGAAGTACTTACTGTCGTATGGCGTACTCTGCACAACTCTTTACATATAAACCCGGCAATTTTTTCTTCACAAAATATATAAGCGCATCCGGATTTTACCATTAAATCACCCAGACGGCTTCTGTCAATGCCAAGATTAAGTACCGCTCCCAGATAATCTCTGTGAGTCAAAGGTTCTGCAAATTTCAGGGAATGCGGCAGAATCTCAACGCATACAAAAGGAAATTTCCATTCAAAAACAAGAGCATCAGGAAGAAATGCTGCCATCTGACGCTCTGCCAAATCATAGCCGCCAGAGAGATGTAAGGTTACCCCGTGTTCTCTCCAGTTAAGGCTATGTAAAATATGCTGTTCCTGCAAATCCAGAAAATCACTGAATGTTACAATACCACGCTGATAAGCCAAATCGGCCAGTTCTTCCATCCTTCTTTTAAACAAAAGTTCTTTTTCCATTGCTGTCAGAAATCGGTACGGATGGAGGGAAGCTCAAAGGCATCGTTTAAAATGTCCTGGATATCCCCTGATATCTCCACATTGGATGGGGTCAGGATAAAGATATAACTGGATACCTTCTGAAGATTACCATTAATCGCATAGCAGGCTCCGGATGAAAAGTCAATAATTCTCTGAGCTACCTCTACATCTATTCCTTCTACATTCAAAACTACAGTACAGTCTGCCAAAAGTGTATCTGCAATTTCTCTGGTATCTTCCATGGAGCTTGGTCTGATTACACACACTTCCATACCGAAACCTCCCTGCTTTTTCCTCATAGGGGTTACCTTGGCCGTCTGTTTTGGCTGAATCGGTTTAGACTGCTTCTGAACATTTTGTTTTGAAGGTGGGACAGACTTTGTCTGCTGATGTACCGATGCATTTTTTTTCTTTATGGGCTTTACATATTCTTCATCATAATCATCTTCGTCATCCAATGTTTTGAAGAACCTTCTTTTCGGCTTTTCCTCTTCGTAATCATCTTCTATATCATCATCAAAGAATTCATCTTCATCGTCGTAATCGTCATTTAACCGGATTGCATCTAAAAACTTGTCTAATACGCTCATTTTTTAATAATCTCCTATTATTTAGTGGGAAGTACCGTAATTACGGACTCCGAAAATCCCTGTGCCGACACGAACCATGGTTGCCCCTTCTTCGATTGCAATTTCATAATCGTTGGTCATTCCCATGCTCAAAATATGCACATTAACATTATTAATGTTTTTCTCATTGATGTCAACACCTAATTGGCGCAATCCTCGAAAAACTGCCCTGTTATCTTCCGGGCATTCCACATAAGGTGCAATTGTCATAAGGCCTTCAATGCGGAGATTTGGATAATCGGCAATTGCTTCAATGAAAGGAATGACTTCCTCCGGAGAAACACCAAATTTGCTCTCTTCAGCTGCCACATTTACCTCAATCAGGACAGATACCTGACATTGTTTCTTCACTGCCTCATCACTAATTGCCTTTGCAAGCCGCATAGAATCTACAGAATGAATCAGGCAGGCCTTGTCCACTACATACTTTACTTTATTTCTCTGAAGGTGTCCTATCAGGTGCCATCGGATATCTGAAGGCAGTACCTCATACTTGTCCACCATCTCCTGAACTTTATTCTCACCAAAATCTCTTTGACCACAGTCATATATTTCCTCGAGCATTTCAACCGGTTTTGTCTTACTCACTGCAATCAGTGTGACTTCACTGCGCTTACGACCTGCACGATCACAGGCACTTTGTATTTTAAGTTCTACGTCTTCAAGGTTTTCCTGTAACATACCAATCTGTTCCTCCTCTAAAGAATCCTGTATTACAATCAGGTAGTAACAATCTCTTTCTCATTAACAGTACTTCCATCTAAAACAATATAATCAAATTGTGCGATACCATAGTGGGTTCCGGATTCTACAATACAAAATTCTGTATTCTGGTCAATGATAGAGATTGTCCGGAAAACAGCATATCCTTTATTAATGCAGTATACACCTTCCAGAAATGATTTTTCACCTACTGTATAGCGGATATTGTTCTCAGGATTTACAAGAACGTCTCCCTCTTTCAGTTGGCTTGTATCCAGATACATAAGTTCCTGTTGGGAATTTTCCTGGGTCACTCTGGCATATATAGTTGCATTAACGAATTCATTCTTTGTTTTTCCGTCTCTGTCTTGTATCTCTCTAAGAAAACCTGCTGTATTCTCATCGTTTTTTGTAAGCATTTCAGAAGGTACTGTATAAAATTCTTTTTTTACAATAGAAGAAATTGGTATTTTCAACCCACTCCGGGTATTCGTAACCAATTCAATATCAAGATATCGCTCATTGGCATAGCGAATCATACCGGAATGAAATGTTATCTTTGCATAGCGCTGGTCATCAACAGTAATAATGGAAAGTTCACCTGTTTCACTCCCTCCGTCTTTTAAAAACTTGACCTTTATTCTTTCTCTGGATTCTAGTTTTACTGTCTGCTTATCCGATACAGGAAATAAAATTGACCAATCATCGCTGGTAACCAATTTATAAACAGGATCTCCCGAGTTAATGGAATCCCCTGTTTTCAAATTTTTTTTCTGGTAATTTTTTTTCTCAAAGTCCCTTGGCTTTAAGTCTTCCTCCTTTAGACTTTCCATTCCGTCTACGGAGTATACAACGATTCCGTCTTTCTCACTGGAAGCCAGCATGATACCATTTGAAGAACTGCTCTCGCCTGAGTTCTCAGAAAGAGTCCCTTCTAAAGACAGCAGGCTTCCCCGAAGGGCGTATTTGAAGTCATATACAGAATCAAAATTATTCGGTGTATAGTATCTGGAGAATTTTGAGATATCTGTACGAAGCTTTATCAGATCGTTTTCATCCAAGGTCCTTGCTGACTCTTTTTGTGCAGAAGTGCTGATACCATATACAATACCATTTTGACGTATCTTTGAAAGATCTCGTGCAAAATAGTTGACATAGCCTTTTGCGGTGGAATCAACAACAGTTTCTTCCCGCATGACCAGGGCGGTACAGGTTTCATTCCTGGACAGGGGTCCGGAAGTCACCTGGTAAGATTTAATGTGGTCAGCTGTTAAATATAGCATCAGACAGACAAGTATATAAAGAAACAGTGCCAAAAAAATCACTGTACCAATGTTCCAACTGATATGTTTTCGCAGATGCAAACGCCCCTTATCGCTTTTCTGCGATGCTTTATTTTCATCCAATATCATACTCCCTTGTATATGTACTTAAGCAAAATAAATAGCCATAACTATTTTAACATTTTGTAAGGCAATTCTCAAGATTAAATTAAAATCTCTTTAAATCTCATGTATAAATCTAGAAAATATGGGAAAATTAGAGATAAAGACTTACGAAAACAGGAGGAATTACAATGAATTCGAGAGGATTAGATTATACAGCACTTACAATTGTAATAATTGGAGCCATTAACTGGGGATTGATTGGTATATTAAAATTTGATCTGGTAGCATTTTTGTTTGGAGACCTGGGATGGGTTTCAAGAACGATCTATACCATCGTTGGAATCTGCGGCTTGTACTTAATTAGTGCATATGGAAGAATTACCGATGGTCATAATGCCTGAGTTATAATGCAGAGTTCAAAAAGGGTCATGTATTTTATGAAAGAATAAAAATACATGACCCTTTTGAATTTGGGACCCCGGGTAAAATTTTATTATAAGGCAAAGACTATCTTATCATGTAGGGATTCCGGTAACTCTCCTTTATCCTTTGAAATACTGAATACGAAAGTTACATTAAAAATCTTGCCGATATTTTCCAATTGAGTGATACAATCCTCTATCTTCGCTGCCTCCTCATCTTCCAGCTTTGCATTACGCAGGAAACTGTCGAGATACATCTGCTCCAAATCATGATCCTGAGAAAGAATTCCACAGATAAAACCAATTAATTCATCACTGTTCTTTAAGGGATAACGGGAACAGTCAATCAAACGTATTTTATTATTAAGCTCATACATATGTTTTGAATTTTTGTCCAGATATACGATGCTGCCGGTTGTGCTCTTTATTTCACTGTTTACTTTGTCTAAAAGGTATTTTGTCTTTCCCTTCCCTTTCTTGCCCACAATCAATTGAACCATAGCAGTTTCCTCCTTAGACTTGAATATGTAATTTAACTAAAAACCTCTTAGTTCATAGTATAATTATAGTGTATATGGTCTAAAAAAACAACCCACAAAACCTTTTTTTTTCCATTTCATCAGCTGCTTGCATTGATGTGGGTGAGTAGTTGATTCATATCATTATATAATATATTTTTGTTTTGAGCATTTAATACGATAGAGATGAAAGGCTGCCCATAGGAATTTTGACTGAGTATGGCAAGGCATGCCCCGGCCTGACTTGTCGTTCCTGTTTTTCCACCGATAACAGTCACATCTTTCGGGGCATTTTTCTCACCCGTAAGATATTTATCAGTAGAATCCAACATAAAAGCAGCTTCTGTTCCATCTGCCCTTGTTACTGTGAGTTTATAGACTTTCATCTGCATGGCGTCGTAAAATGCCTGATGCTTATAGGCTTCATTCAGCATAAGATATATGTCATATGCAGTTGTATAGTGGTTATTATCATGCAGACCATGAGGGTTCATAAAATGCGTCCCCGTCATACCCAGAGATTTAGCTTCCTCATTCATCATGGCAACGAAATTGTCAACAGATCCTCCGATGTGTTCTGCAATGGCCATGGCGGCATCGTTGGCCGAGTAGACCATCAATGCATGGAATAAAGCATCCATAGTTGTTTTATCCCCCGGTATCATGCCACTGACCTGAGATCCATCTTCCAAAGTGACGTCTTCCTGATTGATTGTAACTTCATCGCTCATATTCCCATACTTTATGGCTAAAAGAGCCGTCATTATCTTTGTAATACTGGCAGGATAGGTACGGTCGTAGATACCTTGTGCAAATAAAGGGGTGTTTGTATCCAGATTAAAAAGCAGAGCTTTCTCATACTGGGTCGTCATGGTGACACCCTCCAGATTCAGAGTGTCGGGTGAAACACATAAGTCGGAAGCAAATCCCGCTGCTGTCTTGAGCCGGTCGGGATCCGTAGTATCTGCCTGCAGTCTGCCTTTAACATCATAAGGTAAAGAGATATCCAGTTTTCTGCTCTGCTTAAAGCTGAGCAAACCCAGAGCTCCCGCCAACACAATTATGACTACAAGAAGCAATGCCAAAAAGCGGTCTGAATACCAACCATGTTTTTTCCGCTTTCTTTTCTTTTTATCTACATGCCTATCGATAGATTTCACGCCAGTCTAACTCTCCTCTTTCCAAAGACTTAATTAACATCTCTGCAGAAGCCAGGTTCGTTGCAAGCGGAATACAGTGAAGATCGCAGAGATTGATTAATTCATGTACATCAGGTTCATAACTCTTGGGAGACATTGGATCATGAAGACAAATTAAAAGATCAATGCTGCCCTGTTCAACCATGGAGGCCAGCTGCTCTTCCCCGCCCAAATGTCCGGGCAAGAACTTGTGTACTGGTAGATTAGCTGCTTCCTGCACCAACCTTCCCGATGTACCGGTCGCATGGAGTTCATGCTTTAAAAGTATCGGGCGATAGGCAATACAGAGATTTTGAAGTAAAGTTTTCTTTGTATCATGTGCGATTAAACCTATATTCATTTCGTAAGTCTCCTCCTGGGTATTTTCTGTTTTGAAGTCCTATATTCAGTACCAGTCCCATGCCAATATAAAGGCTCCAGAGAGATGTAAGGCCATAACTTACAAAGGGCAAAGGTGTTCCTGTATTGGGGATCAGTCCCATGGCTACAGCTATATTAATAAAGCTTTGTATTCCTACGTTGGCTGCTACTCCGCTGCAGATCAAGGTGCCTGAGAGGTCCTTTGCTTTCTTTCCTGTACGGATACATTCGAAGATAATTCCAAACAAAAGTAATAGTATCGAACAGGAGCCGATGAAGCCCAATTCTTCTCCGGCGACTGCAAATATAAAATCGTTCTGGCTCTCTGCTACGAAATTCCCTTTGTTAGCAGAATATACTTCATTGTTATTGAGCCCTTTTCCGGTTAGCTGGCCGGATCCGATTGCAGTGATGGAATTATCCTGTTGGATTCGATCGTCACTGTACTCATCATCTTCCGAAAATAGTTTGGCCATAATACGGTCCTTTTGATAAGAATTGATAATCGGAAGATCCGTCTGTGTAATCAAAAGTAGCAATGCTACAATTAGTGGTATGATAACCATGATAGTACCACCAATGATCTTATAACTCAATCCTGCAACATAAATCAGGATGCAGAAAACTGCAGCAATCGTAATTGTATTCTTTAAATCCGGCTGCCTGGAAACCAATAGCAGGGGAATCACAATGAGAATCAGCGCTTTGGCAATTGTCTGGAACGTATTTAAATCATCTTCATGCTTCATCAGAAACATGGCAAAAAACATGATCAGTAAAATCTTACAGATTTCTGTTGGCTGAAATTGAAAGCTGCCTATCTCAATCCACCTGGATGCCCCTTTTTTTGAGCTTCCCAGAATCAGAACGAGAATCAGCAGTATCAAATCCACAGCATAAATCAGCCAGTAAAAATTCAACAGCCAACTGTAATCCATCAGGGAAACGATCACCATCAGTATCAGACCGGCTATCACACCGATAAGCTGCTTTCTCTGGAGGGCCTGATTGGCGGATCCAACCAGTAATACACCAATACTGGAAATTGCAATCAGTATAATAATCAGTCTGAAATTATAGTTTTTTATTTTATAGCGTTTTAACATGCTTATCCTCTGTTCGTTTAATTGGTATATGGATGACTAAAACCGCCGGTGTATGCTGAATCTGACAGGTAATATCATCTTCCCTCACCGGTATGTACCGATTAATCGTCTGTGTTATATCATTTTTCATCATTAGCATCATGCGTGGTGAACAATCCATCCTCTCAGCCAGAAGCAGATTAGAAAGACGCTCTTTGGCAATCGTCTTGGAGGCTTGTTTTTTCCAAGGGAATATACGCATGGCTATACTCCCCTAATGCCTGAAAAGGCGTCCGAATAGCCCTTTTTTTGCATTAAAATCGGGGAAAGGAACTTCTTCTCCCGTCAGACGGCGGCTGATATTGACGAAGGCTCGTCCAGAATCAGAATTGCTTCCACTTACAGCATCCCCCTGGTTCGTAGCCACTACTACCTGTTCGTCATCAGGTATTACACCTAAAAGGGATACGGCAAGAATATCCACAACGTCTTCGACAGACATCATCTCACCTCTGCGAACCATATCCGGTCGCAGACGGTTAATGACCAGACCGATATCCCGCAGCTCATGGGCCTCCAGAAGTCCTATGATACGGTCTGCATCCCGAATCGCCGATACTTCAGGGGTAGTCACAACAATTGCTTTTTCTGCACCTGCGATGGCATTTTGAAATCCCTGCTCAATGCCTGCAGGGCAATCCAGAAGAATAAAATCGAATTCTTCCCGAAGCTGTTCACATAGTTTGACCATCTGCTCCGGAGAAACAGATGTTTTGTCTCTGGTTTGGGCTGATGGAAGGAGAAACAAATCAGGATAACGCTTATCCTTGATCAGTGCCTGCTTCATTCGGCAGTTGCCTTCTATCACATCCACCAGATTATAAACAATCCGGTTTTCCAGCCCCAGCACCACATCCAGATTCCTAAGTCCGATATCGGTATCCACCATGACCACCTTTTTGCCCATCTGGGCCAGCCCAATACCAATATTGGCGGCAGTAGTGGTCTTACCGACACCGCCTTTTCCTGATGTAACTACAATTACTTCACTCATATTATACCTCCCGGTAGTCTCACATTAATTTCTTTTCTTTCGTGATGGGAAGTCTGTCCCGTTAATCATTGTGTACGTTAGAAGCACCTTCCTGTTCGGCAGTGCCGCTTAAAAGTGCATCTCTATCTTCCAGATTATAGTAATATTTTAATATATCCTTAGCTACCATAGCTGCGTTGGTAGAAGAATAACCATATGGAATACGGATTGCCATGGAAATATCCTCCTGACTTTCCCCATGAGCAAACCCTATAAATAATCCGTGATTCGGACGCAAATCTGATTCCTGAGCTGTACCGGTTTTGCCCCATATATCAATCGGAAGCTCATTTAATTCATCTATGTTGTCAATTACCTTACTCATACCTGTATGGATGATATTCCAGGTACTATCAGACAAATCCAGACTGCTGTCAGCTTTAGGTGCAAACTCTTCCACCATATTACCGGAGGAGTCCGTGACCTTGTCCAAAAGAGACAGACTGTAATTTGTCCCTTCATTGGCAAGGGTAGTTACGTAACGTGCCAATGCTACAGTTGTATAGCTATGTGTACCCTGTCCGATAGCGGAGGGGATTGGCAGCGAAGTTGACACCTGGGATTTGCTCTCAGTTATCTCAATTCCGGTTTTTTCGCCTAATTCGAACATATTCGCATATTGTTGAATTTTACTAAGGGCCAGATTCTGTGAAAAGTGTTGGTTTTCATCCAATCCCAGCTTGTAGGCTGTGGTACAGAAGAATACATTACAGGAGTTCTTTATCGCATTTACTACGTCAAGCGGACCATGTCCGGTCCTGACCACACAATTCAGATAATCGGTGGGATCTACCAGTCCCTCACCGAACCTTCCGGTACAGTTTATAACCGTACGGCTGTCTATCACCCCTTCTGTCAGTCCCGCAGCTGTTGTCACAAGCTTAAAGGTAGAACCCGGAGCCGTCCTCTGTTGTGTAGCCTTATTATAAAAGGGCGAGGACAGGTCGTTGTTAAGCTTTTTAAAATATTCTGTATCCATCTGATTTGCCAGCCTGTTATTATCATAACCCGGATAGGATACACAGGCAAGCAGTTTCCCGGTATTTGGCTCAGTGACTACCACAGAACCGGAGCAGGGATCAAGCGCGAGCTGTGCCGGAGTAATCTCCAGATTTTTAATCTTACTGGATAATAAATCAAAAGGTGTAAGCCTTCCGGTAATAAATTCCTGGTATTCCTGATCATCTTTTGTCAGGATGTTCTGATCATATAAAAGCTGACAGATGTCGTACCCTGATATCAGATCATCCATTAACATATAATGATACAAAAGCCTGCTGAATTTTGTGTCCGCTGACAGCGTTTTGGAAATATAATCAGCCAATGCCTGATAGACTTCCGTGGAATTTAAATAGGTTTTTTCATCAGATATCTGGGTGATGTCAATCCAATTCTGGCTGGCAGCATAAGTAAGATATTCCTGAAGACTGATTGTACCGGCTTTCCACTTTTGATATACCGTATCTGATTTTTCAATCTGATCCGAATCCAGAATATCAGTATTTGCCATCAGCATATCATCTACGATGTAAGTCATATACTCCTGCATCTCAGCACTTAAATCATTATAACTCTTTGGGACGGCTCCGGTCAATTCCAATTGGATTCTTTCGAAAATATCCGCCTGCTTTTGCTGAAATTTCGCAAGTACCGACTTCTCGAGCTCCGTAGCGCCCTCCTGGCTGAAATGGTCGATATTAATTACGCTGTTGTCGATCAATGCCGTATAAACATCATAAATCGGGATTGGAAATGAACTGTTGTCTTCAATGGTGGCCTTATCAATAGATTTAATATTCTGCAGGTTCATAACCAGTACACCTGCAATACGCTGCTCCAGAATCCTGTAAAATGCCTCCTGCAGATCTTTATCTATGGACAGATATACATCGTCTCCCTGAATTGGATTCTGTCTGGTGTTTTCGTCAACCTGAAGTACCTTCCCCACACTGTCCACAGTTACCTTTTCAAAGCCATCTTTCCCCTGAAGGGAGGTTTCCATATATTTCTCAATCCCGGATTTTCCGATGATGGAACTGCTGTTATATGTGGTGCTTTCATCCTGCAGCTCTTCCAGCTCTTCCGCAGAAGGCTTGCCGGTATAGCCCAGGATAGAAGCAAAATATTCGGCATCAACATACACACGCTTAGAATCTTCCTGAATATCCACACCCTGCAGGCTGCTTAAGTTTTCTTTTACCGCAGCTACCGTTGCATCGCTGACACTGGTAGCCACAGTGACCGGCATATATTTCATGAATTCCGTAAGTCTGAGCTGATAACGGACGATAACAATCTGAAGCTGTTCCTGCTTTGTCAGTTCATCAGGAAGTCCGGCACTTGCCAGTTCCTCTTTTTTATATGGAGTTTTTGAATGAAACAATCCGAAACCACTTGTATTTGCTCCATCCATCAGGAAATTCATAAGGTCATCAGGCGAAGCCTGCTTTTGCTGTTCCGTAAGATCGTCAATATGTTTCTTTCCGTAGACATCCGCCCGGAAACGGTTCAAGGTGGTGCTTCCTTCCTGCAGATCATATATAAAGTTGCCATTTTCATCCACCTTAATATGAAAATCCGAATTCAGACTGTCGCCATTTTCCTGGATGAGCTTTACCAGATAATAGATTTCACTATTCAATGCAAGATTTTTTTCACGCCGGTTATTATAGGTTCCATTGTCCTCAAGTGTAACAGAATTTGACAATTGATTATAGGCCAGCAGATTCCCATTACGGTCATAAATATTCCCACGTGTACTCTTGAGAGCTCTGGTTTTTGTGATTTTCAAGTTAAAATCATCCGCATATTCTTCCCCATGAATGATTTGGAGAGAAAATAACCGGTAGATTAATACGCCTGTTATCAGAATAAAGAAGCAAAGCAAGATCCCAGTCCGCTTTTCCCCCATCTTTTTAATCCAGTTTTTTATCTTTTTAACCAAGGTAACTCCTGTCCTTCCATTTCGTTCTCCACAAGTTTCTTATTCAGTTTGTAAAGAGGCCGGTAGATAATAATAGATATCACAATGGTGTACACCATCTCAGGGATGATAATGTGCTGAAAATAACCCATGAAATCCAGTCTCACCCGCATCAAAAACTGCAATATATATGTGATAACACAGTATACAAAATCACTGAGTCCAATCAAAATCACCGGAACTTTGATATCTTCATCATAAAACACCTTATACAAGAAACCATTCAGATAGCCAATATACATATAAATCAAGGCGTTCATCCCAACTGTTCCACTGTAGAGTAAATCAATACATAAGCCGCAGAAAAAGCCAATCCAGATTCCACTTTTCTTCCCTCTCATAAACCCGAATGTAACAGTCAGTATGAGAAGAAGATTCGGAGCCACAGAAGCAACGGTCAGTGTTTTGAAAATCGTTGTCTGTATGATGAATGTAAGGATGATTAGGAGAGCAATAATTAATTTTCTGCGCATTAATTGCCTCCTGTCTGCTTCAACTGTCTGATAACCAGAACCTCACTGATATGTTCAAAATCCACAACCGGTATCAGGTAACCGGTATTTGTAAGATGATTGGGATCTTCTGTAACCTCACTGACATAACCAATGAGGATTCCTTTCAGATACTTATCACTGATTTCTGAAGTCACAAGTTTTTCTCCGACAGTCACCGCACTGGCCGCATTCATCTGGCTAAAGGCGAGCTTGCCTTCTTCTATTAACCTCAGATCTCCGGATATAATACAGGTATCACTGGTAGATACAGTCATCGCACTCACATTGCTGGAATCATCAATAATAGAGCGAACGGTAGCCCAGTCAGGACCCACTTCAGTCACAAGCCCGACAAGTCCCCCTCCGGCTATTACATTCATATCTTTTTCTATTCCATGATTGGAACCACGGTTAATTGTAAATGAGTGGAACCAATTGCCCGGGTTACGGGCGATTACCTCCGCAGCCACTTTTTCATACTCAGAGTAATCTTTATCAAGCTGGTATAACTGCTGTAAATCGCTTAGTTCCTTCTGACTTTGAACAAGGAGATTATTCTGTTCGGTTAAATCATCAATCTTGTTCTTCAGTTCTTTATTTTCTTTGGACAGGTTCTCAGCATTTCGGAATCGCTGTCCTTTCTGGGTCAGCCATTTGCCAACCTCATTAATACCATTCTGAAATGGAACTATGCAAAAACCCACTGCGTTCCTGACCGGTCCTACTGATACAACATCGGTGAAAGTCAGTGCAGCGGCACTGATGCAGACAAAGGTTAGAATAATCAGTAAATGTTTACTGTTCAGCTGAAATTTATTTTTTTTCTTCATATTCATATTCCCCTTACGGCAGTTCTATTGTTTCGTCACAGGATATGCAAAGTGATGCAGAGCGGGATGTGTAATCAGTTCCTTTAGTCCACAGACTGTACACAGGTCATAGTAGAGAGACAACTGAACAGAATAATCCAATTCTTTACTCAAAAACTTATCCATATGAGGAATTCTGGTACTGCCTCCTGTGAGATATATGCCCTCTTTTTTTATATTCGCACGAATCTGGGGTGGAATTCTCTGGATTACTTTGCGTATCTCTGCAGCCATCTGCTTTGTCCTCTCCATGATTGCAGTATTTACTGTGGATGAAGTGACGATTCCGTCTCTTGGAATTCCATTGACACAGTCCATCCCCATAACCTTACGCCCTTCTTTTTTCTGGGGATCCATGTCGGCCAGGGCGAGTTTCAAACGTCTTGCCGTACGTATTCCCACCAGCAGGTTATTTTTTTTTCGTATATTACTGCGGATGGCATCGTTGAACTGGCCTCCCCCGATTGGAATCAATGTGCTGATAATCACTCTGCCGTCAGCAATTACCGATACCTCCGTGCTCTGGGATCCCATGTTGATAATCATAGAGCCCCTTGTACGGTTAAGTGGAATGCCCAAAGCAATTGCATCCAGAACAGGCCTGTCTACCAGAAAGATTTTACACTTGCGTAGTTTGCCACGGCGTGCCACGGTATAGTAAGCACGCTTTTCAATCTTTGTCAATCCTGTTGGTACAGCAAAATAAAGTACCGGACGTCTGCCTACCGACAAACCGCTGCGGTTCAAAATTGTATGCAGGATTGCTTCTACCTGAAAAACATCCCCAATTTTGCCGTTGCTGATAGGCTCCTGCACCTTTACATCCACAGGTGTTTTTTCAAACATTTCATAGGCATCATTACCTATGCCCAGTATCTGCCCGTTCCTTCGTATGGCAATCATATTCTTTTCTTTTATAATTGTGTCTTTCCGGTGATCGTAAATCTTTATGACACTGCTGCCCAGATCTACACCAAAACTGTTATGAAGCATCATGAGTGATTATATATCCCCTCTTTGGTATTGTTGCGGTTCTTTTCTCTTCCAGGTTATCCCAGGAGACTGGTAAAGACATGGTCCCCTATGATGATGTGATCAAGGAGTGTAATTCCAAGTATCTCCCCCGCTTTTTGAATTCGCCGGGTTATCTGAAGATCTTCCTCACTGGGTGAAGCATCGCCGCTGGGATGGTTGTGAATCAATATAATATGGACTGCATGGAATCTCAAAGCTTCAAGAAAAAGTTCCCTGGGAGACAACAGGGAGCTGTTAACCGTGCCTGTAGTAAGTACGGTATCACCCAACAGATGATTTTTGGTGTTCAGCATCATGCAGATTATCTTCTCCTGCTCCTCATGGCGCAGAAGTTCCATATAATAGTCGGCTATAGTCTCCGGATTGCTGAAATCAAGCCTGCATCTGGATCCCGCACTGGAGATTCGCTTAGATAATTCTCCAATGCACTTAATCTGTACTGCTTTTACCTGGCCGACTCCTTTTATAGCCTGGAGTTCCTGCAGACTTAGGTGGTGAATGCCAAGAAGCCCCTCTTCCAGCCTGGATGCTTTCAAAACCTCACAGGCCAGATCTACGCAGGAATTTCCGGCTGTGCCGCTGCGCAGAATGACAGCAAGAAGTTCCGCATCCGACAGCTTCCAGGGGCCGTATCTCAGGCACTTTTCATAAGGCCGTTCGTCTTTTGGCAGTTCTTTCATCCGTGCTTTTGTAATCATATGTTCTCCTCTGCCCTCTTCCCGGGTATCCCGGTATGCTGCATAAACCCCATACAGCAGACCTGCAGAGAAAGATTCTAAATTTAATTCTAACACATTCCAAAAATAAAGTATATGACTTATTAACAATTCATATATTTTTTACAGACTGCTTCTGCAATCACAAGTCCGTCCATAGCGGCTGATGTAATTCCACCCGCATATCCGGTGCCTTCTCCACAGGGATAAATTCCTCTGACGGAAGACTCTTTTTCTTCATCTCTTACAATTCTTACCGGAGATGATGTACGGCTTTCCACTCCTGAAATCAGTGCGTCCGGACGGTCAAAGCCTGGAATTTTTTTGCCGAAAGCCCGGATTCCTTCACAAAGGGAATCTCCAATGATCGGAGGGAGAATTCTTCTTACATTAGAAAGCTCGTATTCGCCCTTAATACAGGGATGTACATCACCCAGGCTGATGCTCTTTTGATCTTTTGCAAAGTCATTATAGAGCTGAAGTGGAATCTTTCCCTGGCAGGATTGCCATGCAAGCTCCTCAAGACGGCGTTGAAAAGCTATTCCGTCCAGTATATGACTTGTTCCATCCTGATGGTATTCCCGATAATCTTCCGGCGTTACTGTAACAATCAGCGCACTGTTGGCATTTTCACCGGAACGGTTCCGATAGCTCATTCCATTGACAGCCAGGCGTCCTTTTTCGGAAGAAGCATTGACAACGTAACCGCCCGGGCACATGCAGAAAGAATACACACCCCTGCCATTGCTCAGTTTATGTGTGAGTTTGTAATTGGCGGCACCCAAAATACCCGGAGGATTTTCTCCATACTGAGCTTTCGTAATCATTTTCTGAGGATGCTCGATTCTGACACCCACAGCAAATGACTTGGGTTCCATAATAAGCGCTTTTTCGTTTAGCATGAAAAATGTATCTCTGGCACTGTGCCCTATGGCCAGAATCAACGTCTGAACCGGAATCCATTCCTTTTTATTAATTTCCAGAGCTTTCACCTCTCCGGCTTCAATACGGATATTCGTCATCTGGCTGCGAAAACGGAATTCACCTCCCATATCTTCTATGCGGCCGCGGAGATTTTGTAAAATTTTAATCAGCAGGTCCGTACCCAAATGGGGCTTTTGTTCGTATAGAATAGAAGCTGGTGCACCTGCTTCTACAAAGATGCGCAAAACTTCTTTGTTCCTTCCATGCGGATCCTTTACAAGTGTATTTAACTTGCCGTCAGAAAAGGTTCCTGCTCCGCCTTCGCCAAACTGAACATTGGAATTGGGATCCAACACACCAGATTTCCAGAAAAAATCCACTTTTTCTTTACGGGTCAACGCCTCATCTCCCCTCTCGAGGATCAGAGGATGATAGCCTTGTCTTGCAAGAACATAGGCACAAAAGAGTCCGGCGGGACCACTCCCTACGATAACAGGCGGTACTTTCAGCAGACAATTTCCCGGTTCTGGATAGGTATAGGAGATTGGTTTGCTTGACATAATATTATTATGTCTACCTTTGCTCAATATTTTATATTCCTGTGATGTTTTTACATCTATCTGATATACGAATGTAATGGGGAGCTTTCTGGCATCCACCGAGCGTTTCACAATTTCATAAGATTGCACCTGTTCCACCGGAATACGAAGCTCTTTTGCAATTTTTTCTTTTAGTTGTAAAGCTGTATGCTCCACCGGCAATTTCAGCTGGGTGATACGTATCATAACGCCTCCTTTGCTGCATGAAGGCCGGCCACTGCGCCACTGGACCACGCCCATTGCAGATTATAACCGCCGCATGCGCCATCTATATCCACAACTTCTCCGGCAAAGTATAGCCCCGGGTGCTGCAGTGACTGGAGATGAACATCCAGTTCAGCCGTCAGGATTCCACCGGAGCAGACCTGCGCCTGCTGCAGTGAAGAAGATCCTTTGATAATTACGGGATAATGCTTACAGTTCCGGATTACTTCTCTTAAATCGGCTTCTTTTGGAGAAACAATCGGAATCAGTCTGGAAGGAATAAGACCAATCAGCTGTTCAGGCAGGCGTTTGTATGGGCAATTTTCTTCCCGCATCTCCAGATGATAGGAAACTTGCTCTTCTGTGAAGTCCGGTAAAAAATCCAATTCTACCAATACCGTACACCCCTCCTCAAGGGCTCTCACCGCATAACGGCTCAGCTGGAAAACAGGGATTCCCGAAATTCCGTAGTCTGTCAGCTGGATTTCACCGGATTCGGTTTTCACAGGTCTCCCGTTTAGAAACAGCGTTGCCGCTCCCTGTACCCGTATACCTGCCCAACGGGAATACATACTGCTCTTTCCTCTTAATCCAGTCAGAGCCGGAAGCATAGGCAGCATACCGATGCCAAGCTGCCGGGCGAATATCCGTCCGGAGTCCGTGGCTCCATCTATGTTTGAAGCAGGACTTCCACAGGTTATAATCACCGCATCAGCCGAATATGCCCAGGTATCCGTCTTTATCATCCATTTCTGCCCGGAACATGAAATTTCTCTGACGGTCTCTCTTGTCTTAATCTTTACTTTACGATAAGCTGCTTCCATCAAAAGCACATCCAGTACGGCGGAAGCCTGGTCGCTGTTCGGATACATCCATCCGTTGCGGTTTTTAGAATAGATTCCCAGTTTTGAAAAAAACTGCAGAGTATCAGCCATGGAAAACTGAGCAAGAATTCCCATGGCATAATTTGGATCACTGCCTCTGTAATACTGCTTTTCCTGTACCACATTTGTAAAATTACATCTGCCGCTGCCTGAAGCCAGGAGCTTCTTTCCGGGTTTCTCATTTGTCTCAAGTATGGTTACCGAAGCGCCATTTCTTGCGGCTATAACGGATGCCATAAGCCCTGAGGCACCGCCGCCGATTATAATGATTGATTTACTCATAGACTTACAATTCCTGCCTCCGACAGTTTCTGCAGACTCATCAATATTCCCAGTTTCGCATGCTGCCAGGTCAGACCGCCCTGAAAATAAACCGCAAAAGGAGGTTTAATTGGTGCATCCGCAGAGAGCTCTATAGAAGAGCCCTGAACAAACGCTCCTGCGGCCATAATCACATCACAGTCGTATCCCGGCATGGCCCAGGGCTCCGGTGACACATAACTGTCCACCGGAGCCGCCGCCTGAATCCCCCGGCAAAAAGCAATTACCGCTTCGGCACTTCCGAGCGTAACCGCCTGAATGATATCATGACGTTCTTCTCTTCCGTCAGGTACTACCGTATATCCCAGTTTCTCATAGATATTTGCTGCAAAGATTGCTCCCTTCAATGCTCCGGCCGTAACCGTAGGAGCCAGGAAAAAGCCCTGATAAAAGGACTTGTTTACCCCCAGGGTCGCACCGACTTCCTTTCCAAGTCCCGGAGAGGTAAGACGAAACGCTGCATTTTGTACATATTCCTCCTTGCCTGCGATATATCCGCCGATTGGAGCAAGCCCGCCGCCCGGATTTTTAATCAATGATCCCACCATCAGATCTGCGCCCACCTCACATGGTTCAATTGTCTCCACGAATTCACCGTAGCAGTTGTCCACCATACAGATAATATCCGGTTTTATACCTTTAATAAATTGAATTAGTTCCCCAATCTGGGTGACTGAGAAGGTGGGACGTGTCTGATAACCTTTAGAGCGTTGGATAGTTACCAGTTTTGTTTTATCGTTCACTGCCTTTTTTATATTGGCATAATCAAAGGTGCCGTTCGGGAGGAGATCCACTTGGCGGTAGGTCACTCCATATTCTGCAAGAGAGCCTCTGGATGGACGAATCCCAATGACCTCTGAAAGCGTGTCATAAGGTTTTCCCACAGGGGAGAGCAATTCGTCTCCCGGTCGCAGATTCCCGGAAAGTGCAACCGACAGGGCATGGGTTCCACAGGCAATCTGGGGGCGTACCAATGCAGATTCAGCTCCAAATGCCGTGGCATAGACCTCCTCTAACGTATCACGGCCAAGATCATTATATCCATATCCACTGGATTCATAAAGGCAGGCTTCACTGACTTTATGCTCCTGCATAGCGTGGATGACCTTCAGTTGATTATATTCTGCAATCTCATCTATTTTTAAAAACCTGTCTTTTAAAGACAGTTCAATTTCCGTTCCAAATCCCAGTACTTCTTTACTGATGCCCAATTTTTTATACATTCCAGCTTTATCGATTGTCATGATATCTTTTCCTTCCAAATGGACAGTATTGCGTCCAGTATCCTATCTTCATCGTAACCAAATTCTGGTTTATTTATCCAGATAACTTCCTTTTCCCGCTTGAACCAGGTAATCTGCCGCTTGGCAAAATGGCGGGTATCCCTCTTAATGATTTCAACTGCTTCCTCCAACGTGTATACTCCGTCCAGATAAGCCAGCAGTTCTTTATAGCCCAACCCCTGCATGGAAACCATCTGGTTACTGCAGCCCATCTCTTTTAGTCTGGATACCTCACTTAAGAGCCCCTGTTCCATCATTTGATCCACCCTTCGGTTAATACGGTCATAAAGCCGGCTTCTTTCATCATTCAGCACAAAATAGACAAAGCGATAAGGGGATTCCTTTTCCATCTGCCTGGCATTGTGCTGTGAAATCGGAGTTCCGGTCTCATAATAATATTCCAAGGCCCGAATAACACGCTTTACATTATTCGGATGGATTCCCCCCGCCGAGACCGGGTCCACATCTTTGAGCCTTTGATGAAGAATATAGTTGCCCTCCAGCTCTGCTTTTTTCTCCAATTCTTTGCGGAGAGGTGACTGTCCGCTGTCTTCTGTAAAATCCACATCTTTCAGGAAAGCCTGAATATAAAATCCGGTTCCTCCCACCAGGATAGGAAGTCTCCCCTTCTTGTAGATTTCCTTTACGGCATCTTTTGCCATCTGTTGAAAACGTGCCACATGAAATTCTTCCTGAGGCTCTAATACATCAATCAGATAATGAGGGATCCCATACATCTCTTCTCTTCTAATTTTGGCAGATCCAATGTTCATATATTTATAGACCTGCATAGAATCCGCCGAGATAATGGAACCATTCAGCTGTTTTGCAAGTTCTATGGACAAACCGGTCTTTCCCACAGCCGTGGGTCCTGTCAGTATTAATAATGGCTTTTTCAAGTAACATCACCTACACAATTCGTTTGAATTTTTTTTCAAGTTCATAACGCGGCATGGATATGATCGTGGGTCTGCCGTGAGGACAGTTGTATGGATTTTCCAGTGTCAGAAGTTCGTCAATCAACGCTTCAACTTCCACGCTGGATAGTCTGTGATTTCCCTTCACCGCTGCCTTGCATGACATGGAAGCTAACTTTTCGGTAATAACATCCAGTGTCTTCGTGCCTGTTTCCTCCAGATGATCCAAAATCTCAACGAACAGTTCCGAAGAGGCTACCCCATAGAGATTCGCAGGAATCGCACTGATTTGATATTCTTTTCCACCAAAGGGTTCAATTTCAAACCCGAACGAGGCGAAAACATCCCTGTATTTTTGAAGCAGCTCCGCTTCCTGATTCTGCAGCGTTACAATCAGAGGCGGACTTAGATACTGAGAGGTAATCTCCTTGTCCTGATACCCCTTCATCATCCTCTCATACAGAACTTTTTCGTGTGCGGCATGCTGGTCAATAATATAAAGGCTGTCGTCATACTGGACCAGCCAGTAAGTATCAAAGACCTGGCCGATAATTTTATGAGAACTGCGTGCTTCTTTAGAAAGCAGCCGATTGTCGAACAGATCCATCTGTTCTGATTTATTTCCAGATTCAGATCTATTCTGCACTGGTTTTTCTGGGGATGGGTAACTTCCTGTTTCAGCTATAATTTCCGGAAGTACCGGCTTGCGTGCCCCTCCCGGCACAGTTGGCGCAGCGGTTACCGCAGTTGGGGAAGAAAATGCCGGAGTGTCCGGCTTATATGGGAGCGACGCAGACACTTTCTGCTTCTCCGGTGAGGATGATCTGCGCTGATATTCAAAAGGCTCGGGAATGGTATTCCTAAGGTTGCTTGTCTGATTTCTTTTTTTTGTTTCTTCTTTTCCCGGGACTACCTGTGGTATCCGTTCACGTTCCAGCAAAGCATCTTTAACCGCATGAATGAGTTGCGTATAAAGCTCCTCCTGATTCGAGAAGCGAAGTTCCATCTTGGACGGATGAACATTGACATCCACACGTTCTCCATCCAAAGTGATATAAAGCAGTGTAAAGGGGTATTTGTGCTGCATCATGAAACCATGATATCCATCCTCAATCGCCTTTGACAAAAGGTTACTCTTTACATAACGGCCATTGACATAGTAATTTTCAAAATTGCGGTTTCCTCTGGATACAGAAGGTTTTGCAAGAAATCCACGGATCTTAATAAGTTCAGAAGAGTGATTGATTTCAACCAGTTCTTTTGATATTTCCCTTCCGTAGATGTGATACACCAGCTCCTTTAGATTTCCGTTACCGCTGGTATGCAATTTAATCTGAGAATTCTGCACATACTTAAATGATATCTGTGGATTGGACAGGGCCATCTGTTCCACACAGCTGGAAACTGCATTGCCTTCAGTCAGAGGGGTTTTTAAGAACTTTGCACGTGCCGGTGTATTATAAAAGAGGTTACGAATCAGAAACGTGGAACCGTCGGGAGCTCCAATCTCTTCGAAAGACTTCTCTTCGCTTCCTTCAATTACATATCTTATACCTGTCAGATCCTCTGTCCTTTTTGTTATCAGTTCTACCTGTGATACGGCGGCAATGCTGGATAATGCTTCTCCGCGAAAGCCCAGAGATGCAATATGAACAAGGTCTTTCACGGAGCGTATTTTACTGGTGGCATGACGCAGAAAGGCCAGGCGTACCTGGTCTTTTTGAATTCCACTTCCGTTGTCGGTAATCCGAATAAAAGAGATGCCCCCTTCCTTTATCTCCACAGTAACTGCTGTAGCACCTGCATCTATGGCATTTTCCACGAGCTCCTTAACAATGGAAGCAGGACGCTCCACAACCTCTCCTGCCGCTATTTTATCAATTGTATTTTTATCCAGTACTTCAATCGTTCCCATGTATACCTCCATTTCAAAGGTTGAAAGGTTACCATCTGTTTCTGATCTTATTCTGAATGCTGTACAGTGTATTCATTGCATCCATAGGTGTCAGATTTGTAAGGTCCAGATTTCGGATTTCCTGTATGATAGCATCATCCTGCACAGTATCAAACAGGGACATCTGAGCCATATCGACTTCATCGAAACTTGTCTTTTTCGGTCCGCTTTTTTTCTGTCCGGTCATGTCTCTTACAGTGGCAGTGATATCCGAGGTAATCAGCTGTTCCACCAACTCTCTGGCACGGGAAAGCACATTTTCCGGAACACCGGCAAGGCGTGCAACTTGAATCCCATAGCTTTTATCAGCCCCGCCTGCTACTATCTTACGAAGAAATACGATATCATCCCCCTTTTCCTTCACGGCGATGCAATAATTATGCACACCCGGAACCTTTCCCTCCAGTTCGGTCAATTCATGATAATGGGTGGCAAACAGTGTTTTAGCCCCCAGCAGTTTTTTATCTGAAACATGCTCAATCACAGCCCATGCAATGGCCAGTCCATCAAAAGTGCTGGTTCCTCTTCCAATTTCGTCCAGAATCAAAAGGCTGTTGGGGGTGGCATTCCTTAAAATATTTGCAACCTCAGTCATTTCTACCATAAAGGTACTTTGCCCACTCGCCAGGTCGTCAGATGCCCCGACACGGGTGAAGATCCTGTCTACGACACCGATATTCGCTTCTCTGGCCGGCACAAAGGATCCGATCTGGGCCATCAGCACAAGCAGAGCTGTCTGCCTCATATAGGTGGATTTCCCGGCCATATTTGGACCTGTGATTACCGCCAGCCGGTGTTCCTGATTATCAAGATAGGTGTCATTGGCAATGAACATGTCGTTGGGGATCATTTTTTCAACTACCGGATGCCTTCCGCCTTTAATATCAAGTATACCATGGTTATTCAATTTCGGTCTTACAAAATTATTACGTCCTGCCACCAGAGACAGTGAGGCAAGTACATCCAGGCGGGCAATCCCTTTGGCCGTCTGTTGAATCCGCAGAACTTCTCCCGCGACTGTATCCCGTATTGTACAGAACCTATCATATTCCAAGGCATAGAGACGATCCTCAGCTCCCAGGATCAGATCCTCCAGTTCTTTTAAGCGTGGGGTAATATACCTTTCGGCATTGGCCAGAGTCTGTTTTCTCGTATAATAATCCGGAACTAAGTCTTTAAATGAATTCGTTACTTCCAGATAATAGCCAAACACCTTATTATATTTAATTTTAAGGTTACGGATTCCGGTCTTCTCCCGCTCTGAGGTTTCCAGTTCGCTGATCCACTGCTTACCCTCCTGCTTTGCATGACGGTACTTATCGATGGTTTCGTCATAGCCTTCCCGAATGATACCGCCTTCCTTCATGGCAAGGGGCGGTTCTTCCGTAATAGATGTATCTATCAACTGATATAAATCTTCCAGAGGATCCAGCTCCTCCTGGATTTCTCCCAGCATACCGCCTTTAAAGGAGTTCAAAAGCTGTTTTATATAGGGAAGCATCTCGAGTGAGGTTTTAAATGCAATCAGGTCTCTTGGGTTGGCAGACTGATAACTGATCCGGCTGATCAGACGTTCCAAATCATAAACAGGGCGCAGATATTCCCGGATTTCGTCCCGGATCATCGCCTGCTGATTCAGCTCTTCAACTGCTGTCAGCCGGGCATTAATTTCATTCATATCAATCAAAGGCCGTTCCACAAAAGAGCGGAGCATACGGCTGCCCATGGCAGTTTTCGTCTTGTCCAGAACCCAGAGCAGAGAACCTTGTCTTTGCTTTTCCCTCATGGTTTCTACCAGTTCCAGATTTCTCCTGCTGGAGCTGTCGATTACCATGTATTTGTCGGTCACATAGGGTGTAATGGATGTCATCTGAGGCATATCGGATTTTTGTGTGCTGTACAGATACTGGAACAAGGCACCGGAAGCTATGAGTCCACAATTATAATCCATCAGACCAAGACCTTCCAGCGAAAGAGTTTTAAAGTGTTCCTTCAATACCTGTTCACATTTTGAATCGTCAAAATACCAGTCTTCCAGTGCGTTGACACAGATGTGCAGCCTGGTTTTCAGGTCTTCACAATCGATGCCACAGACCAGGAATGTCTGGTTGCAGATGATTTCGGAGGGCATGAACTTGGAAATCTCATCTAACAGCTTTGATTCTTTATCTAATTCTGTTACCAGACACTCCCCTGTGGAAATATCGGCTGCGGAGACACCAAAACGCTCATCGATGCAGACAACAGACATGATGTAGTTATTTCTGGCCTCATCCAGTCCCTGAGAATTCATAGTCGTACCGGGAGTCACCACACGGATGACCTCCCTTTTTACGATTCCCTTTGCCTGCTTTGGGTCTTCGACCTGTTCACAGATAGCAACCTTATACCCTTTCTCTATCAGCCTTCCGATATATACCTCCGCAGCATGATAAGGAATCCCACACATAGGTGCACGCTCATCAAGACCACAGTCTTTTCCTGTCAGAGTCAGTTCCAGTTCTTCGGATACCGTTTTGGCATCCTCAAAGAACATTTCATAAAAATCACCAAGCCTGTAAAACAAGATACAATCTTTATATTCTTCTTTCGTAGCAACATAGTGCTGCATCATCGGTGATAATGCCACTTATCTTCTCTCCGTTCCTATATAGTAAAAACCTTTACAGTTATCCAGGGAAACCCGGCGGAAAGTTCCGATCATCGATTCATCACCGGGAAAATGTACTAGAAGATTATTCGTCATACGCCCTGTAACAAGTGATGGATCGTGGTCATTCGTCCCCTCCACCAGAACTTCCTGTACCGTACCCGCAAGACGTCCGGTTTCCTCGGCCGAGATTTTCTGCACTTCCTTTAATAGACGGCCAAAACGCTCCTTTATTACAGCATCCGGTACCTGCGTATCCATGTCCGCCGCCGGCGTGCCGGAACGTTTGGAATAAATAAAGGTGAATGCACTGTCAAAACGTACTTGCCTCACCACATCCATGGTTTCTTCGAAGTCCTCTTCGGTCTCGCCCGGAAATCCTACGATAATGTCCGTGGTCAGAGAAATATCCGGAACAGCTTTCCGAAGTTTTTCCACAAGCTTCAGGTATTGTTCCTTTGTGTAATGCCGGTTCATAACTTTTAAAATTTTCGTACTCCCCGACTGTAACGGCAGATGTAGATGATTGCAGATCTTGGGATACTTTCCCATCACTTCAATCAACTCATCGGATAAATCTTTGGGATGAGAGGTCATAAAGCGAACGCGCTTCAATCCTTCAATTTTTACAATTTCTTCTAAAAGCCGGGCAAATGTTATGGGATCCTCCAGATTCTTTCCATAAGAGTTTACATTTTGTCCCAGCAGCATAACCTCCTTTACACCATCGGCAACCAGAAGCTCAATCTCCTTTAAAATATCCTTAGGTGCCCTGCTGCGCTCCCGCCCCCTGACATAGGGTACGATACAGTAGCTGCAGAAATTATTGCATCCGAACATGATGTTTACACCTGACTTGAATGCGTACTTCCTGTCGACAGGCAAATCCTCAACAATCTTGTCAGTGTCTTTCCAGATATCAATTACCATCGTCTCCTGTACCAGAGTCTGCACCAGCAGTTCCGCAAATTTATAGATATTATGCGTTCCAAAAACCAGATTGACAAACCGATAGCTTTTTCTCAGTTTTTCAATGACGTGGGGTTCCTGCATCATGCAGCCGCACAAACCGATCATCATATGCGGATTGTTCTGTTTCATCCGGTTAAGACTGCCAAGCCGTCCATAGACTCTTAAGTTTGCATTCTCCCGAACAGTACAGGTATTGTATATCACAAAGTCGGAATTTTCATCCTCTGATTTCATATATCCCACCTGTTCCAGAATTCCTTCCAACTTTTCAGAATCCCTGGCGTTCATCTGGCAGCCAAAAGTTACGACACAGAAAGTCAGTTTCCGCCCCGCAGCTTTGCTCTTCTCTTCAACCAGCCCTCTGGCCAGTTCCATAAAATAATATTGTCTGTCCGGTTCATCGACCGGAGCCTGATTTATCTTTTCTAATATGTTTTCCTTCATTTCATCACCACATGTGATTATACCAATCTGGCATGGGCTTTGCAAGTTGTTTCTTTTTTAACTTTTCAGTTGCTGCAAGAGAATCAGGGGTAAAGCATGTATCCTCTGATACGCATCGCTTTGATATGCAGTTGACAATGGATAGGAAGCATTGTCTTCCACTGTTTCTATGGTAATTGCAGGCTTTCCTATAGATTCTGAGTAAAAGTGAACCGAATTTCCGCCATTTAGACTGGACATAAATTCCTCTTCTTTTTTACCAAGCAGATATCCGGATGCACGCTGCAGATGTTTGGCCAGATGACGGCAGCGCATATTATATGTATAGGGCATGGTCTGTCTGTAGTAATAGATAATGTTGCCTCTGGAATGAAAATCCAGATATCCTATTGTGTCATAATCTTGAAAAATATGTATCAATGCCTGTGTTTCCTGCTCACTCGCAGGATATTCCTGAAGCTGCTGCTGAATATAAGTTTTACTTGGAAAATTCCGGTTGATATCCACTCCTCTGGCATTGTATTTCCAGTCCTGATAATTGATATTCCGGCGGCGGCATATCCGGCGGAGCAGCGGATTCTGGATGATTTCATATCCATGCATGGCAATTTCATATCCATCAGGGTTCACCAGAGGTATAAAACAGATGGAATACTGGTTGAGCATATGGTGCACATCAGTTTCACCTATTTTTCCATTTTCCCGATAGGCGGTGCAATATTCTTCAATCATCCGAAGAAGAAGGACCGGGTTAACGCTTTCTTTTCCATGGAGACCGGCTGTACACACAAGTGTTTCCATGCCAAGACCTATCCGCATCATAGGAATATGACGGTCATCATGAGTTTGTCCGATAATTCTGCAGATTGTAAATTCAGGAAATTTTTCCGAAATCATCTGCATAGATTGTAAAATATCCTGATAAGAATAGCGCTGATTCAAAGCTATCATAGTATATAAACCTCCTAAGGCCTTTTATACTATTCTATGACGTGAATCAGCGCTTTATGACTGAACTGTTACCTTTATGACTATGGACGAACCTGTCCGTCTCCATAGATAATATACTTGGTTGTTGTAAGTGCTTTTAAACCCATAGGGCCTCTGGCATGTAGTTTCTGGGTACTGATACCGATCTCTGCTCCGAACCCAAACTCAAAGCCGTCCGTAAAACGGGTAGAGGCATTGACATAAACTGCAGCAGCATCAATCTCATCTAAGAATTTCTGTGCATGAAAGTAATCAGATGTAATGATGGATTCAGAGTGCTTCGTGTTATACTTGTTGATATGGGCGATAGCAGAATCCACATCCTTTACAGTCCTGATGGAGATAATGTAGTCCTGATACTCTCTGCCCCAATCTTCCTCGGAAGCAGGAATCCCGTTCTTTACATAAGGAAGTGCCTCACTGTCCGCCCGTATTTCCACATGATACTCCGCAAGTGCCTCCGACAGTTCAGGAAGAAATTCCTCCAGAATATTTTCATGAATTACCAGAGACTCACAGGCATTGCAGACACCGACACGCTGGGTCTTTGCATTGATGATAATTGCCTTTGCCATATTAAGATCCGCAGACTCATCCACGTAGATATGACAATTTCCGGTGCCTGTTTCAATAACAGGAATTGTACTGTTTTCCACCACCGATTTTATAAGTCCGGCACCGCCTCTTGGAATCAGTACATCCACATACTGGTTCATTTTCATAAACCGGGTTGCAGTCTCACGGGAGGTGTCTTCTATTAACTGTACGGCATCTTCCGGAAGACCTTCTTCTTTGATTGCTTCTCTTAAGATTTCTACGATTGCGGTATTGGAGTGGATTGCATCGCTGCCACCCTTTAAAATCACTACATTACCTGTCTTAAAGCAGAGGCCGAAAGCATCTGCGGTCACATTGGGCCGTGCTTCATAGATAATCCCAACGACACCCAGAGGTACGCGCTTCTGACCAATCAGGAGGCCATTTGGACGTTTTTTCATACCCAAAACTTCTCCAATCGGATCTTCCAGGGCCACAAGCTGACGCAAACCCTCTGCCATTCCCTCTATACGTGCAGGAGTTAATAAAAGGCGGTCCTGAAGAGGAAGCGGCATCCCCTTCTCCTTTGCATCATTCATATCCGCAGTATTGGCGGCCAGTATGGCCTCTGACTCTTTTACCAATGCCTTGGCACATGCAGCGAGTACCCTGTTTTTCTGTTCTGAACCGAGTTTTCTTAAATCCGGTTCTGCATCCTTTGCTCTTTGCCCTATGATTCCCAGATTCATATGCAGACTTCCTTTCTTTTTTATACCTGTTATTTGTAAATGTTTTGTTCTGTTATAAGACAATCCGGACGGATATCTGTAGGCTCGCATGGAATATTCTCCAAAACCTGCCAGGAAAATGCTGCTGCTGCCGTAGGGTGGTTCTTATGTACACTTAAATACCTGTCATAATAGCCGCCGCCGTATCCGATTCTGTGCCTGTCACAGTCAAAAGCAACACCGGGAACGATAATCAGTGCATCCTCACAGTCTGCCTCCGGCAGCCCTTCTTTCGGTTCGGCAATTCCAAAAACTCCAGGTTCGCACTGGTTAAATTCTGTTATAAAATAAAAGTGCATCTCTTTACCTTGTACTCTTGGAACTGCAACCCTTTTCCCCTGTGTCCAGGCGGTTTCAATAAGCTCCCGGGTCATAACCTCCTTATTGAAGTCCATGTATGCATAAATACAGGAAGCCTTCTGCCACAGACTAAGTCCTGTGATCTGGTGCATAATTTCCCTGCTGCTCTCCTGTATTTCTGATTGGGGGACTCCTTCTCTTAATTGAAATATCCGTTTTCTAATGCTTTTCTTTCTTTCCATATTTCTCTCCCAGATTTGTAATGGATCCGTCCGTTTCCTGAATATTGATGTTATCCAGCTGAGAACGAAGATTCATCTTAACAGCTTCAATATATTCTTTTCTGAGTCTTTGCTGTTCGGATTTTTCTTCCGGAGTCAGTCCCTCCGTCTTTGCTTTTCTTGCCAGTTCATTGATGCGTTCTATATTCACTGTTTTAATACTCCCTTACTGATATTTTAAGATGTAAGGGTCCCAAAGCCATACTTTTTCATGCAAGCATGAAACACATGACCTTTTGACCCTGGTATCATTTTAATTTATCCAGAAAATCAATCAGGTAAAATTCATCTTTCTTATTGGATAGAAATAAGGTTCCGTGTTTTCTTCCCTGCATAATTTTATGTATGACATGAAAATCCTCTCCATTGGCAATCACCATATCGGCGCCGGCTCCTGTTGCGACTTCGGCAGCCGTCAGCTTTGTAGCCATTCCACCGGTTCCGACGTTAGTTCCGGTACTCTCTTTTCCCATGGACAGCAGGTGAGCGTCTATGGACTCCACAACATCGATAAATTCCGCACCCGGATTGGTATGGGGATCGTCAGTGAATAAGCCGTCGATATCTGACAGAAGAATCAGCAGATCCGCATCAATCAGAGCGGCTACCACGGCTGAGAGTGTATCGTTGTCTCCGAATTCAATTTCAAAGGTTGCAATGGTATCGTTTTCATTTACGATTGGAATAACACCCATAGCCAACAGTTCCTGAAAAGTATTTCTCGCATTCATGCGGTTCAGATCGTTGAGCATCGTATTCTTTGTCATAAGAATCTGACCGGCAATCTGATTGTATTCCATAAACAGCTTCTGATAAATCATCATCAGCCTGGCCTGTCCGACAGAAGCGCATGCCTGCTTCTCAGAGAGCTTCTGTGGTTTGTTCAAAAAACCCAGCGCCCTTCTGCCGACCATGATGGCTCCTGAGGAAACCAGAACCACTTCTTTCCCCTGATTCCTGAGATCACTGATTTCTCTTACCAGTATCTCAAGCTTAATCAGATCCAAAGAGCCTGTTTCAGGATGTGTCAGGGAGGATGAGCCTATTTTTATTACAATACGCTTTTTATCTTTCAGTCCGTCACGTAGATTCAATTTCTGATACCTGCTTTCTCATGTTTTGTGGTCCTAAAATCTTGCTTTTTCATATAAGCATGAAACGCAAGACCTTTTAATCTTGTATTACTCTATTTTACAATGTCCGGGCATACTTCGCAAGCTGTTTATACAAAGCATACTTTGGTATAAAAAAAGACCGCCCGTTTAAGACAGTCTCTTTGTCATAAAGCATGGAAGGACAGCTTGTCCATAAGTGTGGGTGCTTAGCTGGAGTAATTTTCCAGAAAACTGTATAAAGAGGCACTGTCCTTGATGGATTTTCCATTTGTAATCTCCTCCTGCATTTCCTGTGGAAGAGCGGAAACCGGAATACCTGTGGATTCATACAAGGTCTTTCCATCGGATTGATATACCTGCACCTCACCATTTTTTTCTTTTAGAACATATGCATTCTTGCCGTCACTGTTGACCTCCCGGGTCTCATTTTGAATGTGTTCTGTCTGTAATTGTTCCTTCTGTTTTTTCTGACCCAGTTCATAGCTTCCGTAGTAAGCCATACAAAGCAGCAGTACAATGCAGATCCAGGAGATACCATAAGATAATTTTTTCATATTATTCGCTCCTTTGTGAATTCCATATTTATCCATAGTATCTCCTGGAAAAGAATTTTTATTCAATTACAGTGTTGTCAGCTGAAGTATCAAGTATAATACAAACCCAGGTCTTTCCCTGATTCATCACGATCTGGTTTCCATTGGAATCATAATAATAAGTTGGCCCCCAGGGATCTTTTTTATCCCAGGTAATAGCAATGGCTTTACCTCCGGTAATATAAGTTCCTGTTCCGGATGTGTTTACATCGATATTCAGATAACCATTTTCATCATACTTCTTCCAGCCGGAATTCTGAAGAATGATGTTCTTCACAGAAAGCCCGGTACCGGTTTCTTCATCAATCTGGGATTCCCCAAATTGAAAGCGATCATAAAGACCTGTCTCCCGATTATAGGAAAACCAGGGCGTGTTATATTGATAGCCTCCCGGTGTTACTTTATTGGCAGTAATACCATCTTCCAGCGTAACCGGATGCTGATCATCGGCAAAAAGATAAGAGCTTTGGTAGTTTGGGGCATATTCCTGGGAATAGTTATTGATTTCAATTCCCTTTTGTATTCCTTCAAAACTGGTATACGCATTGTGAGGCGGCTTCCGGTCAGAGGTTCGATAATAAACCTGGCTCCCATAACCTTCCAGACCACTTAAATTATCCACCTCCGGCTCTTCCAGATAGGGAACCGCATAGACAGACTGTCCATAATGGCAGTAGATTGCATCAAATCCGGAGGCATAAAAGATAAAGTAATCTCTGCAGCTTCTGACCGATCCTATCTTTTTCAGATTATCATAATCCTCAAAGATACCCATGAGCCGGGTAATACCACCCTCTACAGGTGCCTCATAGATGACTCCGGCATGACTGATGCCGAATTGGGGGCAGGCAGCTTTGATATTGTTCAGCATAATCGCCGCAGGACGTCTTTTCCCCACTGCCTCTGGTACAGGCTCTCCGGTGAGATAACTGCGTACCATACCCTCCGGAAGCTCTTTTTTTTCTCCCTGTGCAGATTCCTGAATGCTCTCTTCTTCGGGTGTAGGAGTTGCTTCCACTGTCGCTTCCGGAGTCGGCAAAGGTTGATCTGTTGTATCTGCTTTTTTTCCGCAGCCTGCAATAAGTACAGCCATACATCCGGCAAACAGCAGTCCTTTCCAATGACTTTTTCTTTTCAAAGTTATTCCCCTTCCCTGGTGATGTTTAATTTCTTCAACACCGCAGCCTGTTTTTGCTCCATAACAGCCGCCTCTTCTGAAATCATATGATCATAACCAAGTAAATGCAGCATGCTGTGAGCAATCAGAAATGCATATTCCCGTTTCAGGCTGTGCCCATACTCCCGGGCCTGTTCACTGGCTCTTTCTATGGAGATTACAATATCTCCCAGCATCAGCTCTCCAGACTCAGGGTTAAAATATACCTCCCATCCGTCACTTTCCAATAAATCATAATCTGCCGGCTTCTGAAAATCCACCAGTGGAAATGACAGAACATCCGTAGGCTTGTCTATCTTTCGAAATTCTCTGTTGAGCTGACGAATCTTTGTATTGTCTGTCAATGTCAGTGATACTTCGGATTCATAAGGACACTCCTCCATACCCAAGACCTGATCAATGACTTGCTTTGCCAACTCTTCATAATCAAAGGGCAGTTTCTGTGCCTGTTCATCCTCCAACTGCAGTGTCATGACCGCCTCCTTTTGTTATTCTTCCGGTTCTGGGGGAAATCGCCCGGTGAAACCTTATGTTTTTTCTCAAACGTCTCATATGCCTGTACAATCTGCTGAACCAGCGGATGGCGGACAACATCCTTGCTGGTCAATTCACAGAATGAAATTCCTTCCACATGCCTCAATACCTGAGCTGCCACATCCAGTCCTGATTTTACGTGCATCGGCAAATCCTTTTGGGTAGCATCCCCTGTAACAATGACCTTGGATCCAAAACCTATCCGGGTCAGAAACATCTTCATCTGGGCGGGTGTTGTATTCTGTGCCTCATCCAGAATAATAAATGCGTTATCCAGTGTACGCCCCCGCATATATGCAAGAGGCGCCACTTCAATCAGGCCCTTTTCCATATTCTTCTGAAAGCTTTCCGCTCCCATGATCTGATACAGGGCATCATACAGGGGCCGTAAATAGGGATCTACTTTAGATTGGAGATCACCGGGAAGAAAACCCAGATTCTCCCCGGCCTCTATGGCCGGACGAGTCAGAATAATCCGGCTGACTTCATCGTTGCGAAAAGCCGTAATTGCCATGGCCATGGCCAGATAGGTCTTACCGGTACCGGCAGGGCCTATGCCAAACACGATCATTTTCTTGCGAATCTGATCCACATATTTTTTCTGCCCCAGCGTTTTGGGCTTCACAGGTCTGCCGTTTATGGTATGGCAGATCAGGTCGCCGTCCAGTTCCACCATGGCGGCTTCCTTATGCTCCATAGACAGGGAAAGAATATAGTTCACATCCTGCGTTGTGATGTCATTCCCTCTGGTGGATAATTCAATCAGCTGCTTTAAACACGCTGCAGCCCTGTTTACATTTGATTCCGGCCCGATAATTTTGAGTTGGCCGTCTCTGGAAATAAGTGATACATTTAAAGCCCTCTCCAATGCTTTTATGTGTTCATCAAATTGTCCGAAAATATTTTTTTCATGCTGAGCCGGAAATTCCATCCGGCTTTCTATTATGCTATTGCTCATCCAATGAATGTTCCTTTCCGGGCGATACCTCCTGTATTTCACAGGGAGTCTCCTCTGCTGCCTGTTCAATAACTATTAACTCACCCTTTGCGATACATTTCGTATCTGTAATCTTTATTTTAACATTATTTTCAGATATTTGAACCCCCATTTTTTCCAGTTCATCCTGATATTGGCGGAGTTGTTTTCCGGAGATATCCCGGCACTCCTCTTCCGTATAAATCTGTTCCTGTTCACGGTATGTCCGGCTGGTTGTGGTTCCGTAATAGATGGGCAATGCAAAGCTTTCTGTCAAAAATAACTGATGCCGGTTCTCATAGGAGACAGCCGGAACATTTCTTTTTTTCGGAAGCTTTAAATCCAGCCTGTAATCACCCACTTCTAAAAAAGGATATGTTTTAACTTCCTCTGCATATTCCCGATGGGTATACTTCCTTTTAAATTCCTTATAATAGTAATATTGCGTTTTCAGGAAGATATCACTGTCGGCATGTACATAATCATAACGGATTGTTTCCCCTGCATCATTGATGATTGGTATCTCTCCGCTCACGAGAATTTCGCCTTTCTCACATACGGTTCCTTCGGTTACTTTTGGAATTCCGCTCCTGGTTATAATTTTTACAACCTCCCCGGCTTTGGCAGCTGTTAGGTTGCAGGGATTTGCCCCCTTTTGTTCTGATTCTTTTACTTTATATCCGTCCACATTTTCTTTGATTTCAACAAGGAGGCGAGTTCCTTCTATCTTTGTGGACACCCAGGTGATGTTCGGGAATGCCTGCCGTACTTCCGCTGAAATATCCTGACAGACAACATCATTTTTCCAGATTCCATGATGAATGCCTTTTTGTTCCAGAAATGTAAGAATTGTAAACGTGCTGTTGGCATGATTGCCATCAATGTGGATGTTCCAGATAAAGCATGACAGCAGATATAACAATCCTACAAACAGTAGAAATCCAATAAAAAACCCCTTCCTTTTTCTGTTATTATAAAAAAAGAAGGGCAATCCATGCTTTTCCACGATATGAAGCGTACAGCCGGTCTTACGGCACAGTGGCTGAATCTTACGAAAATCCTGTATGGACATGGTCAGCAGATAGCTGTTCTTATCATCATATAGCAGATTCCAAATAATAATCTGATTTGCAGCGCAGAGATTTAAGAACCGCTCCGGCATACGGCCGGTGAGCCGTAGTTTCAGATATCCCTTACAATACCGAATCAGCTGATTCATGAAACCTCCTCCTCTTTAAATTTCGAAAGTTATCTCATGTATCTGTCCGGAAATTTTCATTTCCTCTCTGCTGTAGTGTGTGATATTAAGATTTGAACCATTGATGCACAGTTTTCCGTTTTTCAGCAAGAGTACAATCCTTCCACATCTGTATTCCAGAATATGGCGGTAATTTTCTATGCATACTTCACGTTTTCCCCAAAACGTGATAACAGATTCCTGATAAGCCAGATCTGTTGGAATTTGCATCCGGCTAAGCCAGGATGAGCCGATATCAGTTGGTTTTTTTTTCACAGGCAAAGGCTCCCAAACCCCGTGTACTGTAAAATAGATTCATACAGGACACTGGTCTTATTGAATACTATATGTAGGAAATCCCCGCATTATGACTCTTTGAAGAAAATCAGAGAAAACCACAGTACAAGCCTGTCGCCAAGGTAATAATCCATCATATTACGTTCAATCAGGTTGGGTACCACGATTCCATGGCTTTCAATACAGGGGTGCATCTTATCCTGATGGCAGCATGGGCTTTTCGGATACGTACACTTTTCACACAGGGAACAGGATTCTGTGGAAAGTGTATATACCAGCATGGAATGATCCTTCAGGTATTTCTCTATGATTGTTGTCATCTTTTCATGATCTTCCTGGGTTTTTAAGGTCTCCTTCATATCTGATATGTCTTTCACATCTGATACAGAAGAAAAGAACAGAGCCCGGTCATAAGAAAGACACTTCTGCCTGCACTTTTCCACAGTGCCGACTGCAGGAGGGCAGGACCAGGAACTGCCGTATCTTGGACATTCTTTTTTACAGATGGTACGTACTTTATCTGAAAACTCCAGGTCGCCGGTATCTATAAAGGCATATTGATAAATCGGAAACTGAGTGATAAATGATTCAATCTCTTGTACTGTCATAGTTTTACTCCTTTTTGTCAGCATCAGCTGCTGTGTGTGTTGCCTGCCATGCGGCTCTGCTGCCTATGCAGGCCACTAAGATTCCCCCTAAAATATCAGTCGGGTAATGAACCCCCAGATATATTCTGGAAAAAGCAATCATGGATGCAAGAAGTATCGAGGGAATTCCATACTTTTCAGGAAGCATGCGGTAATAAATAAATGCACAGGAAAAAGAGGCACTGGTATGTCCCGAAGGGAAGGAGTAGTCTCCTGGATTTTTTATCAGCGGAATCACTGCGTCAGTGTACTGAAACGGTCTGGGTCTGGCAAACAGTTCTTTGAGGATAAGATTTGTAGCAAGGTTGCAGAGCATAAGTGATACCAGTGCCGTAATGCCAACAGGTCTTGTCTTTTTAAAGCATAGTAAAAATACAGCCGAAACAATCCAGAATGCCCCTCCATTACCCAAACAGGTTATCAGACTCCAGAAAGTAGTCATAGAATCACTTCGAAGCGTATTTTGTATCCATAAAACAATTGAAACATCTATATTTTGTATGAAATTCATAGGTTCCCTCCAAAATAAAGGCTGCGCCGTTATTTATGATACGGTTCATGATGCATAATCCGGTAACTCCGGTAAATCTGCTCCAGAAGAATCATGCGCATTAATTGATGAGGAAATGTCATCTTAGAGAAACTTAAAGAAAAGTCTGCCCGCTCCCTGATTTCATCCGATAATCCCAGAGAACCCCCGATTAAGAAAATAATATGGCTGATGCCCTGGACCCCAAGAGCTTCTATCTGATGTGATAGTTCCACTGAGTCCGGCATTGCACCATCGATATCCAGGGAAATGACATAGTCATCTTCACGTATATATCTGAACAAACGGTTTCCCTCTGTTCTCCTGATTTGTGTATTCAAGGTCTCTGATAATTTGTCCGGTGTTTTTTCGTCAGAAACTTCAACAAGCTCCAGTTTACAGTATCTGCTGAGCCGTTTTGTATACTCGCTAATTCCATCCCTTAAATACTTTTCCTTTATTTTTCCCACTGCCAGAATAGTAATCTTCATACATGACTCCATTTTCAAAAACCAAATATGCCTGAATATTCTTGCAGGCAGCAACAATATTCAGACATAGCAGCGGTTTTCTTATTCAAAATCCAGACAACAACGGTCACAGACATATGGCCTTACATAAGTATCCGCAACTTTTACATGGGCCGGATGATTTGCATAAACTGCAATATCCTCCTTCTTTTCAAGCGTAGTTATAAGCGCTATATCATGCGTACTTGAAGGGATAGGAGCCGTAATAAAATCAACCGTCAGAAGTCCTGGTACAACATCTGTCAGGGCTTTCAGATTCTTTTCCATATTCACCTTTAATTTGGCTTTCCGGTCTTCTGTTATTTCCGGTTTGAAATTCCACATAACAATATGATGTACCATCCTGTTATCCCCTTTTATATTTTTCGGACAGGAATTTATGAATCCCCTTAGCTCCGGCTTTTCCGGCACCCATAGCGAGAATTACTGTCGCAGCTCCTGTCACAGCATCTCCGCCGGCGAATACCCCTTCTTTAGAAGTCTGTCCATATTCTTCATCAGCAATGATACATTTTCTTCTGTTTATATCCAGGCCGATTGTAGTGGAGGAAATCAATGGGTTTGGAGATGTTCCGAGGGACATGATAACCGTATCCACTTCAATTTCAAATTCTGATCCGGGTACTTCTACCGGACGTCTTCTGCCGGATGCATCCGGTTCTCCAAGCTCCATACGGATGCAGCGGATTCCTGTCACCCAATCCTTATCATCTGTTAGAATTTCCACAGGATTCGAAAGTAGATCGAAGATAACCCCTTCTTCTTTTGCATGGTGGACTTCTTCCACTCTGGCAGGAAGCTCGGCTTCAGAACGACGGTAGATAATATGAACCTCCGCTCCCAGTCTCAGGGCTGTTCTGGCAGCATCCATTGCAACATTACCGCCGCCTACAACAGCAACCTTCTTACCCATTGCAATCGGTGTATCATAATCACTGCGAAATGCCTTCATCAGATTGTTTCTGGTCAGATACTCGTTCGCAGAGAATACGCCATTGGCCTGTTCCCCCGGAATTCCCATAAACATCGGAAGACCGGCTCCGGAACCAATGAATACGGCTTCAAATCCTTCCTCCTGCATCAGTTCATCAATTGTTACAGATTTACCGATAATTACATTCGTTTCAATCTTAACACCCAGGGATTTCACATTTTCAACTTCTGCAGCTACTACTTTTTCTTTGGGAAGACGGAACTCCGGAATACCATATACCAGAACACCACCCTCCTTATGAAGAGCCTCAAAAATTGTCACATCATAGCCAAGCTTTGCAAGATCGCCTGCACAGGTAAGGCCAGCAGGGCCGGAACCGATGACTGCCACCTTATGTCCATTCTTTTCTGTGGCAGGTGTCGGCTTGATATTATGCTCTCTCGCCCAGTCAGCCACAAAACGTTCCAGCTTTCCGATGGAAACCGGCTCACCTTTGATGCCCCGGATGCATCTTCCCTCACACTGGCTTTCCTGCGGACACACACGTCCGCAAACTGCCGGAAGGGCACTGGATTCGCTGATAATCTGATATGCTTTTTCAATATTTCCTTCTTTTGTCTCTTTTATAAATGCAGGAATATTGATGGAGACCGGACACCCTGCAATACACTTTGCATTCTTGCAATTGATGCATCGTGTTGCCTCTTCTCTTGCTTCTTCTTCATCATACCCTAAGCAAACCTCTTCAAAATTTGCAGCACGGACCTTGGGATCCTGTTCTCTTACCGGTACTTTTCTTAATACATCTGCCATTACTTGTCACCTCCACACAGTCCACATCCGCCGTGATGTGTATCACCTTCCTGCTCTTTCAATAATGCCCGGCCCTCATCCGATTTATACATCTGCTGGCGTTTCATCGCCAGATCGAAATCCACCTTGTGTCCGTCGAATTCAGGACCGTCCACACAGGCAAATTTAACTTCTCCGTCCACAAGCAGACGGCAGGCGCCGCACATACCCGTACCATCTACCATGATCGGGTTCATACTGACAATCGTAGGAATATTAAGCTCTTTGGTCAGCAGACAGACAAACTTCATCATGATCATCGGCCCGATAGCAACACAGACATCATAGTGTTTGCCTTCTTTTTCAACCAGATCGCGAAGCACATCTGTACCCATTCCTTTTCTTATATAAGATCCATCATCCGTAGTCAGATACAGATTGGAAACTTCCTTTAATTTATCTTCCAGAATAATCAGGTCTTTGGTCTTAGCACCCACAATGGCATCTGCGGTAATTCCACGCTCATGAAGCCATTTCAACTGTGGATATACAGGTGCGGTTCCAACGCCTCCGGCTACGAATACAATATGTTTCTTTTTCAGTTCTTCAATATCCATCTCCGTAAATTCTGATGGGCGGCCCAGCGGTCCTACAAAATCTTCAAAGTAGTCCCCCGCCTTCAGATCCTTCATCTTTGTCGTAGAAGCTCCAATTGGCTGGAATACGATGGTTACACTTCCCTTTTCAGAATCATAGTCACAGATGGTAAGCGGTATACGTTCGCCAACCTCGTCCATCTTTACAATTACGAACTGACCCGGCAGGCAGTGTTTTGCAACACGAGGTGCTTCCACGTCCATAAGGTATATGTTCGCTGCAAGTTGTTCAGCTTTTAAAATCTTATACATAATATCCTCCTAGTACTAATATCTTAACAAGCGTTGATAAAAGTGCCTGTTAATTCTGATTTTTGTTTCAAATAAATTAGAATCACTTCTTTAAGACTAATTTTGTTCCTGGGGCGTCAGAATATACGTTGCAGATCCCAAAAGGCTGCTCCTGCCTGCCTGATCTACAAGAATCGCATAGAAAATGTGCTGACCCTCCGGCATATCAACTGGTCCTTCATATAAATTATCTTTATTGGTTGCCGGCTTATCAAAGGAATAATATGCTTTACACCCATCCGGAACGATAACGTATATATGTGTATCTGCCATATCGGTCGTATAAGATCCGGATGACGGTGTTATTCGAGGCGGATCAGGAGGGGCAACTACTATGGTATAGGTATTGCCGGCCACCTCGCTTTGAATTCCTTTTTCGTTGACGGCTATTGTTTTAACAGTCACCGTCCCTTCTTTCAGAATAATTGCACCACTGTAAAGGCTGCTCATCTTGTCTGGTTCGGTGCCGTCGGTAGTATAGTATATCGTATCCCCTTCTTTTGCGCCTCTCAATACCAGTTCCCTGGATTCTTTATAAGTTCCCTGGGCTATACTGAAAGATGGAGTGTCACAGATATAGTCGGAATACATCTCTTTTATCTTATCACTCTTACAGGAATCAAGCAATTCTTTTATTTCATCTGTTTTACTTTGTATTTCATAAAAACCAATCAGGATACCATAAGCATCCGAATTATCAGGAGCATCTGCAATAACCCCTTCCAATTCTTCTAAAGCCTGAGCAGTGTCCCCTCTTTCTATATAAATCTGTGCCCGGAGGTTTCTTGCATCCAGACTTTCGGGCCGAAGAGAAATTGCCTGCCCGGCATAAGAAAGTGCTTTGTCAAATTCCTCATCTGTGTACATAGTCTTCGCCCTGCTTATCTGATAATCATAGGAATGGAGATTTTTAATACCAGAATAAGCAACATATGTAAAAGCCGCCGCGAATAAAACCAATGCCACAAAAAGAACTATTCCTATCCGCTTCCTTCGTCTTCTGGATCTGTACTCCTTTTCAAGTATTGCTTCTTCTTCTCTTTGACGCCACTCCTGCTCCCGTTCTTGCCGCTTCCTTGCATATCGAACTGTTTCCGAACTGTAGAAGTCAGGAACCAATTGCACCTCTGTACCACATTTACTGCAGAACAACTTGTCTTTTTCTATCGGAGCACCGCATTTTAAGCATTTCATAATCCTATCAGCCCTCCAGATAATTCTCAAATTGCTCCATACTCATCAGTACTTTTCGGGGTTTTGTACCTTCTTCCGGTCCCACCACACCTGCTTCGCTGAGCTGATCCATAATACGGGCTGCCCGGTTAAATCCTATTTTAAAGACTCTTTGGAGCATACCGATCGATGCTTTGTCCTTTTCTATGATGAATTTACCGGCCTCCGCAAAATAATGATCTCTGTCATCACTTTCCCCGGGTTTTCCTGAATCAGAATTCAGGCTGGTATTTTCAATCTGCTTCTGGATTTCGCTGTCATAGTTATCCGCCCCTTCGGAATTACTGGACAGATACTTGACGACATCAGCTACTTCTTTGTCTGAAACAAAAGCTCCCTGTAACCTGGCAGGCTTCTGATATCCCTGGGGATAGAAAAGCATATCTCCCTTGCCAAGAAGCTTTTCAGCTCCGTTCATATCAAGAATCGTTCTGGAATCGACACCTGACGAAACTGAAAAGGCAATCCTGGACGGCATATTGGCTTTGATAAGACCGGTGATGACATTTACAGAAGGCCGCTGCGTTGCGATAATCAGATGCAGCCCTGCAGCCCTTGCAAGCTGAGCCAGCCGGCATATGGCATCTTCTACTTCACCCGGTGCAACCATCATCAGGTCCGCAAGCTCATCCACAATAATTACAATCTGTGGAAGTTTACTGTATTTATCATCTCCTGTGTCCGCAAGTTTTTCTATTTTGGCGTTATATCCCTTGAGGTCACGAACATTATATTCGGCAAACTTATTATACCGATCTGTCATCTCTGAAACAGCCCAGTTCAACGCACCCGCTGCCTTTTTCGGGTCTGTGACCACAGGTATGAACAGATGGGGAATCCCGTTATACACGGACAGCTCTACGACCTTTGGATCTATCATGATTAATTTTACGTCTTCAGGTTTGGCCTTATAGAGTATACTCATAATCAACGTATTAATGCAGACCGACTTCCCGGAACCGGTTGCCCCGGCAATCAGAAGATGAGGCATCTTGGCAATATCAGTAATTACAGGTTTTCCGGCAATATCCTTGCCCGCGGCAAATGCAAGACTGGATGGATACTTTTTAAATTCATCCGTATCCAGAAGATCCCTGAGCATGACCGGACTGTTCGTTGCATTCGGAACTTCAATTCCGACAGCAGCCTTTCCCGGTATGGGAGCCTCAATCCGGATATCGGCTGCAGCCAGATTCAACTTGATATCATCCGTCAGATTCACAATTCTGCTGACCTTTACACCCTGCTCCGGCTGCAGCTCATATCTGGTTACTGTCGGCCCACAGCTTACATTCGTAACAGTTACATTGACTCCGAAGCTATCCAGTGTCTGCTGCAGTTTATTGGCCGTGGCCCTTAAGTGGGCATCGGAATCTCCGAGCTTTCCGCCCTTCCCGCGTTTTAATAGGGAAATGGGCGGAAACTTGTATTCGGTATGCCGCTTTTCGGAATGACCGGTAATTTCTGTCTGAATATCCTGAATGCCGGATGCAATCTCTGCTTTGGAAGATCTGGCGTTATGGACATTATCATTCACAGGTGCTTCCGACACTGTCTGTGTTTCTGTCGCATTTGAGCTTTTCTTTATTTTTTCCGGTATTACTGTTTCCTGTGTCTCCGCTTGCGGTTCATCATTCCGGGTGATTACAAGATCTGGTATTACAGTCTGTGTAAAGGATTCCGATCTGGATGCTTTTTCCATCCTTATATCCCGGTCTGCCTTTTGATGCTCTTCCAATTCCTGCCTGCGCTTCTCCTGCCTTTCATCCTTTTGAATTCTTCTGGTTTCAGAAGCTTTCGTGTGATATTCTTTCGCACTTGATAAAGCCTTATAACCCGACTTCTGAGCACGATCCAGTAATGGTTTCTGAGTTGCTACAATTGCCGCAATAATCATTCCTGCAATTAATACCACGTATGCACCAATGGAGCCAAATGCGAATCCCAGAACTTTAACCAGAAGTCCGCCAAGCACTCCTCCGCCAAGCCTGTTCGAAGCGCTGTCCGTATAATAGTCTGAAATTGCAGCACCCTTTTCATATCCGATGGTCAGAAGCTGCAGAAAGCCACAAAAGAGCCAGCAAAAAGCCACCCATCCTAAAAGCTTCCGTCTGATGAGTGAATTATCCCGATTCACAAGATAAAAAGCAGTTCCCAGAAAAAGGAGTATGGGAAATGCATAGGAAAAGGTTCCCAGTAAACCGAAGAAAAAAGAACTGACTGCTCCGCCGACGACTCCTCCGAGGCCGAAATTGGCCAGAATAAGTAAAACACATGCTGCCAGAATTGACAATTCAATAATATCAAGGCGGATTTTGTTGTCGGCTGCCTTACCCGATTTTCCCCGTCTCCTTCCTTTAGCTGAAGTTCTGGTATTTTTTTTTGATGATGTTTTCGGTTTCGACCCTTTCTTTTTTCCGGTCTGCGCCATGCCGAAATCTCCTCCCCTGATTTACCAGTACAGCTGACGATGCGTAACTGTAACGGTCTATGCTTGTGTTGAAAAATGTAATATAATTGCTGCAATGCCGATAATCATACAATAGGCAGAAAAATACCGCAGCCTCTTTTGACTTAAAACTTTTAAAATGAAACGAATACTGAAGTATCCTGTAATTGCGGATATTGCCATAGCCAGAATATATTTTCCCACATCTGCCGGTGAGGCATTTAGTTTCGCACCTCCAAGTTCTACCATCATCGATCCGATAATCGCAGGGATTGAAATAATATAGGAATATTTGACTGCATATTTCCTGCTGAATCCACATAAAAAACAAGCAGATAAAGTGGAACCTGCCCGGGAGAGCCCCGGGAAGACCGAAAGTCCCTGGAATACCCCAATAATTGCGGCATCTGAATACTTAGTATCCCGCGGTGATTTTTCGGATTTGGCAGAGGCATATTCCGTTACAAGTAAAAGAATTGCTGTAATGAAAAGTCCGATAGCCGGTGCCAGCAGGTTTCCAGAAGCTTCTTCTGCTATATCCCGAAGCAGGTATCCTATAACTCCGGTAGGAATCGCAGATATCACGATAAGTACGGAAAATTTACGGTAATTTGTTGAGAGCAGCTTACGATAACGCTCATCCTTCTGATATTTTTTGTTATGAAACCATACCTTAAGGTTGCTTATAACGTCCTGAATAATATGAATCATTTCCCAAAAAAGACGTTTAATATCCGCTCTGAAAATAAAAATCGCCGAAAAAAGTGTACCTGTATGAAGTACTACCCTAAATAAAATGCTATTGTCCACATGCAGTCCAAGCACATGACTCAGAAAAATAAAATGCCCTGAACTGCTGACCGGAAGGAATTCGGTAATTCCCTGTACCAGTCCTAATAAAAGAGCCTGCCAGACAGACATAACGTAATCTTCCTTATCTATGTAATTTGTGAAAAGGCATCCTCCGCAGTAACTACGGCAGATGCCCGTCCACTTATTCTTTCTCTTCTATCATCATATGCAGCTTTGCCAAAGCATCGGAGATACCGCCAACCTCATTGATCAGGCCCTCTTTAACGGCTTCACGGCCATCCAGCATAGTTCCCACATCCTTGACCAGCATACTGGTATCCAGCATCAATTCTTCCACCCGGCTTTTGGAAATCTGTGAATGTTCTGCTATGAATTCAGTGATACGATCCTGTGTCTTCTCCATATTTCGATATGACTGAGCCACTCCTATGAACATTCCGCTTTGACGGACCGGATGTATGACCATCGTACCGCTGGGTACAATAAATGAATAATCTGCCGAAACCGCCAGCGGAACGCCGATGGAGTGTCCACCGCCAAGTACCAGAGAAACCGTGGGTTTGCTCATAGAGGAAATCATTTCAGCGATAGCCAGACCCGCTTCCACGTCTCCGCCCACAGTATTCAGCAGAATCAACATGCCGTCTATCTGATTATCGTCCTCGGCTCTGGCCAGGTTCGGAAGTATATGTTCATATTTGGTAGCTTTTGCCCGCTCACCTAACGCCTCATGCCCTTCTACTTCACCTATAATTGATAAAAGATATATATTATTTTTCGTTGTAACAAGATTCTCACTCTTGCTTTCAGTCTGTTCTTCCATACTCACATACTCCTTTTTCATGAAGTATGTGTAAAAAAACCTTATTTATTCATCCAAGTTTGTATATACATATTGAACATCGTCATTCTCATCGAGTAAATCCAGAGTTTTCTGAAGATTTTTCAAGGCTGTCTCATCCGTGACTTCCACATAGGTCTGAGGAATCATGGTTACATCAGCCTCTGCCATCGGAACACCTTCTTTTTCAAGCGCTTCCCGCACAACAGAAAAGTCGTCCGGATCTGTTACAATCTGATAACAGTCTTCCTCGTCTGAAAAGTCCTCTGCACCCGCATCCAGTGCCATCATCATCAGGTCATCGCCATCCAGTGTGGTTTCCTCTTTATCCACAATAATCTGTCCCTTTTTATCAAACATGAAAGACACGCATCCAGGTGTTCCAATGCTTCCCTGTCCTTTTGTAAAAGCATTTCTGACATCCGCAGCTGTACGGTTCTTATTATCTGTCAGGGTTTCTACAATAATTGCGATTCCACTCGGGCCATATCCTTCATAAGTAATGTACTCATAACTGTCTGCGTTTGCATCTCCGGCAGCCTTCTTTATACCTCGGTCAATGGTATCATTCGGCATATTATTGGCTTTTGCCTTCGCAATAACGTCCCGCAGCCTACTGTTATTTGCCGGATCCGGTCCGCCTTCTTTTACCGCAATTACAATTTCACGACCGATAATTGTAAAAATCTTGCCCTTTTTAGCATCATTTTTTTCTTTTTTATGCTTAATATTTGCGAACTTTGAATGTCCTGACATGCTTTCGTTCTCTCCTTCTATATGTTATCCTAAAAAAATATAACACTGAATCGAGAATTCGTCAAGCTTCCAGAGATACTCTTTCGCTCCCAGACCTGGATTATGTAGTGAGTTCCAGGCTGATTTTCAGGGCATAATCCACCTGACGCAAAAGGTCAGGGCGCAGGTGACAGATTTTTTCTTTTAACCGCCGCTTATCGATGGTCCGCAGCTGTTCCAGCAAAATTACAGAGTCACGCACAATCTCGTAGGATGAGGAATCGATTTCAATATGTGTCGGTAGTTTGGCTTTGTTCATCTTAGATGTTATAGCTGCACAGATTACTGTAGGGCTATGTTTGTTCCCAATATCATTTTGTATAATTAATACAGGACGAATTCCGCCCTGTTCACTTCCTACCACGGGTCTTAAATCCGCGTAAAAAATATCGCCTCTTCTAATTACCACTTTTTTCACACTCCGATTTTATGTGTTTTACTACAAGTATTTCCAAAAAATCCGGATGTATTCAATGTCTTATTACAGTTTTGACTATGCAAAGCTTCTATTTTTTCGTTTTGTATTGTCAATTCTTCAATCAGATCTGAAGCCAGTACTCCTGCTTTGGAAAGGCGCATGGATGCCCGTTGTCCTAAGAGACCGTGCAAATAGACGGTAAAGGGTACTATATGTATATCATTGTGACCATCCGTCTGGGCCAGAAGTCCAAGAATGAGTCCGGTAAGAACATCTCCACTTCCGGCAGTTGCAAGGGCGGAGTTTCCGGAAGTATTGATATAGCCGGTTCCATCCGGCATCATGGTCAGCGTCCTTGCATCTTTACAAATACAGGTAACACCGTAATTGCATATAAAGGCGCCGGCCGCTTCGTAAAGATTGGATTTTAACTCTGATACAGATATCCCGGTAAGTCTGGAAAATTCTCCTATATGGGGCGTTAGAATGCATGGGGGAGCTGCCATCTTCAGCAGACTCATATGTAAACTGAGCAGGTTTAGGGCATCAGCATCTATAACGCACGGTTTTTGGCCTTTATGATTCAGGACATATTCCAGGATTCGGGCCGCATAAGGCTCTGTGGAAATTCCCGGACCAATACCGATTACATCCGCCCATTCCATATCCTTTTGAAGCCTGTGAGTTACTGGTTCCGAAGGTTCATAGACGGACAGAAGAGCTTCAGGCAGACTGGTAAGCAGCAGATCCCGGTTCTCCGTGGTTGTATAAATTTTCAGCATTCCGGCCCCCGCTCTGAGACAGGCTCTCCCCGAAAGAATAGCTGCCCCTGCCATAGTCCCGGAACCTGCGATTAAAAGTACCTTTCCAAATGTTCCTTTATTGCCGCTCTCCATCCTTATGGGGAGACGAAGCAAATCTTCTTCCTCCGGTTTGAACAACGGAAGTTCCGGCTCTGCTTCCCGGAAGTTTCCAGTTTCATATATACCGATATCTGCAACCGTTATCTTTCCGGCGCAGGTTTGTCCATGCCCCAGCAGCAAACCAGGCTTTAAAAAGGCAAACGTCACAGTTTCTTCCGCCCGAATCACCCCGCCCATCACAGCACCGGTATCCGCGTGAAGCCCTGACGGTATATCCACAGCCACTACAGGAGTCTTTGAAAAATTAATCTGCTCCACAATTTTCAATAAATTCCCGGTAATTGGCCGTGCAAGTCCAACACCAAAGACAGCATCCACTATAACAGTATATTCACCATAGTCTGGATTTGTGACAAAATTGACCTGGTAATTTCGGGCAATTTGTACCTGCGTTTTCATACCATCACTATATTTCTCAGGGTGGGCGGCTGTAAAGACAGAGACCTTGTATCCCTTCAGATGAAGAATACGGGCCGCCGCCACGCCATCCCCGCCATTGTTGCCACTTCCACAGACAACCAATATATTATCTGTTGCATAACGTCCGCTTTGCAGGCAGTCCACTACAGCCAGTGCAGCCTGTTCCATCAGAACAGGAGAAGGAATCCCTATGTTCTCTATCGTATAAGCATCTAACGCTTTCATATGGCGGCTGGAAATAACTCTTTTCACAACAATCTCCTTTCTACATGTTTGTTACAGATATGGCAAAACTGCTGATGTATTGACCCGGAGCGTGTTTGAAGCACACTCTGGCGGGCGTCACATCAGCAGTTTTTTCCAGGTTACAACGCTTTACGTGTTTTTTACCTCTGTCTCTTTCGTTGTCAGATTATATGACAGGCGCATCAGACTTTCTGCAAGATGCACATTCTCCACAACCACATCCGGCGGCAATAATAAATTTAAATCCGTATGTGCAAAGTTCCAGATTGCCTTCACGCCATTTGCAACCAATAGTTCTGCCATAGCCACAGATTCTGTCTTAGGGAGCGTAAGCGCCGCAATCTCAACATTCTTTGTCTTAATAAATGCAGGCAATTCGTCTGTCATGCGTACCTCTATCCCGCGAATCATCATGCCCTTCATGGCAGGGTTAATATCAAACAGTGCAACCGTCTTGAAACCGCTGCGCTCAAAAGATGTATAGTTGGCAAGTGCCTGTCCGAGATTACCTGCACCAACGATAATCATATTATGTGTACGGTCCAATCCCAGAATTTTACCTATTTCATTATATAAATGTCTTACGTTATAGCCGTAACCCTGCTGACCGAAACCACCGAAATTATTCAGGTCCTGTCTGATCTGAGAGGCGGTAACCTTCATGCGGTCACTGAGTTCTCCTGATGAGATACGCTCTACCCCATCTTCAAGCAGCTCACCTAAATATCGATAATAACGGGGCAATCGTTTTATTACAGCTTTTGAAATCCCTTTTGCATCCAATTCTTTTTCCTCCTGTAAGGATATCATTTCTCTATTAGTATAAGTTATTGACATAACCTTGTCAAAGAATTCTTGCAAAATTTCTTGTCAATTTTTATTTTTACGGTATAATCATAAGAGGCAAAAGTTCAAAGGAGAATTTTAAAATGATCTTATCATGTCAGAATATCAGTAAAAGTTTTGGAACCACGGAAATTCTTAAAGGTGCATCCTTTCATATAGAGGCCCATGAAAAATCCGCATTAATTGGGATTAACGGTGCAGGGAAATCTACTTTTCTAAAAATTATCATGGGGGAGATCCCGGCGGAACACGGTGATGTGATTCTGGCAAAGGGGGCTACGATAGGATATCTTGCACAGCATCAGGAGATTTCCGGAGAACATACAATTTATGAGGAAGTTCTGGAATCAAAGAAAGAACTTATAGAAATGGAAGAAAAAATCCGTTCCCTGGAACAGCAGATGCAGTCTGCCGCTCCGGATGAGCTGGAAAGCCTGATGAATACTTATACCCGCCTGAATCATACATTTGAACTGGAAAATGGTTACGCATATCGAAGTGAAGTTGTCGGTGTCTTAAAAGGTCTGGGCTTTGCGGAAGATGAGTTTTCAAAGCTTGTATCCACACTTTCCGGCGGTCAGAAAACCAGAGTCGCGCTGGGAAAATTACTTCTCACCAAGCCGGATATCATCCTGTTGGATGAGCCGACCAACCACCTGGATATGGATTCCATCACCTGGCTGGAAACCTACCTTATGAACTATTCAGGGGCTGTATTAATTGTCTCTCATGACCGCTATTTTCTGGACCGTGTTGTTACGAAGATTATCGAGATCGATAATGGAACTGTTTGTTCATTCGATGGAAACTATCACGCTTACAGTGAAAAAAAGGCGCTACAAAGGCAGGCTGCTCTGCATGCATACATGAATCAGCAGCAGGAAATCAAGCATCAGGAACAGGTTATTGCCAAGCTTAGGTCTTTTAACCGTGAAAAATCCATCCGCCGTGCAGAAAGCCGTGAAAAGATGCTGGATAAAATTGAAGTTTTAGATAAGCCGGCAGAGGTTCGTGCTGATATGAGAATCGTTCTGGAGCCTCGTGTTATCAGCGGAAATGATGTTTTGCATGTGGAGCATCTTTCCAAAGGCTTTCGCTTCGAACCCTTGTTTTCGGATTTGAATTTTGATATTAAACGTGGAGAAAGAGTTGCAATTATCGGCAATAATGGAACCGGAAAAACCACAATATTAAAAATCTTAAATCAGGCACTGCAGCCGGATGAAGGACAATTCACTTTGGGCAGTAAAGTGCAAATTGGTTATTACGATCAGGAACACCATGTACTTCATATGGAAAAGACAATCTTTGAAGAGATCTCCGACACCTATCCCAGTCTGAGTAATACAGAAATCCGTAATGTCCTGGCGGCTTTTTTATTTACGGAAGACGAGGTCTTTAAGCAGATTAAGACATTGAGCGGTGGCGAACGGGACGGATATCACTTGCAAAGCTCATGCTTTCTGAAGCAAATTTTCTGATTCTTGATGAACCAACGAATCATCTGGATATTGTGTCGAAAGAGATTCTGGAAAGTGCCCTGAACAGCTATTCAGGAACGGTACTCTACGTCTCGCATGACCGGTATTTTATCAATCAGACAGCCACAAGAATTCTGGAGCTGACCAACAAAACTCTTGTTAATTACATTGGTAATTATGATTATTACCTGGAAAAAAAGGATGTTTTAACAAATGCCTATGCTGCTTCCGACAAGCAAACTCCCTCCCTGATTCCTTCCGAATCTGAAACCAAAGTGGACTGGAAGGCGCAAAAGCAGGAACAGGCCAGACAGCGAAAACGTGAAAATGATCTTAACAAATGCGAGGCTGAAATAGAAAAGCTTGAAAAAAAAGATGCTGAAATTGATGAAGAGATGAGCCGCCCTGAAGTATCCACGGATGTTGCACGCTGTATCGAGCTTTCCAATAAAAAGGCAGACATTTCCAGGATGCTGGAACAGCTTTATGAAGAGTGGGAAGAATTGTCTCTTTAATAAAATATAAAGCGATAAAGCGGCTTGTCATAGATTTGGACAAGCCACTTTTGTACAAAGGGTATAGATATACCTATTCAAGTCTTTCACGAATCGCTAATATGAAATCCCTGCTGTTTAATACCGCAGGATTCGAAATTGAAGTAATCAATGCCAGATCCTTCGTCATCTTACCACTCTCTATGGTTTCCAGGGTTGCTTTCTCCAGTCTGTCTGCAAAAGACATCAATTCTTTATTTCCATCCAGCTCCCCTCGCTTGCGTAAAGCTCCGCTCCATGCAAAAATGGTTGCAACAGAATTCGTTGAAGTCTCTTCTCCCTTTAGGTGCTTATAATAATGACGCTGTACGGTTCCATGTGCGGCCTCATACTCATAGCAGCCATCCGGTGATACCAGTACTGAGGTCATCATGGCCAGTGATCCAAAAGCGGATGATATCATGTCACTCATAACATCCCCGTCATAATTCTTACATGCCCAGATAAATCCGCCCTGAGCCTTCATAATGCGTGCTACCGCATCATCAATCAGTGTATAGAAATAGGTGATGCCTGCTTTCTCAAACCGTTCTTTATATTGACTTTCATATAAGGCTGCAAAAATATCTTTAAATCTGTGATCATATTTTTTCGAGATTGTATCCTTGGTTGAAAACCACAGATCCTGCCTTGAATCCAACGCATATTCAAAACAGCTTTTTGCAAAACTTTCGATGGACACATCCAGATTATGCTGTCCCTGTACAACCCCGCCTGATTTAAAATCATGGACCTCTATCGTCTGTTCTGCGGAACCATCTTCCGGTGCATATACCAGCTTAACCACACCCGGAGCCGGTATCACCATCTCAACATTTTTATACACGTCACCGTATGCATGTCTTGCAATCGTTATGGGTTTTTTCCAATTCTTTACGCAGGGTTCAATTCCTTTTACTACAATCGGGGTACGGAATACTGTACCATCCAAAATTGCACGAATCGTTCCATTCGGACTCTTCCACATCTCTTTCAGATTATATTCTTTCATGCGGTCAGCATTGGGAGTAATTGTTGCACACTTTACGGCTACTCCATACTTTCGGGCTGCATTTGCAGAGTCAAATGTAACCTGGTCGTTCGTATCATTACGGTTTTCAAGGCCCAGATCAAAGTATCTGGTGTTTAAGTCAATATACGGTTTTAGTAATTCGTCCTTGATGATCTGCCATAATATGCGTGTCATCTCATCTCCGTCCATCTCTACCAATGGTGTCTGCATTTTGATTTTTTCCATGATTCCTCCTGATTTTGGTTTACTGATGAAGCAATGAATCAATATCATACTGCTTCAGGTTCTCCATTGTATTAAGAATGTGTTGTGTTGCAAGGTACTCAGCCTTATCCTCGTCCTGCTCCCGGATTGCATCCAGTATTTCCTTATGCTCTTCACTGCTCCTGGTGGAGCGGCTGTGATTTTGGATGGAAAGTTTTCTTACCTTCTGAACATATTGATGATACTGAGACAACAGCGATGAGAGCATTCTGCTGTGGCATGCCTCATACATCAGTTCATGAAAGTGGGTGTCCTGTTCATAAACCTGTTCGTAATGCTCTTTTCCGGCATGAAACTCCGAAAGTATGATAACCTCCTCCATAGCCTGCAGTTCTTCCTTCGTTACCCTCTTGGCTGCCCATCTGGCACAAAGGCCTTCCAATCTGGAACGAATCAGATAGATATCCTCCACATCCTCTGCTGCAATACCTTTTACAAAGGCCCCTTTGTTTGGTATAATATCCACCAGATCCTCCAGAGCCAGCTGGCGCAGAGCCTCCCGTACCGGTGTTCTGGACACACCTAATTTCTCTCCCAGGGAATTTTCTACCAGTTCTTCACCCTGTTGATATGTTCCACTCAAAATATCCTCCCTGATACTTTGATATACCTTTCCTCGCAGGGAAGAAGCTGAACTTGTCATATTACCTGCCTCCATAGTTACAATACTTCGTATCGATTATAACGTAATCTGTAGTCTTTCACAAGCCTCTTTTACGCTGCTTTCCAATTCCCCGTTCGTCATGACCGTAACACGGCCGTCTTCGTATTGATTATCTACCCATGCCTTAATCATAGCCACGAGCTCAGAGGTTTTGTCAATCTTGTTCTCCCCGGACAGCTTATAATGTGTATTGACCCAGTGCGCAATACCCGCAAGACCTGAAGTATTTGACACTGCTACTTCCACAGGACGATTCAGAATTTTCTCCGTATCAAAAATGTTGTAAATTTCTTCATTCTTCAAAAGTCCGTCCGCATGGATACCTGCACGGGTAATATTAAAATGTTTTCCGACAAATGGGGTTCTCTCAGGGATTTCGTATCCGATTTCTCTTTCATAATATTCTGCAAGCTCCGTAATGACCCTTGGATCCATGCCGCCAAAATCACCTTTTAGCTGCGCATATTCAAAAACCATAGCCTCAAGAGGGGTATTTCCAGTACGTTCACCGATTCCGAATAAGGAGCAGTTTACCCCGCTTGATCCATAGAGCCAGGCGGTTGTGGAGTTGCTGACTGCCTTATAAAAATCATTATGTCCGTGCCATTCAATCAGCTCACTCGGTACGCCAGCATGTGTCATAAGACCATAGATAATTCCCTGTACAGAACGTGGTATCACCGCACCAGCATAGTTGACGCCATATCCCATGGTATCACAACAGCGTATTTTAACCGGTATCTGATACTGTTCCATCAGTTTCATCAATTCCAGGCAGAATGGGATTACATATCCATAGATGTCTGCACGTGTGATGTCTTCCAGATGACATCTTGGACTGATACCAGTATCAAGACATTCCCGGATTACGCTGAGATAGTGTTCCATTGCCTGTTTCCGGGTCATCTTCATCTTGTAAAAAATATGATAATCCGAGCAGCTGACCAGAATACCTGTCTCTTTCATGCCCAGGGCTTTTACAAGTTCAAAATCCTTTTTACTGGCCCGGATCCAACTGGTCACCTCGGGAAACTCATATCCTCTCTCTATACACTTATAAACTGCATCCCGGTCTTTTTTACTGTAAAGGAAAAATTCGGACTGTCTAATCTTACCCTGTGGCCCGCCCAGATGGTGCAGATAATCAAAGATGCTCACAATCTGTTCCGTCGTATAGGGAGCCCTCGATTGCTGCCCATCACGAAATGTAGTATCTGTAATCCAGATCTCGGCAGGCATATGGTGTGGTACAATTCGATCATTAAATGCGATTTTGGGTACCTCATTGTAAGGAAACAGATTACGGAATACATTTGGTGTGTCTACATCCACCAAAGGGTACATGTGCTCTTCCAGTTCTAAAAGATTTGTTTTTCCATTCATTTTCACGGGTCTGTTTTGCATAATTAAAATCTCCCTTATAATTGTATCTATGTATCATTGTATACAATAGTACAATTACAAGGGGGATTTGTCAATTACTTTTTATGTGTAAAGAAACTTCTCCAACTGAAAAAGGCCGTGTCCCTGCTGATTGCGGGGAAGGCCCAGGTCCCAGGCGGACTGCAGCAGTTTTTCCTTAACCTCCACATTCGTCAGATGCGGTGATTTCTCCAAAAGCAGCGCAATACCTCCCGAAACCTTTGGAGTGGACATGGAGGTTCCGCTTTTTGCAACGTATTTTCCCTGCCTGACTCCACAGCTCACGATGGACTTTCCAGGTGCTACAATATCCGGCTTGCAGATGCACTCACTGGTCGGTCCGCGGCCTGAGATTGGAAATACAGATGTAATCATATCGGAGGAGCCTACAGTTATCACTTTTTTACTGCTTCCGGGAGCGGTAACACTTCCGGGTTTAGGCCCCATATTTCCAGCGGCTGCCACAACCACCAACCCTTTATCCCATACCTTGTCAACTGCATCAATTAAAGATCTGTGAATCTTCTCATCCTTTTCTGTAGTTCCTACAGAGATATTTACGATTCTGATACCGTAACGTTTATAGTTATTTAAAACCCAGTCCAGTGCTTCTATAACCAGTTCCTTCTGTCCATTTCCATACTGATCCAATATCTTCAGAGAAATAATGGAAGCCCCCGGGGCCACACCGGTGTATTTGCCGTAAGCCGCCCTGCCATTGCCCGCTGCAATCCCCGCGGTATGGGTTCCATGTCCGTTATTGTCGTAAGGAAAATCCCTGTGATCTATAAAATCCTGAAATTCCAAAATTCGGTTGTCAAAATCCATATGAGGAAAAATACCCGTATCCAAAAATGCGATACCAATCCCTTTCCCTGTTAAATGATCATACATCTATTATGCCTCGAATTCTTCTTCCATATAACATATGCACCGGAAATAACAGAGGTAATCTGTATCTTATCAGATGAGCCTTTTAAGCAGTTCACCCACGGCCGATGGATTTGCTTTTCCTTTCATCTCTTTCATCACCTGACCAATCAGGAATCCCAGGATTTTTTCTTTGCCGTTCCTATAGTCGGCTGCAGCTTCCGGATTATCGGACAGAATTTTTTTTGCTGCTTCTTCCATAAGGCCGGTATCATTGACAGTCCTTAGTCCATGTTCGTTTACATAAACTTCAGGGTCCACATCTTCCAGGAAAATTTTTTCGAATACCTCTTTTGCCACAGTGCTGTTAACAGACCCCTCATCTGCCAGACTGACGAGCTTTGCCAGGTTTTCCGGTGAAAATGATAAATCATCCGGTTCCTGTCCGGCTTCTTTTAAGAGCCGCAGCGTCTCAACCATCAACCAGTTAGAAACCTTTTTGGGATTTTTACAGATTTCTGCTGCAGCTTCAAAGATATCAGACAGTTTTTTTGAACCGGTTATGATTTCGGCATCATAAGAGGGCAGCTGATATTCTCTTTCATAACGTTTTTGCTTTTCCGGCTGAAGTTCGGGCAGAGAAATCCGAACACGGTTCATCCATTCATCACTTATAGAAACCGGCGGCAGATCCGGATCCGGAAAATAGCGGTAATCCTGTGCATCTTCTTTGGAACGCATAGCATAGGAATACTCCTTGTTATCATCCCATCTCCTGGTTTCCTGAATCACAGGACGTCCTTCTTGAATCAGCTCAATCTGTCTCGCGCGCTCTCCTTCTATTGCCCTTGCGATGGCCTTAAATGAATTTAAGTTCTTCATCTCTGTACGTATTCCGTACACATCTGATCCGGCCTCCCGTACAGACAAGTTCACATCAGCACGCATTGACCCTTCCTGCAGCTTGCAGTCAGAAGCCCCGAGATACTGTATCATCAGACGCAGCTTATCCAGATAAGCAATGACCTCTTCGGCACTCCTCATATCCGGCTCTGAAACAATTTCAATCAATGGAACTCCACTCCGGTTATAATCAACAAGTGAACAGTCATCCCATGCATCATGAATCAGTTTACCTGCATCCTCTTCCATATGAATCTCATGGATCCTGATCTTTTTTGTGCCGGAGGATGTTTCAATCTCTATAAAGCCATCGTGGCAAATGGGCAGATAAAGCTGAGAAATCTGATAATTCTGAGGATTATCCGGATAAAAATAATTTTTTCGGTCAAATTTACAATACTGATTAATCCGGCAGTTTGCAGCGAGTCCCACTGCCATGGCATATTCTACCACCTGTTTGTTCAGAACAGGAAGCGAACCCGGCATACCAGTACATACCGGGCAGGTATGCGTATTGGGTGCACCTCCGAATGCGGTTGAGCATCCGCAGAATATCTTTGTTTTCGTGGCAAGTTCTACATGTACCTCCAGCCCTATGACGGTTTCATATTGTTTTCCCATCCTACTTTTTCCCCCTGTTCTGCTCATAGGTATATGCGGTCTTAAGCAGTGTTTTTTCCTGATAGCAGTCAGCAATCATCTGTAAGCCTACAGGCAGTCCCTTACTGTCTTTCCCACAGGGAACAGAGATACCCGGAAGCCCCGCCAGATTTACCGACACGGTATATATATCACTTAGATACATCTTTAACGGATCACTTAAAGAAGCTCCAAGCCTGGGTGCGGTGGAAGGAGAAGCGGGTGCCAGTAAAATGTCGTATTTTTTAAAAGCAGTTTCAAAAGAATGTTTTATTAAAGCTTTTGTTTTCAAAGCCTTCAGATAATATGCATCATAATATCCGGAACTGAGCACAAAACTTCCCAGCATAATACGGCGTTTCACTTCCGGTCCGAAGCCTTCCGTACGGCTTTTCTTATACATGTCATGAAGACCTTCGTATTCTTCACTGCGATATCCATATTTCACTCCGTCAAACCGCTCCAGATTGGAACTCGCCTCAGCGGAAGCGATAACATAATAAGCCGGAATTGCATATTCCACCATTCCAAGATTAAAAAACTCCACCCTCGCACCCTTTGATTTTAAAATCTCTGCTGCTTCAAAAATGCGCTCCTTCACATCCTGATCCAGTCCTTCTCCAAAATAGTCTTCCGGAATTCCAACCTTAAGACCAGCTACATCATCCTTCAGAGCAGACATAAAATTATAGTCCTCCAGACGAACAGATGTGGAATCCTTTCGGTCGTGAGAAGCAATTACCTGAAGGAGCGCCGCACAATCTGTCACGTCTCTGGCAATCGGCCCAATCTGATCCAGTGAAGAACCATAGGCTATCAAGCCATAGCGGGAGACGGTCCCATAAGTCGGCTTCAATCCTGTCACGCCACAAAAAGCACTTGGCTGGCGAATAGAACCACCCGTATCGGACCCTAAGGAACAGGGAACTTCGCCCGCAGCCACTGCCGCACAGGAGCCTCCTGAAGAACCTCCGGGTACATGCTCCTGATTCGCAGGATTCCTGGTCACTCCAAAAGCAGAGGTTTCAGTTGTGCTTCCCATGGCAAATTCATCCATATTTGTTTTTCCAATGATGATAGCCCCGGCATCCTTCAGACGTTTCACCACATGTGCATCGTATGTCGGAACAAAGTTATGAAGGATCCGTGATGCACATGTGGTCTTTATTCCCAAAGTGCAGATATTATCCTTAATTGCTACCGGAACGCCTGCCAGCGGTCCGGCGGCTTGCTCCCCTTTCTCAATTTTCTTCTGCACCTCCTCTGCCTGCCTTAAAACACCTTCTTCATCTATAGATATAAAGGCATGTATCTCTTTTTCTTTGTTTCTGATTGCCTGCAAAGAAGCCTCTGCCGCTTCCTTTACCGTCACCTCGCCCGACTTGATTTTCTCTGAAAGCCGGACCGCTGTAAGCTGCATCAAATCCATCTTCAGGTCCCTCCTATTCCACTGTCTTCGGCACTTTAAACTGCCCCTCTTTTTTTTCAGGTGCATTGGCCAGCATGCTTTCTCTGTCATCACCATTTACGACTACATCCTCACGGAAAACATTATCTATAGGAAATATATGGGACATAGGTTCTACATCTTTCGTATCAAGTTCATTTAGTTTATCAATGTAATCCAGCATCCGCTGCATATCTTCCTTCGCCTGACTCCGCTCCGCATCATTCAGTTTCAGTTTGGCCAGTATGGATACATAATCAATGGTTTCATCGGTAATTTTCTCTGACATTTTCTCTCTCCTTTAAATTTTTCATCAGTATCCCGGATACATCAGGGCTCCAGTCTGTTGATATCCCTTGGGAACAATGTGGTCTCACGTACATTGTCTTGCCCGGTCAACTTCATCGTCAGCCTTTCCAGCCCGATTCCAAGACCGCCATGGGGCGGCATGCCATATTTGAAAGTATCCAGATACTGATCCATGCCTTCTGCCTCCATTCCTCTCGATGCAATCTTTGTCATCAGATCATGATAATCATGGATACGCTGTCCTCCGGTCGTAATCTCCATTCCATGAAACAACAAATCAAAACTCAGTGTAAATCTTGTATCCGTCGGATCATCCATAGCATAAAACGGTCGCTTTTTAGACGGATAATGTGTTACAAATACGAAATCTGCATCGAATTCTTCTTTAAAATACTCCCCGATTAAGACTTCCTCCTCCGGTTCCAGATCAAAGGGATTTTTAATCTTACGGTTATATTTTTCGGAAACCAGTTCCTTTGCTTTTGTAAATGTAACACTGGGTATTTCAGAGACTTTAGGCAGTTTAACATCCAACAGGTTCAATTCTTTACAGTAATCTTTATTGAGCAGTTGTACCATATACTGAAGGAATCCTGTTTCCATCTCCATGATTTCTGTAAAATCATTCAGATAACCCATTTCGAAATCCAGTGATGTATATTCATTCAGATGACGCTTTGTGTTATGCTTCTCAGCCCGAAAAACAGGTCCCGTCTCAAAAACTCTGTCAAACACACCCACCATCATCTGTTTATAAAATTGTGGACTCTGTTGGAGTATAGCCGGTTTGTGAAAGTATTCCAGCTTAAACAGATTCGCACCACCTTCTGCGCTTTTAGCCCCGATTTTTGGAGTGTGAATCTCTGTAAAACCCTGTTCATATAAGAATTCTCGAAAAGCTCTGACCACTCCTTCCTGCAGTTTGAACTTTGCCCGCTCTCTCACATTTCTGAGGGCAATTGGCCTTCTGTCCAGCATTGCCTCCAGGGATGTATTCATCTTCCACTTAGAAACTGCCAGTGGAAGTGCCTCTGCCGGTTCTGAAAGAATTCTGACCGATTTCAGCAGAATCTCCACTCCGTTCGGTGCCCGGTGTTCCTTCTGCACGATTCCAAAGACCTCAACCGTGTCTGCCTCTTTTAAATTCCTAATATGAAAATCACAATCCTCTTCCTGATACACGGTCTGAATTAATCCATCCCGCCTGCGGAGTACTATAAAGGCAACCTCTCCCATATTCCGGATGGAATGAACTGCTCCTTTCACTTTTACTTCCGTTCCATCCCGCCTGCATTCCTGCAGTTCGGCAATCGTCAAATCCTCAACCGCGCTTATTCCGGTAATATATTCCATAATCCAGTCTCCTCTCTTATACATACAAAAGGGCTGCCACCGGCAGTTACTTTGTATACTTTGGTATAAAAAGTCCCGAAGCATCGAAATACGACACTTCGGGACGGAATAACAGATTCCGCGGTACCACCCGCATTATGCAGTGCTTACACTGCATCTCTCTTCTACTTAACGCGTAGCACGTGACTGCCTACTACTCATGTTCTGAAGCTCACCGCATCAAAACATGAATTCAACAACCCGGCTCCGGAATGTTCCCTGTTGTACCCTTCTCTCATGCAGATGCTCTCAGTCGGTGACATCCGCTTCCTGTCAAGTTTCACGTACAGAGTTTCCTTCACAGCCATTCTTAAATATTTCTTTTAAAGTATATACTTGCTAAGTAGTATACACAGAAGCTTTCGATTTGTAAAGGGTGTTCCTATAATTTTTTGATTCTTTCTACCGCCTCCACAGTATTTTCATAGGTTCCAAACGCCGTAAGACGAAAATATCCTTCACCGCTGGGTCCAAAGCCGGATCCGGGCGTTCCAACAACATGCGCCTGTTCCAAAAGCCTGTCAAAAAATTCCCAGGATGTCAGATTATCCGGTGTTTTCATCCAGATATACGGTGCATTCACACCTCCTGTAACCGTATAGCCGGACTCCTTCAGCCCTTCATAAATCACTCTGGCATTTTTCATATAATAGGCTACCTGCTCCTTTAACTGAGCCTGCCCCTCCGGTGAATAAACAGCCTCTCCGGCTCTTTGTATAATATACGGTGCACCGTTATACTTTGTTCCATGACGTCTTGCCCACAGACTGTGCAGCATCACATCCCCGGTCTTCAGATCCTTAGGCACTACCGTATATCCCAGACGCATACCGGTAAATCCGGCATTTTTGGAAAAGCTGTGGAGCTCAATCGCACACGTCCGCGCCCCTTTACATTCGTAAATCGAATGCGGCACATCCTCTTCGGAAATATAAGCTTCATAAGCTGCATCATAGATGATGACCGCTCCCACCCGATTCGCATAATCTACCCAGACCTGTAACTGGTTCTTTGTAAGTGTAGATCCCGTAGGATTATTCGGATAACACAAATAGATGATATCCGGTACATCCTTTGGTATTTCGGGACAGAAATCATTCTCCAACGTACAGGCCATATATGTAACGTCAGAAAATGTTCCTGTCAAAGAATTATATTCACCGGCCCTTCCCGCCATGACATTTGAATCCACATAAACCGGATAGACAGGATCGCAGACGGCGATTCTGTTGTCCTGACTAAAAATTTCCTGAATATTGCTGCAGTCACACTTCGCACCATCAGAGACAAAAATCTCATCTGCCCGGATATCACATCCGCGGCTCTGATAATCGTGTTCCGCAATCGCATTTCTTAAAAATTCATATCCCAAATCCGGTGCATATCCATGGAAAGACTCGCTTCTTCCCATCTCATCCACCGCCTGATGCAAAGAATTAATAATTGCCGGAGCAATCGGCTGCGTCACATCTCCAATCCCCAACCGAATCACCCTGCAATCCGGATGGGTCGTCTGAAAGGAATCCACCTTTTTTGCGATTCCGGAAAACAAATAACTTCCCGGCAGCTTTAAATAATTCTCATTTATTTTAAACAAACTCAATTCCTCCTAATCGTTCATCAACGTCAATACCATCTCTGCCGTTTCCACGAGATTCGTCCCGTTTTCCATACTGCATTTTTGCAGATAGCGATGTGCCTCGGATTCCGTCATATGGTTCCGTTCCATCAACAGACTCTTTGCGCTGCCGATAATCTCCCGTTCTTCTTTGCTGCGTGGCTTTGGTTTTGTCTGTCCCTTTTTCAGGCGCTTTTGGGACTGTCTTTGCATCATCTGAACGGTATTCGTCAGCTCGTAAACTGACAACGGCATCGCAAGGGATACAACTCCACTGCCTTCATAGGAACTTAATATCCTGGGAGAAGCAATCAGCAGCATCTCAAATCCCGGAGGCATGTTCTCGCGAAGTTCTGTAAAAAACATATCCGGAAGCTTATATCCGCAAATTAAAACCCCACTGTTTCTGTTATTCATTTCACCAAGAGCCTGAGCAGCTGTAGTACACAGTGCATCCACATATAAATCATGGCGTGACAGAACATCTCCGATACGCTTTGCGTCTTCTATTTTAGGAAAAGCAATCACCAAGCTGTTCATTCATTACGCCCCTTTTTCAGATCCGATATAAATATTTACTGATTTCCCAGTCAGATACCTGCTGTATATACTCTTTCCATTCGGCCTTTTTCATCTCGATATAACGTCTGGAAAAATCCTCACCCAGTACGTTTTGAACAAATGCATCCTCTTCAAATGCCTGAATCGCCTGTTGAAGATTACCCGGTAAGGTTTCAATTCCGGTTTCCGGATTCTCTTTCAGTGAGAGATTATTCAGATTTTCCTCCATGCAGGCAGGCGGCATCATCTTATTTCGAATACCGTCCAATCCTGCAGCCAGAATTGCAGCCAGAACCAGATAGGGATTTGCAGATGCGTCCGGAGAACGAAGCTCAATTTTGGTTCGATTTCCTCTGGCAGCAGGAATTCGTATAATCTGACTCTTGCTTTTTGTCGCCCATCCCACGAATACCGGAGCCTCATAGCCCGGAACCAGGCGCTTGTAGGAATTTACCAGAGGATTAGTAATAAGGGACATTCCCTGAATATGCTTCAGTATACCCCCCATAAAATAATATGCGGTTTTACTTAACCCTTTTTCGTCACTTTCATCGAAAAACAGGTTTTTACCCAATTCATCTCTTAAGATACAATTTACATGCAGGCCGGAACCATTACTGTCAGTCACCGGTTTGGGCATAAAAGTAGCATGCAGTCCGTGCCTCTTTGCAATTGTCCGTACAGCAAATTTAAAAGTCATCAGACTGTCAGCAGCTTCCAGTCCTTTGCAATGATGAAAATCAATTTCATGTTGCCCGGGAGAAACCTCATGGTAGGAGGATTCCACTTCAAAACCCATATCTTCAAGGGTCAATACCATGTCTCTGCGCGCATTTTCTCCGAGATCCAACGGACCCAGATCAAAATAACCAGCTCTGTCATGCGTCAGTGTAGTGGGTGTCCCATCTTCTTCGGTATGAAAAAGGAAAAATTCACACTCAGGACCTGCAACGAACTGATACCCCATGCTTTTGGCTTCCTCAAGTACCCGTTTTAGAATTCCTCTTGAACACTCCGGATAGAATGTTCCGTCCGGCTGATATATGTCGCAGATCATGCGGGCAACCTTTCCCTGTTGTGGGCGCCATGGCAGGATTGCAAATGAATCCAGATCCGGATACAGATATAACTCATTCTCATCTTCCCCTGAAAACCCATCTAGCGTGGATGCGTCAAAGATGCATTCATTGTCAAGTGCCTTCTCCAGTTGACTGGAAGTGACTGCCATATTACGCAGGGTGCCAGACATATCGGTGAACTGAAGACGTATGAATTCCACATCCTCCTCCTTCGCCATCTGTAAAATCATTTCCTTGGTATAACGTGCCATCTGTAACTCTCCTTTCCTGGCAATGTATGTTCAGACCTGTAAGCAAAACCTATAAATTCGTATATCCCATAAGGGATTCATCCACCGCCTTTGCCGCTTCACGCCCTTCCCGGATGGCCCATACTACCAGAGACTGTCCGCGATGCATATCTCCGGCCGTAAATACATTTGAAATATTGGTCTGATAGCTGCCTTTTGCCGTCTGTACATTCGTACGTGGATCCAATTCCACACGGAAAGCATCGGTCACATATTTCTGACTGCCGAGAAAACCTGCTGCAATAAAAACCAGATTTGCCGGTATTACCTTCTCAGAGCCTTCAACCGGAACCATATTCATCCGTCCTGTTTTTTCGTCTTTTTGAGGTGAGAGCGTGACAATCTTTAACTGCTTTAGTTCCCCTTTTTTATTACCTATAAACTCCGCCACTGTAGTCTGATAAATCCGCGGATCGTGCCCAAATACCGCAATCGCTTCCTGCTGACCATAGTCAGTTTTCAGCACTTTGGGCCATTCCGGCCACGGATTTGTATCCACCCGTTCCACTGGCGGCGTAGGCATCATCTCCAACTGTGTGACACTTTTTGCCCCAAGCCGGATGGAAGTTCCCACACAATCGTTTCCGGTATCACCACCACCAATCACTACTACATGCTTATCTTTAGCATCTATATATTTTTTATCCTCAAAATTTGAATCCAGCAGACTCTTTGTAACGGAGGTCAGAAAGTCAACCGCAAAATAAATGCCTTTTAACTCTCTGCCCGGAGCCTTGATATCTCTTGGATTCGCTGCTCCGCAGCACAACAGGACTCTGTCATATTCTTTCAAAAGCTGTTCTGCCTTAATATCCACGCCAATATCGGCATTCGTTACAAATTCAACTCCCTCAGCTTCCATCAGCTGTACTCTCCGGTCGATGATCTGTTTCTCCAGTTTCATATTGGGAATTCCATAACGGAGGAGTCCTCCCACCCGATCCCGGCGCTCATACACGGTTACCTTGTGGCCTCTTCTGTTCAGCTGCATCGCTGCAGCCAGTCCTGAGGGACCACTTCCCACGACAGCAACCTTTTTCCCGGTACGTACTTTTGGAGGATTTGCCTGAATCAAACCATTTTCCCATGCATATTCGATAATTGCCAGCTCATTTGCCTTTGATGCCACCGGATCTCCATTCAGACCACAGGTGCAGGCTTCCTCACACAGTGCAGGACATACACGAGCTGTGAATTCCGAAAAGCAATTGGTCTTTTCCAGGCGTTCATATGCCTGTTCCCAGTTTCCGGTATACACCAGGTCATTCCACTCCGGGCACAGATTATTCAGCGGGCATCCGCTTGCCATTCCGGAAATAATCCTTCCGGACTGGCAAAATGGTACACCGCAGGCCATGCAGCGTGCTCCCTGAAGCTTTTGTTTCTCCCTGGTAAGCGGTGTATGAAATTCCTGAAAGTTTTTTATACGTTCCAGAGGAGATGCGCTCACACTATCCTCACGCTCATAATCTAAAAATCCTGTTGGTTTTCCCATGTTTTTTGTTACCTCCCTACTTGCGCAGGCTTTCATAGAAAGCCTCAATCTGAGCCTGCTCACTGCTCAGACCCTTTTCCTCCAGCCGGGTGCTGAGCATCATCATCCGTTTGTAGTCATTTGGAATGATTTTTTTGAATCTTGGTATATAGTCCTGAAAAGAATCCAGTATCCTCTTTCCCTTTTTTGATTCCGTGGCATCTACATGTTTCTGAATTAACATTCTTAACTCTTCTTTATCGTATTTATTTACAACCTTTTCAATTGAAATCATTTCTTTGTTCAGATTCCTGTATAAAGTATTATCTTCATCCAGCACATAGGCAATTCCACCGCTCATTCCTGCCGCAAAATTCTTACCAGTCGGGCCAAGGACTACCACACGGCCACCTGTCATATATTCACATCCATGATCTCCAACGCCTTCGACGACAGCATATGCGCCTGAGTTCCGCACGCAGAAACGCTCTCCTGCAATACCACAGATATAAGCCTCTCCGCTGGTAGCTCCATAAAGTGCTACATTTCCGATAATAATATTTTCTTCGGCCTTAAAGTTAATATTCTTCGGTGGGAACACCACAAGCTTTCCACCGGATAAACCCTTACCAAAGTAGTCATTGGAATCGCCTGTCAGGTTTAAGGTAAGGCCTTTTGGAATAAATGCACCAAAGCTTTGTCCGCCGGAACCTGTACATACGATTTCATAGGTATCGTCTTTAAGTCCCTGACCGAATCTCCTGGTGATTTCAGAACCCAGTATCGTACCAAAGGTTCTGTCGGTATTTTCGACCTTTACCTGTACACTCTTTTTCTCACCCTTTGTTAATGTCAGGGATTTCAGCAGCACTTTTTCATCCAGGGTTTTTTCCAGTTCAAAATCATAGACGGACGAGGGGTCAAAAGTCACCTTTTCCTCTTTTGCGTATGGATTTTCAAAAATCTGTGACAAATCTACACGGGACGCTTTCTCATCTGTTATTTTTTCATTTCTTTTTAGGCGGTCTGAGCGTCCCACCATCTCATCAATGGTCCGAAATCCCAGTTTCGCCATATATTCGCGAAGCTCTTCTGCTATAAAATGCATGAAGTTAACCACGTATTCCGGTTTTCCTCTGAAGCGTTTTCTAAGCTTGGGATTCTGGGTTGCCACGCCTACAGGACAGGTATCCAGATTGCAGACACGCATCATCACACATCCCATTGTCACGAGGGGAGCCGTGGCAAAACCGAATTCTTCAGCTCCCAGAAGTGCGGCAATTGCCACATCTCTGCCACTCATGAGTTTACCATCGGTTTCAATCATGACCCGGTTACGCAGCCCATTTTGAATCAATGTCTGATGAGTTTCAGCCAGTCCAAGTTCCCATGGAAGCCCGGCATTATGAATGGAGCTTCTGGGGGCTGCTCCCGTTCCTCCGTCATAACCGGAAATCAGTATTACCTGCGCACCAGCTTTTGCAACACCGGCTGCAACCGTTCCGACACCAGCCTCGGATACCAGCTTTACAGAGATTCTGGCATACTTATTGGCATTTTTCAGATCATATATTAACTGTGCCAGGTCTTCGATTGAATAGATATCATGATGCGGCGGTGGTGAAATCAGTGACACACCTGGTGTGGAATGCCTGGTCTTGGCAATCCAGGGGTAAACCTTACCGGCTGGCAGATGTCCTCCTTCGCCCGGCTTCGCCCCCTGGGCCATCTTAATCTGAATCTCTTTGGAACTTACAAGATATTTGCTTGTAACACCAAACCTTCCAGACGCTACCTGTTTAATTGCCGAACATCTGCTGGAATCGTCCAGGCGGTCGGTACTCTCTCCACCTTCACCCGTGTTAGACTTTCCGTGTAAAAGATTCATGGCAATTGCAAGAGTCTCATGTGCTTCCTGTGAGATGGAACCATAGGACATAGCTCCGGTCTTGAATCTTTTTACGATGGAATCAACACTTTCCACTTCTTCCAGCGGAATTGGATTCTCGGTGTATTTAAAATCCATAAGGCTTCGTAAATACCCGGATTCCTCCTGATCAATCATTTCTGTATATTGCTTAAACATCTGATAGTCATTTCGCCATGCAGACTGCTGAAGCAGATGAATAGTCTCCGGATTATATCTGTGTTCCTCGCCCTGGCCTCTGCTCTTGTGCCTTCCTATACTGTCCAGTGTCAGATCCGTGTCGAGACCCAGTGGATCGAATGCCTCCGAATGTCTTGTATCCACATCCTTTGCAATATCATCAAGTGTAATCCCTTCTACACGGCTTACTGTATTCGTGAAATACCGGTCAATCACCTTACTTGAGATACCGATAGCTTCAAATATCTGGGACCCCTGATAAGACTGAATCGTAGAAATTCCCATCTTGGAAGCGATTTTGACGATTCCGCTTAAAATTGCCTTCGTATAATCATTTACCGCCGCATAGTAATCCTTCGCAATCATCTTATTTTCAATCAGATCCTGAATCGTATCAAGCGCAAGATAGGGATTGATTGCACTTGCACCGTAACCTAATAAAGTTGCAAAATGATGTACTTCTCTCGGCTCTCCGGATTCCAGGATAATTCCCAGTGCAGTTCTTTTCTTCGTACGTACCAGATGCTGATGGACTGCAGATACGGCCAGAAGAGATGGAATTGCCACATGATTTTCGTCTACCCCTCTGTCTGTCAGCACCAGAATATTGGCACCCTGACGATATGCTTTATCCACTTCTACAAACAGGTGATCAATTGCGCGCTCTAAAGGCGTACTCTTATAGTAAATAATGGGCACTTCTACAACCTTGAATCCGTTTACCTTCATGTTTTTCAGTTTCAGCATATCTGTATTGTTTAAAATTGGATTATTGATTGTAAGCATTTTACAGTTTTCGGGACATTCCTTCAGAAGATTTCCTTCTTTTCCCAGATACACTCTGGTAGAAGTCACAACTTCTTCACGAATGCAGTCAATTGGCGGATTTGTAACCTGGGCAAACAGTTGTTTGAAATAATTGAACAACGGTTGATGCTCTTTTGACAATACCGGAAGAGGAGTGTCTACACCCATGGCTCCAATTCCTTCCGAACCGTTCAGCGCCATGTTGCGGATTGAGGTTCGATACTCTTCATAGCTGTAACCAAAGGCTTTCCAGAGACGATTACGTTCTTCCTTTGTATAGCTATGTACACGTATATTGGGTATCTTAAGGTCATTGAACTGTATCAGATTACTGTCCAGCCATTCCCCGTAAGGCTGTTTACCGGCGTAAAACTCTTTCAGTTCATTGTCATCAATCACCCGCTTTTGCAGTGTATCCACCAGAAGCATCTTGCCTGGGTGAAGCCGTTCTTTTTTTACGATGTTTTCTGTCGGAACAGGAAGTACACCTACTTCAGAAGCCAATATCAGATAGTCATCATCGGTAATATAATATCGGGAAGGACGAAGACCATTTCTATCAAGTACTGCTCCTACCTGATCGCCATCTGTAAAGACAATTGCGGCAGGCCCGTCCCATGGCTCCATCATTGTAGCATAATATTGATAGAAATCCCGCTTTTCCATGGAAATTGTTTCATTGTTCGCCCATGGTTCCGGTATGGCAATCATCACTGCCAGGGGCAGATCCATCCCGCTCATCACAAGAAATTCCAGTGTATTATCAAGCATTGCAGAATCTGATCCCTGCGCATTAATCACCGGGAGAACCTTATCCATCCCATCTTTCAGATAATCAGAATCCATGGTTTCTTCCCGGGCAAGCATCTTGTCCGCATTTCCACGTATGGTATTGATTTCACCATTATGTACAATCAATCGGTTGGGGTGTGCCCGTTCCCAGCTGGGATTTGTATTTGTCGAAAACCTTGAGTGTACAATAGCAATCGCAGATTCATATGCTTTATCCTGAAGATCCCGGAAGAAAGTACGCAGCTGTCCGACAAGAAACATCCCCTTGTATACAATCGTACGGCTGGACAATGACACTACATAGGTGTTGTCATTACTCTGTTCAAATACCCTGCGAACCACATAAAGCATTCGGTCAAATTCCAGTCCCCTGGCCACATCCTTGGGTTTCTTAATAAATGCCTGTTCTATATAAGGCATGCATTCTCTGGCTTTATGCCCAAGTACTTCGGGTATGGTCGGAACTGTTCTCCATCCTAAAAATTCCAGACCCTCTTTTTGAACGATGACCTCAAACATCTTTTTGGCCTGATTCCGTTCCATCTCCTGCTGTGGGAAGAAGAACATACCGATACCATATTCTCTCTCTTCTCCTAAAAAAATGCCGAGGGATTCGCAGGTCTTCTGAAAGAATTTGTGCGAGATCTGCAACAAAATTCCTACTCCATCACCTGTTTTTCCCTCGGCGTCCTTGCCGGCTCTATGTTCCAAATTTTCAACTATCTTTAAAGCATTCTCAACTGTTTCATGGGTTTTTAGCCCTTTGATATTCACCACTGCACCGATACCGCAATTATCATGTTCGAACTGAGGTCGGTATAAACCGGGCAGCTTCTGGTCTCGGGCACATGCAAATTTCTGTGTCATATGCAAAACCTTCTTTCTTGAATTTGAGATTACTATATAACAAAAAAGAAGATTTGTAAAGTACTAATTTAACTTTTTTAAGTTTTTATTGTTCTTTTCAAATTATTTAACGTATTGCATACAAAATCATTATTTTGTTTTGCATGCAACGGCAGCTGCAATCAGGCCTTTAAACAGAGGATGCGGTCTGTTGGGACGGCTCTTAAGCTCTGGATGTCCTTGTGTGCCTATGAAAAACGGATGATTCGGAAGTTCAATCATCTCTACAATTCTTCCATCCGGAGATAAACCGGATAATAGCATCCCGTGTTCCTGTAATGCTTTTCGGTAATCGTTATTTACCTCATAACGATGTCTGTGACGTTCCTGGATTTCTTCCGCCTGGTATAGCTCGTACGCTTTACTGTTTTTTTTCAGTACACAAGGGTATGCTCCTAACCTTAATGTCCCACCGATATCCACAATACCGTCCTGTTCAGGCATCAGTGAAATTACCGGGTGCATGGTGTCCGGATTCAATTCTATACTGTGCGCATCATGATATCCTACAACGTCTCTCGCAAATTCCACAATTGCAAGCTGCATACCAAGACAGATACCCAGGAATGGAACATGATGTGTTCTGGCGTAACCGATAGCTACGATTTTACCTTCTATTCCCCGGTCTCCAAATCCTCCGGGTACCAGGATACCATCTGTATCTTTCAGAATTTCTTCCACATTTCCAGAATTTAATAATTCGGAATCCACCCAACGAATCTGTACATTTGCATGCTCCGCGATACCTCCGTGCTTCAGAGCTTCTGCTACGGAAAGATAGGCATCATGTAACTGTATATATTTTCCAACCAGTGCTATGGTTACGTCTTTGTCAGGATTACGGAGTGCTTCGACCATCTGTGTCCAGTCGGAAAGATCTGGTTCCCTGCCTGGCAGCTGCAGGCATTCACAGACTACCTGTGCCAGGTTCTCCTTTTCCATAGCAAGGGGTGCTTCGTATAGATATTCCACATCCAGATTTTGAAGCACATGACTGCTGGGAACATTGCAGAATAATGCAATCTTATCTTTCAGTTCTATTGTAAGAGGCAGTTCTGAACGGCACACCAGAATATCCGGACGTATACCCATACCCTGAAGTTCCTTCACGCTGGCCTGCGTCGGCTTCGTCTTCATCTCTCCGGATGCTTTAAGGTAAGGAATCAAAGTTACATGGATAAGAATCGCATTTTCACGCCCTACATCATGCTGAAACTGGCGAATTGCTTCCAGAAATGGCTGGCTTTCGATATCACCTACCGTACCTCCCACCTCTATAATTGCAATTCTTTCCTCATCTACATCCTTTCCGCGGTAAAAGCGGCTTTTAATTTCATTCGTAATATGTGGAATTACCTGAACGGTTCCACCGCCAAAGTCGCCACGGCGCTCTTTTTGCAGCACGCTCCAGTAAATCTTCCCTGTAGTCACATTCGAATTCTTATCCAGACTTTCATCAATAAATCGTTCATAATGACCGAGATCCAGATCAGTCTCAGTACCATCATCTGTTACGAAGACCTCACCATGCTGTATTGGATTCATGGTTCCCGGATCAATATTGATATAGGGGTCAAATTTCTGCATTGTCACCTTATATCCCCGAGCTTTCAACAATCTTCCCAGCGAAGCCGCGGTAATGCCTTTTCCAAGCCCGGACACCACACCACCTGTTACGAACACATATTTAACTCCCATAAATGTCCTCCTGTTCTCTTTACTCCATTTTATCGATATTCAGATAATTCACATGTCTAAACTGTAACAAAATACGGAATCCATTATATACCCAACTCTGCTTAAATTACAAACTTTTTTTACTTTTTTCTTGTATATCATCTCTGATTTATGTATAATATATCCGTGTGTTATAAGTTATTCTAAATAACATAATGATATTTATCTGTATATCTTATAAAACAAAAGGGAGTAATGCAATGGAAAATGCCAAAATGCTTTCGACCGGTTTAAGAGAGGAATGTGGTGTCTTCGGTGTCTATGATTTGGATGGCAATGATGTCAGTACCTCTATCTATTACGGACTTTCTGCCTTGCAGCACAGAGGGCAGGAAGCCTGCGGTATTGCAGTCTCAGATACAAGTGGCCCTAAGGGACGTGTAGCCTCCTATAAAGGTTTGGGACTGGTTCATGAAGTATTCAGGGAATCAAAATTAGACGAATTAAAAGGTAATATAGGAGTGGGACATGTACGCTATGCCACCAGCGGTTCCTCTACCGTGGAAAATGCCCAGCCCCTGGTTTTGAGGTATATGAAAGGTTCCCTGTCACTTGCTCATAACGGAAACCTGGTGAATGCCTATGAACTCCGTGAGCAAATGGAACAGGAAGGATCTATCTTTCATACCTCTATAGATTCCGAGGTAATTGCCTATGCAATCGCAAAAGAGCGCATCCACTCCAAAACCGTGGAAGATGCTATCCGCAAGGCAGTGAAAAGAATTCAGGGTGCCTATGGGCTGATTGTGATGAGTCCCAGAAAGCTCATCGGAGTACGGGATCCTTATGGTCTGAAACCACTTTGTATAGGGAAGGCAGATCATACATACATAATGGCCTCTGAAAGTTGCGCTATTACTTCTCTGGGCGGAGAAGTCATCCGTGACGTGGAACCGGGAGAAATTGTTACTATTGATAAGGAGGGCAGCATTCACTCTTCCTTTATCCGTCACGAAGTAAATCACGCCCATTGTATTTTTGAATATATTTATTTTGCCAGACTTGACAGCCACATTGACAACATCAGCGTCTACGAGTCCCGAATCAAGGCGGGTGCATCTCTTGCGAAATCTCACCCTGTAGAGGCTGATCTTGTCGTTGGTGTTCCTGACTCGGGGCTCACCGCTGCAAAAGGATATTCTGAAGCCTCCGGTATCCCTTTTGGATTTGCATTTCATAAAAACAGCTACGTCGGCCGTACCTTTATCAAACCAACCCAAAAAGACAGAGAATCCAGTGTGAAAATTAAACTGAGTGTTTTAGACTCTGTGGTGAGGGGAAAAAGAATCGTTCTGGTAGATGATTCTATTGTTCGCGGAACCACAATTGAAAATATTATCCGGATGATGAAACAGGCCGGTGCACTAGAAGTACATGTAAGAATCAGTTCTCCGCCGTTTTTATATCCATGCTATTTTGGCACAGATGTACCTTCCAATCAACAGTTAATTGCTTCATCACATTCCGAAGAGCAGATCCGGTCGATGATTGGAGCGGATTCATTGGGCTATATGCCAATTGAAGAACTACAAAATATGGTTGGAAATCTGCCAATCTGTAAAGCGTGTTTTGATCAAAAATATCCCATGCTTGTTCCGGACCACGAAATCCGTAATCTTTTGGAATAAAAAGTATATTTCAGGAAAATCAAAAAAACTGTAACCATACTGTCACCATGTTCATAACCTAAAGTGTAAATAAAAGTTTCTCTGGAGGATGTAACATGAGTGATTTAAGTGCTACGAATTGTGGTTGTGGATGTGACAGCGGATGTGACAGCGGATGCGGCGGCGGATGTGACAGCGGATGTGGCGGCGGATGTGGCAATACTTCTCCTGGATTTGCCGGGAATAGCTGCATATGGATAATTCTTCTGCTTTGCTGCTGTGGCGGTTTTGGAAACAGCGGATGTGGCAACAGCGGTTGCGGCAACAATGGATGGGGTAATGACAGCTGCATATGGATAATTCTTCTGCTTTGCTGCTGTGGCGGTTTCGGCTGCTGATTTTTAAATAATTATGGCCGCCATACCAACAAGTATGGCGGCCACAATTCTATTTACGCTTATTAGCGGAGCTTTTTATAATTTTATTTTCATAATCCTTCTTTCTTTTCTTTTCTTCCCTTTTTTGCATACATTCCAAATCTATCTCATAAATTGCATTATCCTCGATGATAAGTCTGGTCTTCTCTTCCTTCATGTGCGATTTCCTTTTTCTTTATATATTATGTATCTTTGTTCATACTTTCCACTCCTGATTCATATTATAAATAGAAAACCCGTGAGGATCAGACCATGGACGAACTACATGGACAACGCATGACTCCTTTTGACCAGATGATCAGTGATGACGGCCTGCAGATTCTAAAAGCTTCTATTCCGTATGTTCCAACACGTATGCAAGGGATGCTTTCCATCTTTGCAAAGGTGAAAGAACTTCAGAATGTACTATCCTTCTCCAGAAGGCTGCCTTCCATGCACATGGCATCACAGGAAGGACATGGTTCCATGATGGAGATGTTTCAGGATATCGGGCAGTACACAAACGGTAGTATGAAGGGAACTTTTGACAATTTAAATTCCATGTTATCCATGATGCAGATGTTTCAATCGTTTCAAAATTCAGATGCAGGGGGTATGGATTTCAGCAATATGAGTAATATGAATCCAGGCAATATGAATTCTACGAATATGAGTTATACAAATCCGGAAAATATGGATTTTGGCAATACAATGAATACAGACTTTCCGAATTTTAATTTTTCTGATATGGAATTTCCGGATATGAATGTTCCAAATATGGACATTCCGAATATAGATGAGCAGGAAATGGATGCTCAGGATAAAGATGTTCAGGATATCATGGATTCTTTTATGTCAGGCAAAGAATCAGAACAGGAACAGCAACAATTCAGCCAAGAAGAGGAGGATATAAATTATGAATGAATGGATGAATGATCCGAAACTTTCAGGTATCGACCCTTCAAAGCTGGCTATGCTTCAGGCACTTGCCAGCCAGGGGAGTCAAAAATCTCAAAATGATATGCTGCCATTTTTGATGGCCGTAGCCAATAACTCCCAAAAAAAGGGCATACAGTTTACACCCCAGGAAATGTCGATGATCGTTGATGTTATGAAAAAAAGAAGTTCACCGGGAGAGGCGGCAAAGATTGAACAGATGTTGAACATGATGCGTATGATGAATCGGTGATACACCATAAAACAGTTACTACTCAGCCATAAATCCTATCCCATGGCTGAGTAGTAACCAACGATACATTCCCGTAAAAGGGTTAAGGTGCAGACCACCGACTGCTCCCGAATCTGCATCCTGCTTCCGGTAAGGTGAAGCTCTTTTATTGTAGTTTCTCCTTTACAGCAGCATCCAATATAAACCAGACCCACTGGTTTTTCTTTGGTTCCGCCTCCGGGTCCGGCGATTCCGGTTACGGATACAGCAATGTCGGTTCCGGTTCTTTTAACGGCTCCTTCTGCCATCTCGCGGGCAGTCTGTTCGCTGACCGCACCGAATTGGTTCAATGTCTCATTTCGGACGCCTGCCAGATGATGTTTGGCTTCGTTGGAATACGTAACAAATCCCTGCATAAAAACATCCGAAGCACCCGGAACGTTGACGATTCGAGCAGATATAGCACCACCTGTACATGATTCCACCGTCGTCAATGTAAGCTTTTTTTCTTTCATAAGCCTGACCACGGACATCTCCAGTGTTTCTTCTTCATCCCCTGTACGATCTTCAGGCATGAATCCCTGTTCCTCCTTTCAGGATTTCATATTAATCCTGCATGTTAAAAACCTGTTTATTTTTTGCCAGATAATCAACCAATGATATTACAGTCAAAATAGTCGCAATCACAATCAATATTGTTTCAATCACAGAAAATGCCCCGCCAAAATCTGCAATAAGCAGGATAATCATCATCATCTGGCTGACAGTCTTTAACTTCCCCCACCAGCTGGCTGCAATTACGATACCATTATCAGAAGCCACCAGGCGGAAGCCACTGATGATAAATTCACGGGAAATAATGATAATCACAACCCAGGAAGGTAGTTTTCCCAGTTCAATCAGGCAAATCATGGCCGAGCAGACAAGCAGTTTATCCGCCAGAGGATCCATAAATTTTCCAAAGTTAGTAACTAAATTATCTCTTCTCGCCAGATAGCCATCCAGCAGATCCGTAAGACTGGCTACGATGAATATGACAAGGGCAATCCACTTGTGGCTGTCTCCGCCAATCGGTACCAGCATGAACAGAACAAAAAAAGGAATCATAATAATGCGTAAAAGAGTCAGTTTATTCGGTGTATTCATCAGCAATCTCTCCTATCAGATCATATTCCAGCGAACCGGTAATTCTAGCCTTTACAAAATCCCCGGTAACAAGATTTTCGGTGGTATTCAAAAACAGATAGCCATCCACTGACGGCGCATCCGCATAAGTGCGGGCAACGTAAGCATCTTCATCCGCCACCTTCCCCTCTATCACGGCAAGCAGAACCTGGCCCACCTTGTTTTTCCCTGTTTCCAAGGAAATATCCTGCTGCAGTTCCATCAGCTCCGCCTGACGGTTCAGTTTTACTTCTTCGTCAATCTGATTTCCCATATCGGCTGCCGGCGTATCCTCTTCCGGAGAATAAGTGAACACGCCAAGCCGGTCAAATTTTATCTCCTGAACAAAATCCATAAGTTCTTCATGCTGTTTCTTCGTCTCTCCCGGAAAGCCCGTAATCAATGTGGTTCGAAGAGCAATATCCGGTATTTCCTCTCTTAAGTTCTGAACGATGCCGGTCAGTTCCTGTCTGGTGGTTCTTCGTCCCATACGCTTAAGAATCGTATCCGAAGCATGTTGAATGGGAATATCCAGATAATGGCAGACTTTGGGTTCCTCTTTTATGACCTGAATCATTTCAGGATAAATCTCCTCCGGATAACAATACAGGATCCTGATCCAGCGGATTCCTTTTATTTCACATAACTTCTTCAGCAAAACATGGAGGGATTTCTTACCATAGATATCTTTTCCATATAGTGTGGTTTCCTGAGCCACCAGAATCAGTTCCCTGACGCCGGCATCGGCCAGCTGCCGTGCTTCTTCAATAAGTTTTTCCACAGGTACACTGCGATAACCTCCGCGAAGTTTAGGAATAATACAGTAGGTACAATGCTTATCGCAACCTTCAGCAATCTTCAGATACTCATAACTGCCGCCTGTCGTAATGGTGCGTTTCGCATTCACTTCCGGTATTCCTTCCAGAAGCCGGTAATTTTCATATCCGTTCCCCTGCAGTACTTCATCTATAGCTTCCACGATTCTGTCGTAGCTGTTAGTCCCCAATATGGCATCAACTTCCGGTATTTCATCCGGTATTTCATCCTGATAACGCTGCGCCATACATCCGGTTACAATCAGTGCCTTGCAGGAACCACTTTTTTTATACTCTGCCATTTCCAGAATGTTTGCGATACTTTCTTCTTTTGCATCATTGATAAAACAGCAGGTATTGACAACGATGATATCCGCCTTTGTCTCATCGTCTGTGATGCTGTGTCCATGTTGGGTCAATAACCCCAGCATGCGTTCTGAATCCACCAGGTTCTTATCACAACCAAGTGAAATAAAAAATACTTGCATGTAAACTCCTTATTCTATTGTTCAGCCTCTCCGTTCTGTATTTCTTCCTGGATTTCAGCGACTTCATCTTTTGTATCTCCGGGATTAGATTCCTGGGTTCTGATTTCTTCAATAGTTTTCTCTTCGATTTTGGCTTCTTCAAATGCAAGCTCTTCTTCTATCTCGGATTCTCCATCTTTTACGATGTGGATATTTCCTTTGTATAGTTCTTCTACAGCAACGGATAATGGTTTTTTTTTACCTTGCCGTATGGAGGGTTTTGCACCGCCGATAATCTGTCTTGCACGCTTGCTGGTTGCAAGTACCACAGAATATCTGGAAGTGACAAGCGGAGCCTCGTCAATATCCAGTTCCGCATTAATGACCTCGATTAACTCTTTGTATGATGGATGTATCATCTTAAAAATCCTCCCTTTTCAACTCATCTTGTATCCTGGTTATAAATTGTGACTGGTGGCGGCTGGTTTCGTGCTGAATCTGTATAATCTGGTGAATATTGGAAACACAGGCATCAATCTCATCATTGATTACAATATAGTCATATCTTTCCATCTCTTCGGATTCTTCCGCTGCTCTGTGTAATCTGCCCTGAATCTGATCCGTAGTCTCTGTACCCCTGCCCTTTAGCCGGCTGACTAGCGCTCCGGCACTTGGAGGTGTAATAAATAACAATAATGCATCAGGAAACTGCTCTTTTACATGAAGAGCTCCCTGAATCTCGATTTCCAGAATTACATCTTTTCCAGCGTTCAATTGTTCCTCTACATATGCTTTGGGTGTTCCATAGTAATTATCTACATACTTTGCATATTCAATAAATGAATCTTCGCTTATCATCTGCTTAAATTCTGAAATGCTTTTGAAAAAATAATGCACACCATCCTGTTCCCCGTCCCTCGGTCTGCGGGTTGTTGCAGAAATTGATAATGCATAATTATTATACATGGAAAGAAGTTTTTTAATTACGGTTCCTTTCCCTGCTCCTGAAAAACCGGAAACCACAACCAAAATACCTTTGTTAAACATCTGTCTCTTCCTTCTCTTCTAAAATATACGTATCGCGATTAAAGCGCTTACTTATGGTTTCTGTCTGAAGCGCAGACAGTATAATCAGATCTTCACCGGTTATGATTACTGCTTTCGTTCTTCTTCCCTGTGTGGCATCAATCACACGTCCTTCTTCTTTTGCGTGAGCAATCAGACGTTTGACCGGAGCCGCCTCCGGATTTACAACAGCCACGATTTTTTCGGAATTAACCACATTTCCAAATCCTATATTTACCAGTTTAGCCAATGTTTTTCACCTTATTCTATATTCTGAATCTGTTCACGGACTTTTTCAATTTCTGTTTTTAATTCAATCGCAATATTTGAAGTTTCAAGATCATTCGCCTTGGAGAGTATGGTGTTGGCTTCCCGGTTCATCTCCTGAGCGATAAAATCAAGTTTTCTGCCGACTCCATCTCCCGTCTTTAAAACGGACTTCATGTTCTCTATATGGCTGCGCAGGCGGACGGTTTCTTCGTCTGTACAGATCTTATCTGCAAACAGTATGACTTCTGCTGCAATTCTGCTGTCCTCTATCTGTGTATCTGCAAGGAGTTCTTTTGTTTTCTGCTCAAGTTTTTCTCTGTACTCCTCCATAATCAGCGGAAAACGGGTTTCAATCTGTCCCACATTCGCAAGCATCTGATCCAGCTTTGCAGTTAAATCAGCTTTAAGATTCTCACCCTCCAGATTTCTGGAAGCCGCAAACTGCCTGCCTGCCTCCGTCAAAGCCTTTTCAAGCAGGCACCATAGCTCTTTTTCATCCACCGGCTGTTCTTCCATGGAAAACACCTCCGGTAAGGCTATGAGTCCGCGTACCGTCACATCATTCTTCAAATGAAATTCTTCTTCCATCTGTGAACAATATTCCAAATACTTTTTCGTCAGATCCCTGTTATATTTCAGGGAGACATTATTTCCGGAAAAATCTTCATATGTAATAAAAACGTCAATTTTGCCACGCTGCATATAATTCTTCAGCGTGGTTCGTATCGCATTTTCAAAAAAACTCAGCTTTTTTGGCATCTTGATATTAAAGTCCAGATATCTGTGATTGACAGACTTTATTTCTACTACAAATCTGGTATCCGAATCCTGAACCTCAGAACGCCCGAAGCCGGTCATGCTGTTAATCATAAGCCCTCCTGTCCGCTATGAGCGATGCACTTTTAGGTTTATCCCATTTATGCATACATGTTTATTATACGCGTTTGACCTATGCACGTCAAATCCTTTTTACCAGTTTTCTTCAACCGTTTTCTTCCACGCGGCGGGCATTGACATGAACCCTATAATTCAGTAAGATAAAGACAAACATTGACAAGGAGTATTACCATGGCATTTGATGGAATTACGATCGCGGCTGTACGCGCTGAATTAGAAAATAAAATAGTTGGTGGAAAAATCAATAAAATCGCCCAGCCGGAGGCTGACGAACTGATTCTTACGGTAAAAAATAACCGGACACAGTATCGCCTGCTGCTCTCGGCCAACGCTTCTCTTCCGCTGATTTATTTAACGGAAAGTAACAAATTAAGCCCCATGACAGCACCTAATTTCTGCATGCTTCTGCGGAAACATATCGGGAGTGGAAAAATCCTGTCCGTCACCCAGCCGTCACTGGAACGTGTACTTGTCTTTGACATTGAACATCTAAACGAACTGGGGGATATCTGCCGTAAAAAACTTATGGTGGAAATCATGGGCAAACATAGCAACATCATCTTCTGCAGCGAAGATGACAGGATCATTGACAGCATTAAACACGTCTCAGCAAATATGAGTTCCGTACGAGAGGTCCTGCCCGGGCGGGCGTACTTTATCCCTGAAACGCAGAATAAAAAGAACCCATATACGATATCGGAGACAGAATTTAAGCAGTCTGTTCTCTCAAAACCGATGTCTTGTGCCAAGGCACTTTACACTTCAATTACAGGACTTAGCCCAGTCATGGGAGAGGAAATCTGTTACCGGGCTAAGATTGAAGGCGGGCTTCCCGCAGATGCATTGGATGAAATCTCCCGTGAGCATCTTTACCATACATTTATGCGTCTTATGGAAGATGTCAGCCAGAAAGAATTCCGGCCCAATATCATCTATGAGGAGCAGGAGCCTGTAGAATATGCCGCACTGCAGCTGACGCAGTACGGTGATTTTAAATCGCAGGGGTTTGACAGTATCAGTCAGGTACTGGAGCAGTATTATGCGATGAAAAACCGTATCAGCCGCATCCGTCAGAAGTCCGTTGATTTACGGAAGGTGGTAACTACCGCTCTGGAACGTAATGTCAAAAAGCTGAACATTCAGGAAAAGCAGATGGCAGATACAAAGAAGAAGGATAAGTATCGAATCTACGGAGAGCTTTTGAATACTTATGGCTATGAGACCGAACAGGGGGCAAAATCCCTGGAGGCACTGAACTACTATACCGGTGAGCTGATCACAATTCCCTTGGATGAAACGCTGAACCCCTCTGAAAATGCAAAAAAATATTTCGAACGTTATAATAAGCTGAAAAGAACTGCGGAAGCACTGGATGTTCAGTTGGGAGAAACCCGGGAGGAAATCTCTCATCTGGAATCTGTCCGTACATCACTGGATATTGCTCTGGAGGAAGAGGATCTGGTGCAGATTAAGGAAGAATTAGTTTCCAATGGTTACATCCGCAGAAAAGGGCCTGCGGGAAAAAGGGTCAAAATCACGTCCCGCCCCTTCCACTATATATCCTCCGACGGTTATGATATCTATGTGGGAAAAAATAACATCCAGAATGAGGAGTTATCTTTTAAGCTTGCAACAGGCAATGACTGGTGGTTTCATGCAAAGGGATGCCCCGGTTCCCACGTAATCGTCAAGTGCGGTCCGGATGGAGAGATGCCGGACCGCACCTTTGAAGAGGCCGGCCGTCTTGCCGCCTATTACTCCGGGAACAAGACAGCTCCTAAGGTTGAGATTGACTATACGCAGAAAAAGAATCTGAGGAAGCCAGGCGGCTCCAAGCCCGGATTCGTCGTGTACTATACGAACTACTCACTTCATATTGAACCCGATATCACAGGTATCCGTCAGATTAATTAACAGACCGGAAACGTTTATACTGGATTGCTAACAATTAAGTAACATATTCATCCAAAAGAATTCATAAAGATTTTAATTTTTTCTTTGGTATCCTATGTTATAATTATCCAATGATTTGGCACCATATATCATGTATAATACCAGGGTCAAAAGGTCATGCTTTACATGCCTGTCTGACATCATCATACAAGAGGAGTTCTAATGAAGAGAAAAATAAAGGAAATTCGCGATGAACATACAGAGAGACTTCCAACCACCCGCTATACCGCAGATCCTGCCGTAGGACTTACGGCAGCTCAGGCGGAAGAATATATGCAGAACGGTTGGACAAACAGGGCGGTCGAACCACCCTCAAAGACAGTTTCCGAAATCATTCAAAGCAACGTATTTACTTATTTCAATTTGATTTTTATTATTATTGCTGTTCTGCTTATTATTGTTGGTTCTTTCAAGGATCTGACATTTCTTCCGGTTGTTATCTGTAACACCCTGATTGGGATTATTCAGGAAATACGGGCAAAAAAAACTTTGGATAGGTTATCCGTATTAAATGCTCCAAAGGCAAAAGTAATACGGGGTGGAGAACAGACAGAGATTGCGGCAGAGCAGCTGGTTCTCGATGATATTGTGGTTTTTAGTGCCGGGAATCAGATCTGTGCCGATGCTGTCGTACTTGACGGAGAGGTTTCGGTCAATGAGTCTCTGCTGACCGGAGAAGCAGATGAAATCACAAAAAAAACCGGTGATGAACTGATGTCAGGAAGCTTTATTGTATCCGGCAGCTGTCATGCCAGGCTGGACAAGGTAGGGGCGGATTCCTATATTTCCAGACTGACTCTGGAGGCCAAAGCTGTCAAAGATGGTGAACAGTCCGAGATGATCCGTTCCTTGAATAAGTTGGTAAAGGCTGTGGGAATAATTATCATTCCGATTGGATTTCTGTTATTTTCCCAGCAGTTTTTTTTATCACATGAAACATTCCGCAATAGTATTATTTCTATGGTGGCTGCCATTATCGGTATGATTCCGGAAGGACTTTATCTTCTGGCCAGCGTGGCTCTCGCAGTGAGTGTCATGCGCCTCGCCGGTAAAAAGGTACTTGTTCATGATATGAAGTGTATTGAGACACTCGCCCGTGTCGATGTACTGTGTGTGGACAAAACCGGAACCATTACAGAAAATACCATGCAAGTGAGTGACATCCTTGCAACAGATCAGTTTGACGCCGAACATATGCCATCATTGATGGAGATGGTCAGTGATTTTGCCGCCGCCATGTCAAACGACAATATTACGATGGAAGCTTTGAAGAGCTACTTTACTACTCCGGGAGCAAGCGTACCGGTATCCACGACTTCATTTTCTTCTGCTTACAAGTACAGCAGTGTTTCCTTTTCAGATGCATGTTACGTTCTCGGTGCTCCCGAATTTGTCTTAAGGGATGATTATGAAAGCTGCAAAGAACAGATTGAGGAAGAAGGGGCTAAGGGATATCGTGTTCTTGTCTTCGGCTCCTATGATGGTACGGCTGACGGAAAAGAACTGACCGGGAAAGTCAAGCCTTTGGGGCTCATCCTGCTTTCCAATCCGATTCGTAAGGAGGCACCGGAAACCTTCCGGTATTTTGCGGAACAGGGTGTGGAAATCAAAGTTATCTCAGGGGATAATCCTGTGACAGTTTCAGAGGTTGCCAAGCAGGCCGGCATCGCAGATGCTGAAAAGTATGTTGATGCCTCCACTTTAAAAGACGAGGGAGATATCCAAAAGGCGATGCTCCAATATACGGTCTTCGGACGTGTGACACCTGATCAGAAGCGCCAATTCGTTCAGGCTTTGAAGGGAGCCGGAAAGACTGTCGCCATGACCGGGGATGGGGTGAATGATGTTCTTGCCTTAAAAGATGCAGATTGTTCTGTGGCAATGGCCTCAGGAAGTGATGCAGCGGTACAGGCGGCACAGTTGGTTCTGCTGGATTCCAATTTTGCATGTATGCCTTCCGTCGTAATGGAGGGACGGCGTGTGGTCAATAACATACAAAGGTCGGCAAGCCTGTTCTTGGTTAAAAATATTTTTTCGCTGCTAATGTCGTTATTTTCCGTGGTGTTTATGCTGAACTATCCATTGGAGCCGTCACAGGTTTCCCTGATCAGTACGTTTACTATCGGAATCCCCGCATTTTTCCTTGCACTGCAGCCGAATAATAACAGAATCGAAGGACATTTTCTGACAAATGTACTGTTGAAGGCATTACCGGCTGGTCTGACCGATGTACTGGTAGTGGCCGCACTTGTAATTTTCGGTCAGGAATTTGCAGTAAGTTCCATTGACATCTCCACGGCATGTACGATGCTTCTGGCAATCGTGGGATTTATGATTCTTTATAAAATAAGCCGTCCGATGAATCGGCTGCGCTGGATTATATGGCTCGGATCCATCGCAGGCCTTTTGATATGCAGTATCTATCTGGGGGACCTGTTTGGTATTTCGGGAATGTCTCCAAGATGTGTTATGCTGTTCCTTGTATTCTCTATTGCAACGGAACCTATCCTACGATACAGTATTATCGCTTTGGATTACATTCAAAAACAATGGAGACAGATAAGGGGGAAAATGAAGGGCAGACGTTCCCTTAAACATTTGTTTTCAAAATCTTAGATTATAGTCAGCTATGGGGTTATGCAACATCCGTATATTGGGGAGAATACAAATGATTTTTTTTATGATTGCTTTGCTTATTTATATCGTTTTAAATATCTGTGTCATACGGCACATGGAAAACTGGCTGGCTTGCTGTCACACACTATTTCGCAGGCCTTTTGCCAAGGTTGTCTATATTCTGTTCTATACCCTCCTGGCCTCCGGTCCGGTTATCGCTCTTTTGCTTCCAGCTTCTGATTTTCAGATTGCTTTGGCAAAATTCAGTAATTATTGGATGGGTGTGTTTATCTATATCCTGCTGGCACTTCTGGTTGCAAAATTGGTTGTATTAATTTTAAAAATATTCGGGAAGATGCCCCGGAGGGCATCTAAGGATTACAAGCAGCTATGCAGAATCGGCGGCCTGACTCTTTTGCCCCTGATTGCAGGGATAAGTATCTATGGTGCGGTGCACACAGGAACTATTAAAACAAAGGAGTATCAGATTACAATTCATAAACAGGCCGGAGAACTAAGTGGACTGCGTATCGGCCTGATATCAGATCTTCATCTCGGATACAGTGTGGGAAAAAGGGATGTGGAAAAAGTAGTCCGGCAACTGAACAGCGCAAATCTGGATCTGATATGTATTGCCGGAGATATTTATGACAATGATTATGATACCATTGATCATCCTGAAGAAATCAGCCGGCTTTTTTCCGGGCTTCAAAGTACCTATGGTACCTTTGCATGCTACGGAAATCACGATATCTCAGAAAAACTGCTGGGAGGTTTTACGTTTGAAGATAAAGGTCGCGAACTACGGGATCCCAGAGTTGATAAGATGCTGGAGGATGGAGGCATCACCATATTAAACGATGAAGTGCGTTTGATTGAGCGTTCCTTTTATCTGGCAGGACGTCTGGATGCTTCCAAAACAGGTGTTTCAGGTTTAAAACAGAAAACTATTACAGAATTCACCAAAACACTGGAGCCGGATAAGCCGATTCTGGTCATGGAACATCAACCCGGCGATCTTGCTAATGAGGCGGAGGCCAATGTAGATTTGTCCATGGCGGGGCATACCCATAATGGACAGATTTTTCCCATAAATCTACTGATAAAATTATTCTGGAAAAATCCTTATGGACTATATGAGAACGGGGATTTTCATTCTGTTGTCACCTCCGGTGTGGGAACCTGGGGTCCCCACATGCGGGTTGGTACAAACAGTGAAGTGGTGATCATAGATGTGACGTTCAGCGAATGACAGACATCATTAAAAGATAAACAGTGGCTACAGAAATAACAATCTGAATAATTGTAAATCGGAACACCGTCTGGGTATTGGACCATCCCAATACCTTTCTTACATGATCATGCAGTGGGGTCCTGGTATTCTTTAAAATATGTATTTTAAAAAACCGCAGTAAAAATACCTTTGCCAGTCCCAATCCACCATCCAATAGCAGTACACCTGCAATCAGAAGATATAAAAACGGACTTCCTGTCTTCATGGCAGCGATGGCTATGAAGATTCCCATGGCTCTGGATCCCGCATCACCCATCATCAGAATGCTGGGTGATGCATTGTACCAGAGATATCCCAATATGCAAACCACAAAAAGAAGAATTATATAGGAATACTCCGGATCCATTTTCTTAATCTGTCCAATTACATAAATTGACATCAAAGAAACGATTGTTAAGGTACCCGATAAACCGTCCACTCCATCTGAACAATTGGTTACATTAATGGATACCCAGACCAGAATAACAGCCAATATACCGAAGACCACCGGAGGCAGCGTTACTGTAATTCCAATTGTTGCAAGCTCGATGCTGCTGCTGTTAAACTTTAAAAAAGTTACCGCAATAATCACAGCAACAAGGAAATCAAGAAACCCCTTTTTGTATTCTCCCCATGGTTTATCCGATGCATCATCCAGATAACCGGTCAGCATCTCTACCACCACCATGGCCAGATATATAAACAACTCCAGGTTCATATCTGAAAACAGAAGTGCTGAAACCGCAAACACCAGAATAAAGATAAGACCTGCACCTCGCGGTTTTCCGGCAGACAGTTTCCCATCCACTGCAAAATCCCTTCCCATATCTCTTGGCAATCGCCCGGCAAATTTTGTCGTCATCAGGCACGTAAACCCAAACGCAAACAAGATACCCACAAATGCCAGCAACGGTCCGCTTCCGTCAATCAGGTAATGTATCATGTGTAGTCCTCCACTCCGGAACAGCGAGGAGCACTGTGATGCCCCTCTTTCCGGTTTTATCTCTGTACAAAATTAATGATTTTCTTTGGTACATAAATCTCTTTTACGATGGTTCCAGTCAGTTTATCGGCAATTATTTCTTTACCTGCAGCAATTGCCTCCTCCTTGGTGATGGATACAGATACACTTATTACCGCTCTGGTCTTTCCGTTAATCTGCACCGGAATCTCCACCTCGTCATCTTTCATGGCCGTTTCATCAAAGGAGGGCCATTGCTGACGGAAGACAGTATCCTTATGCCCATACTGCTCCCAGATTTCTTCTGCTATATGAGGAGCAAAAGGGGACAATAAAACGGTTGCAGTTTCTATTGTTTCTTTATCTATCCCACCTGCATTTTTGGCTATATTTATGAACTTGTTGGTATACTCCATAAAACCTGAAATTACGGTATTCAAACTGAAAGATTCCAGACGCTGTGTTATCTCATATACCATTTTATGACGAAGCTTCATCATTTCAGGAGTTGCTTTAACATCAGTGGCTTTGCTGTCCAATGCGAGTTTCCAGAAACGTTTCAGAAAACGGTTTACACCATCAATCCCTCTGTCATCCCACTCTGCGTCCAATTCCGGGGGACCTACAAAAAGCTCATACATACGCAGGGAATCACAACCGTAATCCGAAACAAGTTCATCCGGGGATACTACATTTCCCTTGGATTTGCTCATCTTAATACCATTTTTCCCGGTAATCATACCCTGGTTGAACAGCTTTTGGAACGGTTCTTCAAAATCAACAACTCCGATATCATACAAAAACTTAGTATAGAATCTTGAATACAGCAGATGCAATACCGCATGCTCCACACCACCGATATACATATCAACCGGAAGATATTCAGATGCTTTCTCCTTTGATACCAATGCTTCTTTGTTCTTGTTGTCTACATAACGCAGAAAATACCAGGAGGAACCTGCCCACTGAGGCATAGTATTGGTCTCTCGCTTTGCATCCGCTCCACATACCGGGCACTTGCAGTTTACCCACTCATCAATGGCTGCCAGGGGTGATTCACCCGTTCCTGTCGGCTGATAACTTTCCACCTCAGGAAGTCGTAACGGCAGTTCTTCTTCCGGCACCGGAACATTCCCACACTTCGGACAGTGTATAATCGGAATCGGTTCACCCCAATAACGCTGGCGGGAGAATACCCAGTCACGAAGCTTATAATTTACTGTTGCTTTTCCAATTCCCATCTTTTCTATCATATGGGGTGCTTCTTTTTTCAGCACAGAAGATTCCATACCGTTCCACTCTCCGGAATTAACCATAATTCCGGCAGCTTCTGTGTAGGCTTCCGTCATGTTTTCAGTTGCTTTACCGTCTTTTGAGATTACCTGAACAATTGGAAGATGGAATTTGGTTGCAAATTCAAAATCCCGATTATCATGGGCAGGAACACACATAATAGCCCCTGTACCGTAATCTGCGAGTACATAGTCCGACAACCAGATTGGTACTTTTGCTCCGTTCAGCGGATTAATACAGTAGCTTCCTGTAAACACACCTGTCTTTTCTTTATCCTGAAGACGATCTACATTGGATTTCATAGAAGCATCATAGATATACTTTTCCACGTCTTCTTTCGTTTCATCTGTGGAGAGAGAGGCTGCCATGGCATGTTCCGGAGCAAGCACCATAAAGGTTGCACCATGAAGCGTATCCGGACGAGTCGTATATACCGTGATTTTTTCATCACTCCCTTCTACAGGGAACTGTACCTCCGCACCATAGGACTTGCCAATCCAGTCAGACTGCATCTTTTTTACTTTTTCCGGCCAGTCCAGCTTATCCAGGTCATTTAACAGGCGTTCTGCATATTCTGTGATTCGTAGAATCCACTGGCGCAGATTCTTCTTCGTCACCTCAGAACCACAGCGCTCACACTTACCATTTACTACTTCTTCATTGGCAAGTCCGGTCTTACAGGAGGGGCACCAGTTAATCGGGAATTCTTTTTCATAGGCCAGTCCTTTTTTAAACATCTGAACAAAAATCCACTGAGTCCACTTATAGAATTCAGGATCTGTGGTGTTTACTTCCATATCCCAGTCATAGATGGCTGCAATGTCCTGAATCTGTTTTTTAATATTCTGTACATTCTTTGCCGTGGAGTCAGCCGGATGCACACCCATCTTAATTGCATAGTTTTCAGCCGGCAGACCGAAGGCATCCCATCCCATGGGATGGACTACATAATAACCCTTCAACAGTTTATATCTGCTCCAGACATCTGAAATTACGTATCCCCGCCAATGCCCGACATGCAGACCATTCGCCGATGGATATGGAAACATGTCCAGGCAGTAATACTTACGCTTTTCCACTCCGCTTAAATCCTTTTTCGGATTTACAGGATTCTTCTCCCAGTTTACACGCCACTTTGCCTCAATAGCCTTATGATTATAAGGTACTGACATCTGATTTTCCTCCTTAAAATATCTAAATAGCCCTTTCCGTCTTCAAAATCAGAGACGAAAAGGGCTTGGATTCCGTGGTACCACTCTAATTCATCCACATCGTATGATATGCAGATGCACTCATTATAATCTCTAACGGGATTAACCGCTTTTACCTACTCTTCCCTTTAGCTCATATTGGTTAAACGAAATTTCAGTCAAAGGACTCTGAGGCCAGTTGGGAGCTGTTCTTCACTGCCTTGCACCAGACGGCAGCTCTCTTTATCAGATATCACTCTTAATATTCCTCTTCTATGTCTTTTATCATTTTAGCGACAATTCAGCCTCTGCATGGCTGAACTGTTACTAATTCTACCATAACAAGAAGATTTGTCAAGAGTGGTTTAATCCTCAACATCTTTAATTTTACTCGCTCTGGCGGCAATTTCCTTCTCCTGAACATCGGAAGGTGCCTGCTCATAGCGTGCAAACGCATATGCAAAGTGTCCGCTTCCACCGGTCATGGAGCGGAGTGTCGTTCCATATCCATAGATCTCAAGTTCCGGAACATCCGCTTCGATTACCGTGTTGCCACTCTGATCGGGATTCATGCCAAGTACACGTCCGCGGCGCTTATTCAAATCACCCATGACGTCCCCGGTAAATTTATCCTGTACCGTAATCTTCATGGTTACAATCGGTTCCAGCAATACTGGTCCTGCTTCCATAAATCCCTTTTTAAAAGCCATAGCAGCGGCAGTCTTAAATGCCATCTCAGAAGAATCAACCGGATGGTAAGAACCATCATAAAGTATCGCTTTTACTCCTACTACCGGATATGCTGCCAAGGGACCGGATAAAACTGCATCCTGTAATCCCTTTTCAACAGCCGGGAAGTAGTTTTTCGGAACGGCACCACCGACAACTTCCTGTGCAAAGATGCAGGGAATTTCCAGGTCTCCGGAAGGCTCAAAACGCATTTTGACGTGTCCGTACTGTCCATGTCCACCGGATTGTTTTTTATATTTGGATTCCACATCAGATTTCTTTCGAATTGTCTCCCGGAATGCAACTTTGGGCTGGCTCAACTCCACATCCACTTTATAACGGTCCAGAAGTTTGCTGACTACTATATCAATATGCTGATCCCCAATTCCCCATATTAATGTCTGCCGGTTCGCCGAATCATTGACAACTTTAAGTGTTTGATCCTCCTGCATCATCCTGGAAAATGCCTGTGAGATTTTATCCACATCAGCCTTATTCTTAGGTTTGTATCTCTTTGCAGTATAGGGCTTCGAGATATCAATCTTTCCATAGAGAACAGGAAGCGTTTTTGCAGCCAGTGAATCACCGGTTTTGGCGTCCCCCAGTTTTGCAATTGCGCCGATATCACCGGCATGGAGCTCCGGTATCTCTATTGGTCTGGAACCCTCCAGAATGTACAGCTTGTTCAGCTTCTCTTCGCTGTCCTGACTCACATTGTAAAGAATGTCATCACTTTTTATAACACCGGAGCATACTTTGATCATAGAATATTTTCCAAGGAAGGGATCCGCAATTGTTTTGAAAATGACTGCGGACTTCGGCTTTTGGAAGTTATAATCTGCCTCAAACACTTCATTGCCTGCCTGATTAACACCTGCACACTTCCGCTCCGCCGGGTTAGGAAAATATCCGCAGATATCATCCAGAAGATTAGATACTCCCTGAAGATTTACAGGCGATCCCATACACACCGGAATCAGACTGGCGTCTTTCACATTCGTGGACAGTGCTGAAGAAATCTCTGTCACCGAAAATTCTTCTCCTCCAAAATACCGGTCCATGAATTCTTCACTGGTTTCTGCCACGGATTCCATCAGGGTATCCCGGTATTTTTCCAGATATTCTTTTGAATATTCCGGAATTTCACACGCTTCTTTTTTGCCTTTATCAATATAACGACGGCCTTTATTTTTTACAATATTAATATAGCCGACGAATTTTTCATTTTCACGGATAGGCATGTGCAGCGGAGCAATCCGCCTGCCATACAGATCAGTCAGCTGTTCAACCACCTGGCGATAGCTGACATTATCAATATCCATCTCAGTTACAAAAATCATACGCGGAAGCTTATATTTTTCACAAAGTTCCCAGGCTTTCTGTGTTCCTACCTGAACACCGGATTTACCGGATACTACAATAACCGCCGCATCTGCAGCTGCAGCTGCCTCCTCTGCTTCACCTACAAAGTCAAAAAAACCGGGTGTATCTAATATGTTGATTTTATTCTTTCCCCAGACTATGGGTACCAGGGATGTGGAAATTGAGAACTTACGTTTGATTTCTTCCTTGTCATAATCGCTGACCGTATTACCATCAACGACCTTTCCAAGACGGTTTGTGATACCGGAAAGATAAGCCATAGCCTCAGTCAAAGTCGTCTTTCCGGCACCACCATGCCCAAGCAGCACCACATTTCTGATTCTGTCAGTTCTGAAAACGTCCATATGTAATACCTCCCTAATTATTATATGTCTATATTTTACTAAAATATCCGGTGTAATTCAAGTATTTTATCCACTTTATACATTCTTTATTTCTCTTTTCTGAAAACTTTTCGCTTCCACTTTAAACCGTAAAACTTCAACGTGCTAAATTATTGACTTTTAGCTATATGTTTAGTAGAATAAAAGAATAGTTTGCTTATAATCCAGGGAGGAATAATAAAATGATCATAGTTATGAAGCCACAGGCCCCTGAGACTGCTGTAAAGGCTGTTCAGGCTGCTGTGGAAAACAAGGGATTGGAAACACATCTTTCCCATGGGAAACAGGTAACGATTATCGGCGTTGTCGGTGATAAAAACAGACTTTGTAATGAAAATCTCCAGCTTTTGCCCTATGTAGATAAACTGGTGCCTATTACCGAGAGTTATAAACTGACCAATAAAAAATTTCATCCCGAACCCACCTATGTGAAGGTAGGGAATCATGTGATTGGTCCTGACACCCTGACTGTGATGGCCGGCCCTTGTGCAGTTGAAACGGAAGAACAGCTAATGCTGATTGCCGGGGAAGTAAAAAAAGCCGGCGCACAATTTGTCCGGGGCGGCGCATATAAACCCCGTACATCTCCCTACTCATTCCAGGGCCTGGAAGAAGAAGGACTGCGTTACATGGCGGAGGCAAAAAAAGAATACGGACTGAATACCATCTGTGAGGTAATCAATGAGGCTGCAATCGAAGCATCTTCAAAATATGTGGATATGATTCAAATCGGTGCGAGAAACATGCAGAATTTCCACCTTTTGCGTGAAGCAGGGAAATCCGGTATGCCGGTGCTTTTAAAGCGCGGTCTGGCAGCTACAATTGACGAATGGCTGAATGCGGCGGAATATATCATCTCTGAAGGAAATCCGAATGTAGTTCTGTGTGAACGCGGAATCCGTACCTATGAAACAGCCACCAGAAATACACTTGACCTCAGTGCGGTATGTGTTGTGAAGGAGAAATCCCATCTTCCGATCATCGTGGATCCCAGTCATGCTACCGGCGTTTACTCCTACGTTTCTCCACTTGCAAAGGCTGCGGTTGCCTGCGGAGCAGATGGACTGATGATAGAAGTTCATAATGATCCTGAGCATGCACTCTCTGATGGACCACAGTCACTTCGATTTGATAATTTCGAAAAATTAATGCAGGAAATGGCTGATTATATCCGCCTTGCAGGAAGGACCCTGTGATGGGAACGAAAATCGGATTTATCGGTCTGGGACTGATTGGAGGTTCCATAGCAAAAGCTATCCGAAAATTTCACCCCGACTATCAGCTTATGGCATATACGCATACAAAGGCAACGCTGGATCAGGCTGCTTCCGATGGTGTAATTCAGATTTGCTGTGATCAGATAGATGAACGCTTTGGTATATGTGACTATATCTTTCTTTGTGCACCTGTAGGTGCTAATATATCTTATTTAAAGACTTTAAGGGATATCATCTCCCCCTCGTGCATACTCACCGATGTGGGAAGTGTAAAGGGCGATATTCACCAGGCAGTCCAGGCATTGGGAATGAGCGCCAGTTTTATAGGCGGTCATCCCATGGCCGGTTCAGAAAAAACCGGTTTTGAAAATTCAGCAGACTATCTGATTGAAAATGCATACTATATCATCACTCCTTCAGAGGAGATTGATTCACAAAAGGTGGATGCATATGAAGAGCTGGTGTATTCCCTTGGAGCCATACCCTTACGGCTCACAGCAGAGGAGCATGATTTTATTACAGCAGGGGTCAGCCATCTTCCACATATCGTTGCCTCTGCTCTCGTTAATGAAATCGCACGCCTGGATGGTTCGAAGGGGTATATGAAGATGATTGCTGCCGGAGGGTTTAAAGACATCACACGGATTGCCTCCTCCTCTCCTGTAATGTGGCAGCATATCTGCCTTTCAAACAGAGATATGATCCTGAAGGTAATTGATTCCTTTCAGGAGATGTTAACCGATGCCAGAAAGCTGGTGGATTCCTCCGATGAAGGGGGATTATATGCCATGTTTGAAGCATCACGTGACTATCGGGATTCTCTTCCCGATACGGTTCTGGGACCGCTGAAAAAGGATTATGTTTTATACTGTGATATCTATGATGAGGCCGGCGGCATAGCCACCATTACCACATTACTGGCCATGAACAGCATCAGTATCAAGAATATCGGCATCATCCATAACCGTGAGTTTGAGGAGGGTGTACTTCGCATCGAATTTTATCAGGAGGAATCCTACAGAAGGGCGGCTTTAGTACTGACAGACCGGAATTACCGGATTCATGTACGCGAATAACTGTCATCTAATCGAAAGGAAAGCATATGAAGATTACAAAACTTATAAAGCCACTGCAGGGAGAGCTTTCAGTTCCCGGAGACAAATCGATTTCCCATCGTGCAATTATGCTGGGTGCCCTTTGCGAGGGGATTACCGAGGTCAGCCACTTTCTGGAAAGTGCAGACTGTCTTTCTACGATCTCCTGTTTTGAAAAAATGGGAATTCAGATTGAAAAGCAAAGGGACAGTGTGATAGTTCACGGAAAGGGACTGCGTGGACTGCAGGCACCCAAAACCGCATTAGACTGCGGAAACAGCGGTACAACCATGCGTCTGATTTCCGGAATTTTGTCCGGACAGGGTTTTTCCTGTGAACTGACAGGCGATGCTTCCATACAAAAACGCCCCATGAAACGGATTATATCTCCTCTGATTTCCATGGGTGCGAATATCCGGAGTTTGAAAACCAATGACTGTGCACCGCTTCAGATTAATGGACAACAACTCCGGGGAATCCATTATGCATCTCCGATTGCCTCTGCCCAGGTAAAGTCCTGCGTGCTGCTGGCGGGATTGTATGCTGATACAAAAACCTCAGTGACCGAACCCTATTTGTCAAGGAACCATACGGAACTTATGCTTTCTTACTTTGGTGCTGACGTGGAATCCCGTGGCACAACGGCATCCATTGTCCCAAATCCTGTCCTGAACGGACAAAAGATTACAGTTCCGGGTGACATTTCTTCGGCCGCCTATTTCATAGCAGCAGGCCTTATGATTCCGGGTTCTGAGATTTTATTGAGAGATGTGGGCATCAATCCTACCCGGGACGGCATCCTTCAAATATGTAAAGGCATGGGTGGGGATATTACTTTATTGAATCTACATAAGCAGGGATTTGAGACTGTTGCAGATTTATTGGTCAAAGCCTCCAGTCTCCATGGAACTATAGTAGAAGGAGAAATAATTCCCACTTTGATAGATGAAATACCAATTATTGCTGTTTTAGCTTCCTTTGCCCGGGGCACTACCGTCATACGCGATGCTGAGGAGCTGAAAGTAAAAGAATCCAATCGCCTGGATGTCATGGTACAGGAACTATCTGCAATGGGAGTTGATATCGAGGGAACCGAAGACGGTATGATTATCCGGGGAGGAAAGCCGCTTCATGGAGCAGTAATTGACAGCAGACTTGATCACCGTATCGCCATGTCCTTTGCCATCGCAGGACTTGCAGCAGAAGGTGAAACCACCATAGAGCACAGCGATTGTGTTGATATTTCCTATCCGGGCTTTTTTAAAGATCTGAATGCATTGCAGCACTAACAGATCCCAACATCATATATATGTGTTTAGAGAACGCTGTATCGGTACAATCAATCGGTACAGCGTTCTCTAAATATCATCACAAGCGCGAATGCCCATATCCATTTATTAATGCGTCCAGTTTTACTTTGTTCCTGCACAGTTCGCAGTCGCCCGGAGCATAGCTCTTGTATGCCGGTACATCCTCCTGTCGGAAGATAGTGTTAATTTCAATCCCGTTAAGTTCAGCTATGTTACTGAATATAGAAGATATTCCCGCAATCTTTCCGCCGTAGTAATGAACACTGTCAATGCAGTTACGCAATAGCTGGCCTGTTGACGCGGATGCCGTCAGAAGTAATACATTCTTATGTTCTATCATACTTCTGCAGTTATCCCTGAAAATTACATGGCCGGAACCGATGAGTTCCGGAGCGGTAACATAGATGGTATTATGCCTGTTCATAGACATAATTCCCGTATGCATCAGCTCTTCCGCCAGATAGGCTCCGATAATCTGAGTTCCGTCCAGACAGACAATTGTATCCACAACTGTAGAATGGCTGTAACGTTGTGATAATACATAAGCAGCAACACGCGCTTCTGATGCTCTGGATTTCATGGTTGTCATGTCAAAATAGTGAGAAATGTGAGAATTCGGTGTTGCAAAATGCCCCCTGTAAACCTTTAATTCAATACGCTTATCCTGTTTCGCTAAAATCTTCTCTACTCTGGATTCCATACGACACCCCCGTCTAAGATATTTTATTGAATTTTCTCCTTCTAAATATTTTACCATTTGTCATAGTTAAAGTACAGACTCAGATTCGATATTAAGCGATAAACATCGCATCCCCAAAAGAGAAAAACCGGTATCGTTCTTTTACAGCCTCTTCATATGCTCTCATGATATGCTCTTTTCCGGCCAGTGCCGAAACCAGCATCAACAGAGTGGATTCAGGCAGATGGAAGTTCGTAATTAATCCATCTATAATCTTAAATTCAAATCCCGGATAGATGAAGATATCGGTCCAGCCACTTCCGGCCTTTAATACACCATCTTCGGAAGCTGCTGATTCCAGTGTACGGCAGCTGGTGGTTCCCACAGAAATCACCCGATGACCGGAGGCTTTCGTTTCATTGATCAGATTCGCCTGTTCCTCTTCCACCACATAGAACTCAGAATGCATGTGATGCTCTGTCACATCCTCTACCTTCACCGGACGGAAGGTTCCAAGTCCAACATGAAGTGTCACATGAGCAATTTTCACACCCATCTCTTCCACCTGCTGCAGCAGTTTTTCAGTAAAGTGCAGTCCCGCAGTCGGTGCAGCGGCAGATCCTTCATGCTTTGCATATACTGTCTGATATCTGTTCTTATCCTTTAATTTGTGCGTAATATAAGGCGGAAGGGGCATCTCCCCCAACTGGTCTAATATTTCTTCAAAAATCCCCTCATAATGAAACTGTATCAGGCGGTTCCCATCCTCCACGACCTCAAGGACTTCCCCTGTAAGAAGTCCTTCTCCAAAGGAAATGACAGTTCCCGGCTTACACTTTTTCCCAGGCTTTACGAGCGTCTCCCAGATATCATTCTCTTTTCTCTTCAGAAGTAAGATTTCAATAGCTGCATCCGTATCCAGTTTTCTTCCATATAGCCTGGCCGGAATCACTTTTGTATCATTAATTACCAGACAGTCACCCGGTTGCAGATAATCCAGAATTTCTCTGAAATGACGATGCTCCACCTCTCCGGTCACCCGGTCCAGATGCAGCAGCCGTGAAGAACTTCTGTCGTCAAGAGGATCCTGGGCAATCAGCTCCTGGGGCAGATCATAATAAAAATCTGACGTTTTCATCTAATATAAATCTCCTTTTTTATAGTTCCGGTACATTATTAAATTCCTCTGATACTGATCCTCTTGAAAATTTTATGCAGAGAACAATCCCCAGGATTAACAGTGTCGGAAAGAGAATTGCAGACAGAAGTCCCGTCTTTAAATCTCCTCCGGCCTGTCCTGAGATAGTTCCTACAATCGTAGGCCCCAGGCTGCATCCCAAGTCACCGAACAACGCAAACATTGCGAACATGGCGGTACCCCCTTTCGGGCATGCTTCCGATGCGAGACTGAAGGTTCCCGGCCACATGATTCCGACAGAAAGTCCACACAGTGCACATCCCGCCAATGCAAGTAGCGGTATCGGTGAAAAACAGGCAATCAGATAGCTGATGATACAGAGAATCGCACTTCCCTTCATAAATGAAGTCAATTTCACTCTCTCACTATATTTGGCATAAAATACTCTGGATGTTCCCATTAAAACCGCAAAAAGACAGGGACCCGCCAGATCTCCGATTGTTTTGGAGACACCCAGCCCACTTTCGGCAAATGCCGATGCCCACTGGCTCATAGCCTGTTCTGAGGCACCTGCGCAGACCATCAGCATTGCAAAAATCCAAAATAACTTCATGCTGAATAACTGACGCAGGCTAAGGCCTTCTCCTTCTTCTACCAATGTGCGTATCGGTACTCTTGCAAATACAAAGGCATTAGCCAGCGGAATCACTGCCCAAAGTATAGATAGTATTTGCCAGTTGTCAATACCGAAAAGAGTAAAGAAAATGGTAGAAACCAGTATAACACCAACAGAGCCCCAGCAATAAAAAGAATGTAGCAGGCTCATCACCGCTGACTTTTTCTCCGTGGGGCAGGCTTCCACGATCGGGCTGATCAGTACTTCTATCATACCGCCGCCCACCGCATAACAGCACACGGCCAGAATCAGACCTGACAGAGGATTTGGCAGCAATTCCGGAAGTATCCCAAGCCCCACCAGTCCTGCGGCACAAAACAGATGCGCCGCAACGACCGAAACCTGGTATCCGATTTTATCTACAAATTTTGCAGCCAGCATATCTACCACAAGCTGAACGACGAAGTTCAGAGAAACCAGCAGCGTAATCTGTGCAAGTGGTATGGAATACGTCCTTTGAAAAGTTAAAAATAATAGTGGTATAAAATTATTGACGATGGCCTGTGTGATATAACCCACATAGCAGGCCTTTATTGTATGATTGTAATTATCAGTGATTCCCATATCACCCCCCTTTCTTATTATGCTTCTGCGGAATAAAAATCATTCCAGTCTTCTTTTCCATAGTAAACCTTATCAGCTTCCACCAGATCAGCTTTCCCGGAGTATACATCTATTACGTTCACCGCACAATTCATAGGTACACTTCCTCTCCAGAAATCATCTTCGTTCGGCAGGGCACTATTCATCAATGCCCTGACGGTGCAGCCATGTGTCGCAATCAAAATTGTCTTGTCCTGATATTCTGAATTCTGAAGCAGGTCCTGATAAAATTCATCTGTTCTCCGGCAAAGCTTAAGGATCGTTTCCCCGCCTTCTCCGGGTACAAACTCCATAGGTCTCAGATAGAAATCATCAAAGTGGTCAGAGGGGATCTCAAAATTGTTCTTATGACAGCCCAGGCCTTCCCATGAGCCGAAAGAAAGCTCCATCAGACGGTCATCCGTCAGTAGGGGGACTTCCCTGTCTTTCAGAATGATTTCAGCGGTTTCAACCGCTCTTGATAAGGGGCTGGAGATACCCAGATCGAAGTCAATATTCTTCATAGCCTCAGCCGTGATTCCGGCCAGACGGATACCGTTCTTATTCAGTTCAATATCTGCCTGCCCCTGCAGCCGCCCTTCCACATTCCAATCTGTTTCTCCGTGTCTGATAATATATAACCTCATTTTGTTCCTTTCTATTCCAACATCTTCCGTTCTGTCATTATCTGTATCTATTGCCTTAACTCTATGCCGAGGTTCTCCAGTCCATGGATAATTTTTTTCATAACAGATGAAACCTCTGCTTCCTCCAATGTCTTTTCTTTTGAGCGGAATACAATGGAATAAGCCATGGACTTAAATCCGTCTTTAATCTGATGTCCTTCATAGATGTCAAACAGCTCAAATCCCTCCAAAATCTTTCCGCCGCGCTGTGATATTACATCTTCAATCTGTCCGGCAGCAACTGTCTTTGGCACTACCATGCTGATATCCCGGGTGACAGCCGGAAATCTGGCAATTCCATCGTACTTATGGTCAAATGTTGCATATTCAAGTACGGCGTAAATGTCAATTACAGCCACATACGCCCTGTCTCCGATTCCATAGTTGTCACATACTAAAGGATGCACCTCGCCTAAATATCCAACCAGAGTATCTTTGTAATAGATATTGGCCTGCCGCCCCGGATGCAGGAAACTTTTACCGGACTTCGGATCATACTTCGGACGGCTGTTCATCCCAACTCTTCCGAAGAATTCTTCTGCCACACCTTTCATGTCGAAGAAATCACCTTCTCCATACATTCCCAATGTAAACATCATCTTTTCGTCGGGCAGCTCCGTCAAAGGCAGACTCTTTGGAAGATAAATATTTCCAAGTTCATATAAGCGCACATTTTTATTCCGCCGGTTAAAATTTGTAGCCAGAGAAGTGAGCATACCATTCAGGGAAGTTGTTCTCATCACAGAGAAGTCTTCACCTAACGGATTCATAATCGTAATTGCATTTCTTAAATCATCTTTTTCAGACAGAAGCAATTTGTCAAATATCTTTGGACTTTCAAAGGAGTAACTCATTCCCTGCGAAAATCCACAGTATTCTGCCACATCTCTTGCTTTTTCTTCAATTCTCAGTTTAAAGGGCAATTTCCCCGTAGTCGCCTGCCCGCTTGGCAGGGTAGTCGGAATATTATCATATCCAAAAAAGCGAGCTACCTCTTCAGCCAGGTCCGCAGTACGGAGGATATCTTGACGGAAGGTCGGGGCTATGATTTCATTGCTCTCCTCGTCATATTCCAGCTCTACCTTTGCAAGATAATCCAACATAGTCTGGTCATCCAGTTCTGTTCCGAGAAGATTATTAATGCGGTCCGGCTCAAAGTTTACGCGTACGGGTTCCTTCACCTGGCTGTATACATCTACAATACCACCAACGATTTCACCTGCTCCCAATTCTTCCATTAACTGGCAGGCGCGGTCAATAGCTGCCTTCGCATTATTAGGATCCAGACCTTTCTCGAACTTTCCCGAAGCATCTGTACGAAGGCCTACACGTTTACTGGACAGACGGATGTTCGTTCCATCAAAGCAGGCAGCCTCAAACAATACAGTCTTAACATGATCTGTAATCATGGAGTTTTCTCCACCCATGATACCTGCAATTCCGACAGGCTTCTCCCCGTCACAAATCATCAGCACATGCTCATCCATCTGGCGTTCCTGACCATCCAAAGTAACAAACTTCTCATCTTTGCGGGCGCGTCTGACGATAATCTTGCCACCTGCAATCGTATCCAGATCATAGGCATGCATTGGCTGGCCGTACTCTTCCATCACGTAATTTGTAATATCAACCAGGTTATTGATTGGACGGATTCCATTGGCAGCCAGACATCTTTGCATCCACTTTGGGGATGGTCCTATTTTCACATTCTTTACCACACGGGCGGTGTAACGGGGACACAGTTCTTTGTCCTCTACTTCAACCTGGATGTAGTTATGGGCATCTTCATCATTACCGGTGTTCTTTACTACCGGGGCTTTAAATTCCTTATTAAATGTTGCAGCTGCCTCCCTTGCGATACCGATAACGCTATAGCAGTCCACACGATTTGAGGTGATTTCATATTCAAAAATCGTATCATCCAATCCTAAGGCGGCAACAGCATCTTCACCGGTTTTAACATCAGAGCCTTCGGGGAAGATATAGATTCCATTCTCAGGTGCTTCCGGGTACATATCACGGGTACTTCCCAGTTCCTCGATGGAACACATCATACCCTGGCTTGGAACTCCACGCAGTTTCCCTGCTTTAATTCTGATACCTCCATCCACGTTCTTACCGTCATGACCGCCTGCAACCTTTCCTCCATCCAGAACAACCGCCACCTTCTGGCCGGAAGTGCCTGCTTTAACGTTTGGAGCACCGGTCACAATCTGCACGGTATTATCTCCGACATTCACCTGGCAGACTACCAGTTTATCCGCATCCGGATGCTTTTCCACACTTAAGATCTCGCCAATGACAATCTTCTCAAGATCTGCGTCCAGCTTTTCAAACCCCTCTACTTTTGTACCTGATAATGTCATCGCATCTGTATATTCCTGTGCCGTCACATCTAAATCCGGCACATATCTCTTAATCCATGATAATGAAGTATTCATAATCGTCCTCCAAATTATTTGTTCACACTTTTCCTGGGTAATCAGTTTATATTCGCATGGCTAGACAGTATCAAAACTGTTTTAAAAACCTGTAGTCGTTTTCATATAGAAGCCGCATATCGTCTATCTCGTATTTCAGCAGTGCAATTCGCTCAAGTCCTACTCCGAATGCAAATCCGGTGTACTCGTCAGGATCTATTCCGCACATCTCGAGTACATGGGGGTGTACCATTCCACAGCCTAAGATTTCAATCCAGCCTGATCCCTTACAGAAGCGGCATCCTGTTCCGCCACATTTAAAGCAGCTCACATCCACTTCAGCGCTGGGTTCCGTAAATGGAAAATGATGTGGACGGAATTTTGTTCTGGTCTCTTCTCCAAACAGCTCTTTCGCAAATTCTTCCAATGTGCCTTTTAAATCTGCAAATGTGATGTGCTTGTCGATGACCAGTCCTTCAATCTGATGAAAGGAAGGCGAATGGGTTGCATCCACTTCATCAGAGCGAAATACCCGTCCCGGTGCAATCATACGGATAGGGAGCTTTCCCTGCTCCATCACACGAGCCTGTACCGGCGAGGTCTGGGTACGAAGGACGATGTCACTGTTGATATAGAAGGTATCCTGCTCATCTTTTGCCGGATGATTGGCAGGGATATTTAACTTCTCAAAATTGTACAGGTCAAGCTCTATCTCCGGTCCTTCCACGACTTCATAGCCCATTCCTACAAAGATGCGCTCCACCTCTTCCAAGGCTATGGTGTTTGGATGCCGGTGCCCGATTACATTCTTTTTGGCAGGAAGTGTTACATCGATGACTTCAGCCTCCAGTTTTTTCTCCCTCAGCTTACGTTCCAGGTCTGTTCTCACCACTTCCAGCTTCTTCTCAATCTTTTCAGAAACTTCATTAACCATCTGTCCGACCTTGGGACGATCCTCCGGTACAACATCCTTCATGCTTTTTTTCAATGCGGTCAATTTTCCTTTTTTTCCAAGAAAATTGACACGTGCCTCATTTAATTTCTCAGGTGCATCGGAAGCTTCAATCCTTTCCATGGCTTCGTTTAAGATAGCTTCCAGCTTTTCTTTCATGTTTACATCACTCATTACAGATTCTCCTTTATATTATTATGACGGCAAAAAAACTTCGCCCCAAAGGGACGAAGCTATAAGATCCGCGGTACCACCCTGATTTCAGACTGCAAAGTCCGACACTCAATTGCTGCTGTAACGTGCAGTCACGTCCTGACCTAATTTCGCTTTCACAAATTTTCAGAAAGGAAGCTCCGATGCGAATCTCAACCTATATCTGAACTTCGGGGGCTTCCAGCCGATGGCACCCTGTCTCTGGCAGAAAATATAAGTCTACTGACACCTTCATAGCCTTGTTATATACTTATTTATTTTACTAGAGATTTCAGATATGTCAAGTGCTGATTTATCATTGGTTGTAAAATCCCCGGATTCGTTTCTCTCCCTGCTCTAAGTGTTTTTTTAAGGCCTCTGTCTCACCCAGGACTGTGCAAAGTGCCTGGTATTCATCCCGTATGCCAATTCCATGGGGAACCATGAATGCGCCTGCATCGCTTCCCAACGCTATCTGTACACCCTCTTTCCATGCCATACGAAGTCCGTCCTGCTGTATCTTCCATATATCTTTCAGGACACCATCTGGATATCTGCCACAGCCAATCAGATTCTTTACAGTGACTACCGTAGGCACCCAGACCACATTTTCTTCTCTCATGCACTGAATGCTTTCCAGGCTCTGGTAATTTCCATGTTCGATGGAATCTACCCCGGCTTTCGCAGCATCAATCACCGCCCGGGCGGTATTTGTGTGAGACATGACTTTAAAACCTTCTTCATGAGCAATATGAACCATTTCTTTGACTTCACTGTATGAAAGCGGCTCTCCGGTAATTTGGCCATCTGTATCAAAATCCATAATACCGGTAGTCATGATTTTGATGAAATCACCATGCAGTTTTTTCACTTTTTTTACAAGAGCTGCATACTCTTTCAACGTGATGTATCCTTCTCCCACTACTTTTCCATAACAGCCTTCCTTATGGATTGCAAATCCAGGAGTCAGGTAAGTGATTCCATATTCCGGTGCAAGCTCTCTGGCCAGCAAAGAAGCACCAAACCGGTCCCCTCCATCCCTGACAAATGTGACACATGCATTTTGGTACGATTTCAGGTGCAGACGTATCAGCTGCTCATCCGGCTTCCTTTCATGTGCCCTTACTGCACTTCGATAATCATATCCATTCATAAAGATGTGAGCGTGACATTCTCCAAACATGTTCTCTGCCTTTCCATCACGGTTTTAATCACGGAGAATTTTACCGTCTACCACAAGTTCGCGCCTTCCGTATTTCCAATGTTCCAGATGCGTACGGATTTTATAGCCTTCCGCATTTTTTACATGCCAGTCAAAATAAGGAGCATGGGGTAATCCATAGGCATCGAGAATACTCATAATAGTTCCACCGTGCACCACCATGGCTACATTCTCCAGTTTTTCATGTATACAGATTTCTATCATCTGATCAAAAGCACTCAGACAGCGCTGTTTAAAGTCCACTACCGATTCGCCTTTTGGGAATCCGAGAATACCTTCACTGTCAATCCACTTTTGATACGTTTCGTTATCAGACAATTCCTGATAATTTTTATTCTCAAATTCTCCGAAGTCACATTCTCTGAATCCATCAATAACGGTCTGTTCCCGTTTCGGAAACATAAGTAAAGCAGTCTGCTTGCAGCGAGTCATAGGACTTACAAAGACACGCTCCACTGGATCTGGCTGAAGCCTGGTCAGTTCCTCAGACTCAGATTCCATAAGTGGTTCGTCCGTTGTTCCTATATAGCGCCCCAGTGTATTTCCATACGTTTTTCCATGTCGTATCATCAAAATCTTAAGCATTTTTTATCACCATCCCAATTCCACATACTACCCGATGCACCTCCGCCGCATGCGCTGCCAGACTGGTACAGATACGTCCTGTCTTCTCCCTCCAGAACCTGTCTTTGGCATCTACGGGTACCACACCATATCCCAATTCATCTGAAATGATAAGAATTTCCGGATTTTCTTCCGCCAGTTTTTCGGGAAGCTCTCCCAATTCCTCTCTGTCCAGAAAACGATACACAAACCGATGAAAGTGTTCAATTGCTCCACAGGAGAAAATGTCATCAAATGTACAATTCTCGCCGTCTATCCAGGGGGCATCTATCTTAAAGTTTTCTTTCGCATAAGTTCCTTTTCCCTGAAAGGTTCCTCCAATTACCAATATCATAAAAACCTCCCCATTCCGTATCGAAGGATGACAACCATAAGCAGCATCCAAAGCTCACACAGGCTTAAAAAGTACCCTGCCAGGTCTCCGGTAATCCCTCCAAAGTATTTGTAGCTCTTCATGCGATAGAATATAAATACCAGCACCGCTGTACCAAAAACCACAGCCCCGGGCAGCGGATTCAGCCGGCACATCACGATAAGAAGAAGCATAAGTGTAATAATTACAACCAGACGTACCACCTGGCTTTGTGCTTTATCAGCAAATGCAGCCGCACTTCCTTTGGGATTTACATTCCTGAAACAGACAACAGATAATGCACTGAAACAGCGGGAGACCATAAAACTCAGACAATATATGGGCAAGATTTCTTTTGTTATCTCTGTTGCAGCACCAAAATACATCACAAACCAGATACATCCCATAATAACTGCAAATGCACCCGCATGAGGATCTTTTAAGATTGTAAGACGCTGTTCCTTCTCTCTCCAGGAACTTAAGGCATCCATTGTATCCAGAAATCCATCCATATGGATTCCCCCTGTCACAACAATAGGAATAAGTGTTGCCACTGCAGAACGAAATATTGTACCAAATGCCATATAAAAAGCCAGTTGAAACCACGCATATTCAATTGCGCCTATTGCCAGCCCCACCCATGGAAAAAAACACATCGCATAGGACATGTTCTCCTTTGTCCAGTCGGCTCTGGGCATAGGAATCTTAGAATACATTGCGAATGCAACTACAAAACTGTTCCATACTTTTTTCATCCTTGTTCCTCTATTTTATTTTTAACGGGATTCCGTATACAACCTCGGTCATGCAATCAGCCTCAGCAGCCATCTGAATATTGATGTTAGCCAGACAACGCTGATAGTTTACAGTTTCCTCATCATATTGGATTCCATCCGAAAAAATCTCATTAGTTACTACAATCAAGTTGCTACACTGAGATAAAAGGCTTCTGATTCCTTCCATCACTACAGGAACCGTATGGATTCCCGCCCCTTCTGATTGAAACATTTCATTTGCAGTCAGATTTGACATACACTCCAACAATACATTTGCCTTAAGAGGCACTTGAACGAAGGCCAGATTCGTATAACACTCAACGGTTTCAAATTTTTTCTCCGCACGCATCCTTCGATGCCTCGCAATTCTATGATTGCTTTCCTCATCGAAAGGATACATGGTGGCAATATAAATCCTCGGCGCATCTCCCAGTTTTAAAATCTCCTCCTCCGCATAAGCAGACTTCCCACTGCCTGAACCACCTGTTATTACGTGAAACATAAACCCTCCCTTTTGTGCAGAACCATCCGTAGTGTCATAGAGTCAATAGGTATTTTGACTCTATGGCAACGGCTGGTAAGCATCTATGGAATTCTCTTCAAATGTAGACATCCCCTCATAGACAGCCTTTGCCATATCCAGAAGCGGAAACAATGTCACAGCACCAGTACCTTCTCCAAGACACATGTCACAGGTCAGGAATGCCTCCTTATGCAAAGCCTCCAGAAGCATCTTTGCAGCCGGTTCTTTCGAAACATGAGAAGCAATCATATAGTCAAGAGCCGTGGGACAGATTCTGGACGCACAAAGGGCTGCCACGCATGAAATAAATCCATCCATAACAACTGGCAACTTATAATATGCCCCTCCAAGGAAGACTCCTGTCATACCCGCAATGTCAAAACCTCCTACCTTTGCCAGCACATCCACACCGTCCATCGGATCCGGTTGGTTTAACTCTATGGCTTTTTTTATTACACTGATTTTTCTGTTCAAACCATCGCTGGAAAGTCCGGCTCCCCTTCCAGTTACTTCTTCCACAGGCTTATGCAGAAGCACCGCTGCCATGGCACTGCTGGATGTGGTATTTCCAATTCCCATTTCTCCGGTGGCCAAAAGCCCACAGCCTTCCTTTTTCCGTTCTTTTACCAGCTGAATGCCTGTCTCAATTCCCTGCAGCGCCTGCTCTTTTGTCATGGCCGGTTCCTCGGCCATATTCTTCGTACCATAAGCAATTTTACAATTCCTTAATGTGGTATCACGGGCAATTCCCATATCCACCGGCAGGATATCTGCCCCGGTTTTATGACAAAGGATTGCAGCCGTAGCCTTTTCCTGCAGAAAATTTTCAGATACAATCGCCGTAACTTCCTGTCCTGTCTGCGTAACGCCCTCTTTCACCACACCGTTATCCGCACAGAGAATAATCAGGGATTTTTATCAATATCTATTTGTTCTATCCTTTGTATTCCTGCTATTTGAACGATTACATCTTCCAGTTTGCCAAGACTGTGGAGGGGTTTTGCAATGCTGTTCCAATGCTGTACTGCACGCTGCATCGCCTCTTTATCCAATGGTTCTATCTTCTCACATATCTGCTCCAGCTTCATATCCTTTTCCCCTTTTTCTCATTCGTTTAATAACGGAAGGGACAGATGGCCGTATTGGCCCTACTGTCCCTGTATCATTTATGTTGTGACATTTCATGCAGGTATGAAATGCAAGACCTTTTGACCCTGGTATTACCAAACTCCAAGTATTTTTTTTACAATGCCGTCCATCTCATCCACTTCTACTACTGTATCATGAAGTACCGGAGCTGTACGGATTTCTTCGATGGCGTCAGGCACCGGGACTTTTGCGATTTCGCAAAGTGCATCAATTTGCTCCATATCAGTCAACGTGTCAAAACGTTCTGCGTCAATTGCATGAAGAACACTCCTTGCAAACTTATACGGACTGGCCGTCGACGCAATCACGGTAGTCGCCAGGTCCTTCGTTTCTGCTTTATATTTGTCATATACGGCTGCGGCAACTGCTGTATGTGTATCAATCACATAACCTGTATCTTCATACAACTTCCTGATTGCTGCTGCTGCCTCGTCTTCTGTAGCATAATTTCCATAAAAATCTTTCAGTTCTGCCTTCATTTCGTCCGTAATCCCATAGGCTCCGCTGTCGGACAGGGATTCCATGAATGCCTTATTCTTCTCCTCAGATCCTGCAATCTTGTATATCAGACGTTCCAGATTGCTGGAAATCAATATATCCATTGAGGGTGAGGTAGTAAGGAGGAATTCCCGGTTTCTGTCATAATTTCCTGTCCGGAAGAAGTCATAGAGCACCTTGTTGTCATTGGAGGCACAGATTAGTTCACCGATTGGCAGCCCCATGTTTTTGGCATAGTAAGCGGCAAGGATATTTCCAAAGTTACCTGTAGGAACCACCACATTCATCTTTTCCCCGTCTTTCAGTTTTCCCCTCCGTACCAGAGATGCATAGGCATGCACATAGTATACCACCTGTGGCACCAGACGCCCAATATTAATTGAATTTGCAGAGCTGAACTGGAAACCTTCCCTCTCTAATTCTTCTGCCAGCTCTTTGTCATTAAAAATCTGCTTAACTCCAGTCTGGGCATCGTCAAAGTTTCCACGGATTGCTACGACATGCGTGTTCTTTCCCTTCTGTGTCAGCATCTGTTTTTCCTGAACCGGACTCACTCCATCCTTTGGATAAAATACAATAATTCTGGTTCCCGGAACATCCGCAAAACCAGCCATGGCTGCTTTTCCGGTATCACCGGAGGTTGCGGTCAGTATCACGATTTCATTATGAACTTTATTTTTCCTGGCGGAAGTTGTCAGAAGATGTGGAAGGATAGAAAGTGCCATATCCTTAAACGCGATGGTTGCACCGTGAAACAGTTCCAGATAATAAACTCCATCCCCTTCATGCAGAGGTGCTATCTCTTGCGTATCAAATTTTTCGTCATAAGCATGCGCAATACAGGATTTCAGTTCCTCTTCTGTAAAGTCCGTAAAGAAGCGGCCCATTACTTCGTATGCCACTTCCTGATAGTTCATCTTTATCAAATCACTCATCGGAATATTAAGCTTTGGGATCTGAACAGGAACATACAAACCTCCGTCCCCCGCCAGTCCTTTTAAGATTGCCTGTGAAGCTGTTACCGTACTTCCATCGCCACGGGTACTTTTATATAATACATCCATTCGTCAGCATCTCCCATCCTTTGTTTCTACTCAATCTATTCTTGTAAATTATAGCATAGGAGCGTGTTTGTGACAACTGTGAAAATTTCGTCTGTTTTTCTTTGTCATACAGAATTATTTTTGACAATATATTATAGTAACCCTTCTTTCAGGAGAAATTATGCAGACCATATATAATAAAACACTGGAAGATACGATGTATTATCGTACCATTCCAGTGTTTGTCTATAAAATCAATTACCCATTCTTCACAACCACATGCAATGCGGATGCGGGACGGCAAATCAGTGCATACTATGCAGCGGAGGCCAAAAAGACGGAGACTCATTGCCGTGAAGATCTTTTTCCTCTGGCCGTTGACAGTGCAGGATACCGTCCAAGCAATCAGCCACCTTTCCATAGCTATACGTTGGATGTCGTTTATAAGATTACTTACAACTCCGCTTGCATCACAAGCCTTTATATGGAAGAATACACGTTTATGGGAGGTGCACATGGAGCAACCATACGCACTTCCCATACCTGGGATTTTATCAGTGGTAAACAATTTGAATTGAAAGACTTCTTCCCGGATAATCCCTCCTATCAGCAAAGTATCTTCGAAAATATTAATGCGGAAATAGCAAAAAGGCAGGCAGCCGAATCCGAATTTTATTTTGAAAACTATAAGGAGCTTGTAGGGAACACATTTAACCCCAAAAGTTTTTACCTGACACCAGATGGAGTCGTTATCTATTTTCAGCAATATGATATTGCTCCCTATGCGAACGGAATTCCTGAATTTTTATTTCCATTTAAAATGAAGAATGCTCTTCACAGCACCTGAACTAAAAAAGCGGTGGTTTGGGGTGGGATACTTGCTGTTTGAAAATTAGCATGGGTGATTCGCACCCTTTGCCCTGGACGGAGTGAACGAAGACCGATATGATTTCCATTCCGATCGAGAATAACTGTATGATCGGTAATTACAAACCTCATCTGACGATTCAGATTGTTAGGGCTTCCTGTATAGAGAAAGCCATTTCTGAAATCCACAGAAGCAATCCGGTCTGTCGTTACATCCACCCTCTCATGTACCTGTCTTCTCACCATAATAAAGAATGCCTTTGACTGAGGCGGAAGGCTTCTGGTCATCACCGGTGAAAACAATGCATCAATCCACATTCCTTTTCGTATATCACGAAGGCGCATGGGACGTCCTGAAGGATTTGTGATGCGTGTATTTCCACTCACATTCAGCTGAAGGACTTCTATAGAGGTTAAGCACCTTGCTCCTCTGATTGCATAAGATATTAAGATAGAACCGGAGCCGCGGCCGGAATCCGTAACCTCTTCCACCAGTGCATTATCGACACGCATAACATTGCCATTTTGAGAAATCGTACCTCTGTTGTCAGCAAAACAATTACTCATATTCAACTCCTGTGACCCTATAATTATATTCCTATTATTATATGCGTCCATGAGTGTGAAAGATATAACTGAAAGGGGGATGCCACTTCGATTTGTGGAATTCCTCTTTCAGTATTCTATTTTCCATTTAAAATCTAACGGTTGTTGATAGCCACTATAAGCGCATCAATACTGGCGCGTATAATATCAGGATCCACACCCGCGCCCCACGCCAGTGAGCCATCTGGTTTTCGAATTCCCACATATGCGATTGCCTTCGAGCTTGAGCTTTGTTCAAGCGCATGCTCCTGGTAAGTAACCAGATCAAATTTCAAATCATATGCCTTTTTCAGTGCATTGCTTACCGCATTCAAGCGACCATTTCCAACAGCGGTTGTTGTAATCTGGTTTTCTTCAAAGACAGATGTAACCTCTGTTTCAATCCCTCCATCCGGAAGCTGGCGAAAATGAACTTCATTGATGCTGTAGGGATTTTTAACATTTTCAAATGTTTCTTTGAAGAGACTGAAGATTTCATCCGGCATCAGCTCTTTATGCAGATGATCGGAAAGTCCCTTGGCAGCATAGCCCATAGTTTCACGCATCTTTGGAGGAAGATTAAGCCCATACTTGGTCTCCAGTATATATTCCACTCCGCCTTTTCCAGATTGACTGTTTATTCGAATCACATCCGCATCGTAATTTCTTCCTACATCTGTAGGGTCGATTGGAAGATACGGAACCGTCCAATGCTCCGAATCCACATGCTCATTCCAGTGCATACCCTTGGCAATTGCATCCTGATGAGAACCTGAAAATGCTGCAAACACCAGTGCACCACTGTAAGGACTTCTCTCATCCACTTTCATGCCTGTATAGTTTTCATACTTTTCACAGACATCTGACATTTCAGAAAAATCAAGTCCAGGACTCACCCCCTGTGAATACAGATTCAAGGCAAGTGTAACAATATCTACATTTCCTGTCCGTTCTCCGTTACCGAATAAGGTACCCTCAATTCTGTCCGCACCGGCCAGAATTCCCATCTCAGCATCACAGACCCCACTGCCCCGGTCATTATGCGGATGCAGAGAAAGAATCACATTCTCACGATCGTTCAGATTTTTATTCATATATTCAATCTGGCTGGCGTACACATGGGGCATGGATAACTGCACCGTACTAGGCAGATTAATAATCGCTTTTTTATCAGGTGTGGGCTTCCATACATCTAATACTGCATTACATACTTCCAACGCATATTCCGGTTCTGTTCCCGTAAAACTTTCCGGGGAATACTCGAATCGGAAGTTTCCTTCTGTTTCCTCTGCAAGTTTCTTCAGTAATTTGGCACCTGCAACTGCGATATTTAAAATTTCTTCTTTGGACTTTTTAAATACCTGCTGACGCTGTGCAAAAGAGGTAGAATTGTAAACATGCACAATTGCCTGCTTACATCCATCAAGTGCTTCAAAGGTCTTGCGGATAATATGCTCTCTGGCCTGCGTCAAAACCTGCACAGTAACATCAGCCGGAATCAGATTGCGTTCAATCAGTGCCCGTAAAAATTCATATTCGGTCTCGGAAGCTGCAGGAAATCCCACTTCGATTTCCTTAAATCCGATTTTTACCAGTAACTTAAAAAAATCAATCTTCTGCTCAAGACTCATGGGAATTATCAATGCCTGATTACCATCGCGCAAATCAACGCTGCACCAGATTGGGGCTTTATCTACATAATCTTTTGTCACCCACTCCTGATAACCTGTCGGCGGCATATAATACTGCCTTTTGTACTTGTTTGGATTCATCATAATAATTCTTTCCTCCCTGTTATTTTTGTGTTTACAAATGATTTGGAACAAAAAGAAAAAGCCTTTCGTCTCTTACTGTTCCTGTAAGAGACGAAAGACTGCTATTTAGTCCTGCGCGGTACCACTCTGATTTGCGAATTGCTTCGCACGCTCTGCGGATACGGATTTAATTCAAAATCTTATATCCTGCCCGAATAACGGTGGGCTTCCGTCTGCGCTTACTTTTCCGAAGAATTTCAGGCAGCCGCTCAGAGGGCAGTTCCAAAAGCTCTCTCTACCGCTTCACATCAACCAGCAGCTTTCTGAAATCAAGAACTGATATACTAATCCTCTTCATAGCATTTCGCTTTTCCTTTTATTTACAATAACATTTAAATTAACTCTTGTCAACCACAAAAATATCTGCTATAATAGCCATGTTGCTCGGACGGGGTATAGCGAAGTTTGGTTATCGCGCATGACTGGGGGTCATGAGATCGCTGGTTCGAATCCAGTTACTCCGATAAAACGCTGTAAAATTAAGGGTTTGTGAGGCTTAGAGGCTACGCAGACCCTTGGTTTTTTATACCAAAGTATGTAAGAGAAGCTGCCAGTGGCAGCTTCTCTTACATACTTTGATTGGGTTTTTGAATGGATCTTTCTATCCTATTTCCTGTTGATATAATTAATCAACCCTTCCGATTCTATTATTTTCTGCATAAACGGAGGAAACGCCTGTCCCTGGTACTGTGTATTCCGGGTTATGTCGTAAATCATACCCGAATCGAAATCAATTTCCACCTCGTCTCCTGCTATGATTTCTTTTGCCGCCTCCGGGCATTCTATAATCGGAAGTCCGATGTTAATGGCATTGCGATAGAAGATCCTGGCAAATGTCTCCGCAATTACACAGCTGACCCCCGCAGCTTTCAGGGCGATAGGTGCATGTTCACGAGAAGATCCACATCCAAAATTCTTGTTTGCTGCAACAATGTCACCATGTTCAACTTTTTTTATAAACTCCTTATCTATGTCTTCCATGCAATGCTGTGCGAGTTCAGCCGGATCGGATGAATTCAGATATCTTGCCGGTATGATTACATCGGTATCCACGTTGTCTCCGTATTTAAAAACTTTTCCTTTTGCTTTCACGATTCAATCTCCTCCTATATTCCCAGTTCTTCCGGGTCGCTGATTTTACCGGTCACAGCACTTGCGGCAGCCACTGCCGGACTTGCCAGATATACTTCGGAATCCACATGACCCATACGCCCTACGAAATTTCTGTTTGTTGTAGAGATGCAGCGCTCTCCCTCGGCCAAAATACCCATATATCCGCCAAGACAAGGTCCGCAAGTCGGTGTGCTGACAACAGCACCAGCTTCAATAAAGGTTCTTAAAAGCCCTTCTTCCATCGCCTGCAGATAGATGTTCTGCGTCGCCGGAAGTATGATACACCGGACATTCTTCTTTACTTTACGCCCATTTAGAATTTCTGCCGCAATACGCAGATCCTCAATTCTTCCATTGGTACAGGAACCAATCACAGCCTGATCCACGGCAACATCTTCCCCGATTTCGTCGATTGTTTTGGTGTTCTCCGGAAGATGGGGAAATGCAATTGTAGGCCTTAATTTTGATAAGTCAATTGTGTACTCCTCGTCATATTCAGCATCCGCATCCGCTTCATATACCTTATAAGGACGTTTAGAATGCTCCTCCATATAGGCAATCGCTTTTTCATCTGCCGGAAAGATTCCATTCTTTCCCCCTGCCTCAATTGCCATGTTTGCAATCGTAAATCGGTCATCCATCGTAAGGTTTTCAATGCCTTCACCTGCAAATTCCATGGATTTATATAATGCCCCATCCACGCCAATCATCCCGATAATATGTAAAATCACATCCTTACCGCTCACCCATCTGGAAGGTTTTCCAATCAGGTTAAATTTGATGGCTGAGGGAACTTTGAACCAGGCCTTCCCTGTTACCATACCGGCTGCCATATCTGTACTTCCCACCCCTGTGGAAAATGCGCCGAGCGCGCCGTACGTACAGGTATGAGAGTCCGCTCCGATAATTACATCTCCCGCCACAGTCAACCCCTGCTCAGGAAGAAGTGCATGTTCAATTCCCATCTGTCCTACGTCAAAATAATTTGTAATATCATGCTTACAGGCAAACTGCCTTACACATTTACAGTGCTCTGCGGACTTTATATCCTTATTGGGAACAAAATGATCCATCACGAGGGCAATCTTTTCTTTATCAAAAACCTCCTTTTTATCGAATTTATCCATCTCATGAATCGCTACCGGAGATGTGATGTCATTGCCTAAAACCAAATCCAGGTTTGCCTCTATCAATTGTCCGGCTTCCACACTGTTAAGCCCGGCTGCCTGAGCCAGTATCTTCTGCGTCATCGTCATACCCATGCTTCTTACCTCCAAAAATCTTTCTGTTGTAAGTTTATCATAAAATTTGATATAATAGAAATACATATTAAGAATACTTACCATAATTTTTAGTTATAGGAGAAAGATATGGATCAGGGATTATCACAATATTATGTATTTTACATCACAGCCCTCTGCGGAAACATTTCAAAAGCGGCTGAAAAGCTTTACATCAGTCAGCCCGCAATCAGCAAATCCATTCAAAAGCTGGAGAAAACGCTGAAGACATCATTATTCAAGAGAACCTCCCGGGGTGTCACGCTAACGGAAGACGGAGAACTTCTCTTTCAGCATGTTCGGGAGGCCTTTTCACAATTAGAAACAGCAGAACAGATACTTGAGCGGAAACATACACTGGGAATCTCGCACCTCAGAATCGGTGCCAGCGCAACACTTTGTAAATACGTTCTTCTGCCTTACCTGCAGGATTTTGTCGTCACGAATCCGCATGTTAAAATCACCATCAGCTGTCAGTCCTCTTATAAAACCATCGAACTGCTTCAAGACGAAAAGATTGATGTTGGATTAATCGGTACACCCAGCACTTCAAAGTCTTTTGAATACTTCCCCATACTTTCCATCCAGGATACCTTCGTAGCCACAGATGCCTATCTCAGTAATCTTTCTTTACGGGAAGAGACTTCCAATCTGAACCATACGGCAACTTTTATGATGCTGGATGATGAAAATATAACCCGGCAATACATTAATGACTGTCTGAAAGAACAGTCCATACAGTTGGAGAATATTCTGGAAGTTTCAACCATGGACCTTTTGATTGAATATGCCAAAATCGGATTGGGCATTGGCTGTGTCATCAAAGAATTTGTTCAGGATGAGTTAAGCAATCACGCGCTTACTGAAGTACCCTTAAAAATCCAGATTCCAAAGCGCGGGATAGGATTTGCTTTCCTTAAAGAATCGATGTCAATCATGCCGGTGAATACTTTCCTGCAGCAGGTGACCAAAATGCAGTGCTAATCCGTAGATATGATTTTTACCTGCTGGCCGCGATACAGAAAACCTGCCACTGGCAGCTTTCCTTTTACACCTTGGTATCAAAAAAACACTGCGGGGAAGCAAATCAACTTACTTCCTTCGCAGTGCTCTTAATATTATATTGATTTTTAGCCATACATTAGTTATTAATCAGTTTATCCTCATCGCTCCAGCTGTATAGCTTACGAACTTCTTCCCCAACCTTCTCTGATGAATGTTCGGCAGCCAGTTTCCGCATAGCTCTGAAGTGCGCTTGTCCGCCTGCTTCAGACATATCCAGAAGGAAGTCTTTTGCGAATGTGCCATCCTGGATATCTTTCAGGATTTTCTTCATGGTTTTCTTAGTCTCATCGGTAATAATCTTGGAACCGGTTATATAATCACCATATTCCGCAGTATTGGAGATGGAATATCTCATACCGGAGAAGCCCGACTGATAAATCAAATCTACAATCAGCTTCATCTCATGGATACATTCGAAGTAAGCATTTCTCGGATCATATCCAGCCTCACACAGTGTTTCGAACCCAGCCTGCATCAATGCACAAACACCACCGCAAAGTACAGCCTGCTCTCCAAACAGGTCAGTCTCTGTCTCTGTACGGAAAGTAGTCTCCAGAACACCTGCTCTTGCCCCACCGATTCCAAGTGCATATGCAAGAGCCTTGTCCAGCGCTTTTCCGGATGCATCCTGCTCAACAGCAACCAGACATGGAACACCTTTTCCTACCTGATATTCGCTTCTTACAGTATGACCCGGTCCTTTTGGTGCAATCATCGCTACATCCACAAATTTTGGAGGTACAATCTGTCCGAAATGGATGGCAAAACCATGAGCGAACATCAACATATTACCTTCTTCCAGGTTCGGCTCGATATCCTCTTTGTACATCTTCGCCTGCTTCTCATCATTAATCAGAACCATGATGATATCTGCCTGCTTTGCAGCCTCTGCTGCCGTATACACTTTAAATCCCTGTTCTTCAGCCTTTGCCCAGGACTTGCTGCCTTCATAAAGACCGATGATGACATCACAACCGGAATCCTTTAAGTTCAAAGCGTGGGCATGTCCCTGACTGCCATAGCCTATAATTGCAATTTTCTTTCCCTCCAGCAGTGAGAGATTGCAGTCTTCCTGATAGAAAATTCTTGCTGACATTATCTTATTCCTCCAATTTTAATATATTGTTAAAGGTGCTGCGAGCACTGCCGCAGCAATCCCTTTAAGCAAGGCTTAATCCAGGTACCGGACATCTTCCTTTCCCCGGGACAGTCCCGTAATTCCGGTTCTGGCCAGTTCAAGTATCTCATGCCCTTCCAGTAAATTTAAAAATGCATCAATCTTCGTCTGTGTTCCGGTCATCTCAATAATCAGTGAATTCGTTCCCACATCTATGATTTTTGCACGGAAGATATCGGCAACTGCTATAACACTTTGTCGCTGTGATGCATCTGCCAGTACCTTCACCAGAATTAATTCGCGGCTTACACTCTCGTCCGGCTGCAGAACTTTGATATCACGTACATCGACCAGCTTCTCCAGCTGCTTCGTAATCTGATCTAAAATCGGCTCGTCCCCGGTACATACTACTGTCATCCGGGAAAATCTGGGATCTGCTGTCACCCGACAGTCAGACTGTCGATATTATATCCACGGCGGCTGAAAAGACCAGCTACCCGACTTAAGACACCGGAAGTATTTTCAACCAGAATCGATAGTATTCTCTTCTTCATCGTAAATACCTGCTTTCCTAATATTAACTTTGCATTTCATTCTACTATTGATTATTGCCGTTGTCAATCAAATTTCTGAAAACGGTCAATCTGCCCGTCAAATATTATACCAAAATTGGCTTCTTATATAAATATTAGGGTGATTGTCCACTTCTGAAATAGATTTTCTATACAATATTATAGAACCGCAACTTCAGATGATTACAGCCACCCTGAATATTTCTTATCTGCTTTCAGAATAAATCAATATCCGGTATTATGAAGCAGATCGTGTGCCTTTCCTTTCAGTTCACCGATGTAAAAGCTCTGGACTAATGGGTTATCGTCGCATTTTTTTAAAATGGATTCACTGTCTGCATGGTATAAGCCCATCGCCCTGTCTTTTCTCTGACGGGGAACCACGGGTATCGGCTGTCCTCCGCCCATAATACACCCTCTGCGGCATGCCATCACTTCAAGGAAATCGTAGTGTGCTTCTCCCGTTTTTATCTTTTCCATGACAGTATGTGCGTTTGCCAGACCATTCACTACACAGATACTTAAGTCACGGCCCTCGTAAGGTACTGTAAATTCTTTGATCTTTGTTTCGCCCCGTACCCCGCTTTCGGCAATCGCCATCCTTGTCTCTTTGTCGTGTCCCGGGTTCAGATGGCGCAAAGCAGCTTCTGTAACACCTCCGGTCACACCGAAAATTACACCTCCGCCAGAACCAAGCCCATATGGTACATCAGCCGCTTCCGGTTCCAGACTCTTAAAGTCCAGTCCGAAGTTTTTAATCATACGGATAATTTCAGTGGTCGTAAGTACGTAGTCCGTATCCTGTTCACCCTTTGTGCTGCTGTTGGAGCGGACCGCTTCCTGCTTTTTCGCTGTACACGGCATGATAGCCACTACAACTGTCCTCTTTCCTTCAACATTTTTCGGATTGCGGTAATATTCTTTAATCACCGCCGACAGCATGCCCATAGGAGAACGGCAGGTAGAGAGATTCTGCTTATATTCCGGATAGTGATCACAGACATATTTTACCCATGCAGGACAACAGGAGGTCATAATCGGCAGATTTTTCCCAACCTCCAGCCTGCGTCCGAATTCAGCGGACTCTTCCACGATCGTGAGATCTGCACCAAACGTAGTATCATATACCTCATCAAACCCCATACGGTGCAGTGCATTGACCAGCTTTCCCATGACATTTTTCCCCGGATTCATTCCAAAAGCCTCACCAACAGCCACCCGGACTGCCGGTGCAACCTGAATTACCACACGTGTATCCGGATCCGCCAATTCATCCCAGACCTCATCTGTCTGCGTATGGATACTGATAGCTCCTGTCGGACAGTAAACCCGGCATTGTCCGCAATTTACACAGTCCGTCTCTGCCAGTTTTTTATGAAATGCAGGCATTACAACCGCCTCTGTTCCACGGAATGCAAAACCGATGCATCCGATTCCCTGGAGCTCTTCACAGGCCCGGACACAGTCTCCGCAGAGGATACATTTATTCGGATCTCGGATAATTCCGGGCGAGCTCGTGTCAATCTCATGCGTTTCCCGGGTATTGTCAAACCTGACATCGTGTATTCCCAGCCTGCGGGCCAATGTCTGCAGATTACATTCTCCGCTTTTTACACAGGTAGTGCAGTCCCGGCAATGAGCTGCCAGCAAAAGCTCAACAATCAGTTTCCGATGTTTCTTTAATTTTCCGGTATTGGTGAAAATAACCATCCCATCTCTGGGTTCTTCGGAGCAGGAGGCAAATGTCTTTCCCCTGTCATCCTCGACCGTACAAAGTCTGCAGGCACCAAATGTAGATACTTCTGAATGGTAGCAAAGTGTGGGGATATCTATACCTGCATTACGAATTACAGAAAGCACATTCTTTTCATCGGTAAATTCCACCTTTCTACCGTCAATCGTCATGATTCCCATATGCTTATCCTCCTAGGCTTCAATATAAACAGCATCAAAACTGCAGTTTTCTTTGCAGGCACCACACTTGATACACAGATTTTCGTCGATATGGTATGGCTGCTTCTTCTCACCGGTAATCGCTCCTACCGGACAGTTTCTGGCACATTTGCCGCACCCTTTGCAGTTGTCTTCGTTAATCACAAATTTCCGCATGGCCTCACAGACCTTCGCCCGGCACTTATGATCTCTGATATGTTCCTCATATTCTTCACGGAACAGTTTCAGAGTAGATAATACGGGAAGAGGTGCGCTCTTGCCAAGTCCGCACAGTGCCATACTTTTTACCATCTCCGCCAGTTCCTCCAGACGATCCAGATCCTCCATCTCACCTTTTCCATCAACAATCTTTTCAAGGATTTCCAGCATACGTTTTGTGCCTTCGCGGCAGGGCACACATTTGCCGCAGGACTCCCGCTGTGTAAAACCCATAAAGAAACGCGCAACCTCCACCATACAGGTGTGCTCATCCATAACAACCAGACCACCGGAACCGATAATCGCCCCATATTTTTTTACAGAATCAAAGTCCAGCGGAACGTCCAGGTGCTCTGCTGTCAGACATCCTCCGGACGGGCCTCCAATCTGAACTGCTTTAAATTTCGTTCCTCCCTTCATTCCTCCGCCTACATCATAGATGATTTCACGTAAAGTAGTTCCCATCGGAACCTCAATCAAGCCTGTATTCTGAATAGAACCTGTAAGCGAAAAGGTTTTGGTTCCCGGACTCCCTTCCGTACCATAGCTTCGATACCAGTCGGAACCATTTCCTATAATCTTTGGGATAAGGGCAAATGTCTCAACATTGTTAAGTACCGTAGGCTTCGCCCAAAGTCCTTTTTCCACCGTACGGGGCGGCTTAACACGCGGCATACCGCGATTACCCTCAATAGAAGCGGTCAGTGCGGAACCCTCGCCACAGACAAATGCACCTGCTCCACGGTTAATATGGATACGGAAACTGAAATCAGTTCCCAGTATGTTGTCTCCTAACAAATGATGCTTTTCCAGCTCATCAATTGCGTGGTGAAGACGGGATACAGAATTGGGATATTCGGCCCGTACATAGATATAGCCCTCTCGGGCTCCAACTGTATACGCACCAATCATGATACCTTCCAGTAACGCATAGGGGTCACCTTCCATTACAGATCCATCCATAAATGCTCCCGGATCACCTTCATCTCCGTTACAGACCACGTAACGCGTGTTCTCTTTCTGACGCATGACCTGCTTCCATTTCCGTCCAGTAGGGAATCCCCCGCCCCCGCGCCCTCTAAGCCCCGATTTTTCAACCTCCTCGGCCACTTCTTCTTTTGACATTTCGAACAAAGCCTTCTGCAATGCAGAAAATCCTCCGGACGCTATGTATTCTTCTAATGAAAGCGAATCATATTTTCCACAGTTTGCCAATGTCATTCTCGTCTGTTTTGCAATAAACGGAATCTCTTCCGGATCTTCATAGGTAATACCAGCCTGCTTATACAGAAGTTCATTGAGGACCTCATCCCTCAAAACAGAACGTTCAAAAATTTCCAGACAATCTTCTGTCTTTACTTTCACATACTGTATAACCTTGCCCCCTTTCTGGATTCTCACCAAAGGACCCAATTCACAGACGCCTTGGCATCCGGTATGCTTTACCCCTGCGAAATGCTGTCCCCCGCAAGGATTAAATTCCACTGTTATATCGTCTGTATTGGAAGTAAGCTCCATAAAAGTCTCATAAACCGCTTCAGAACCGGTGGCAATACACCCTGTGCCTGAACAGACCAGTACACGGCATTCATAGGAATCCAAAACCTTCCGTTCTTCTTCAGCCAGCTTGATCAAATCACTTCTTGTATCAATTGTCATACATCTTCCCCCCGCAATTCCTGAATCAATGTAATTGCTTTTTCCGGTGTCATACGGGGATGAACCCGATCATTAACCATCAAAGTAGGGGCCAGTCCACAGGCTCCCAGACAAGATACAGTTTCCACCGTGAACACCATGTCTTCTGTCGTATGTTTTTTCTTGCTTAATCCCAGTTCCTTAAACATAGCATCCAGAACAGGACCTGATTTGCGCACATGACAGGCCGTACCGTCACATACTTTGATGATATACTTCCCCTTAGGTTCGAATGAGAAATTCTCATAAAACGTAGCAACACTGTAGGCTTTTGCCTCCTGTACCCCAATTTTATTCGCCACATAGCTGAGTAACTCCCCTGGCAGATACCGGTATTCCCCTTGAATATCCTGCATAACAGGAATCAAAGAGCCCGAATTTCGCCCATGATGCTCAATAATCTCGTCTGCCTTCGCATAATAAGACTGATCCAGCATAGAAAAACCTCCTCCATTCATTTATAATACAAGTATACTCTTTTGCCGTTATTCTCACAACAGATTTTCCAAACTTTATATTTTTTTCGTTAATATATACGAACAAACAAAAATCAAAAAAATAAACCGATGTAAAATATTACTTTTTACATCGGTTTATCCTTAAAGTATGTTCAAGTGATTTGGTGCACTAATTCTCTACACCTTTAGATTTTAAATATTCAATTACAGATCCGACAGTTTCAAGGTCTGTCAGTTCGTCGGCCGGAATATCAATTCCATACTCTTCTTCCAACGCCATAACCAGTTCAAACAGGTCCAGGGAGTCAGCCCCTAAATCGTCCTTAAAAGATGTATCTTCCGTAATCATATCCCCTTCGCAGTTTAGCTGTTCCTCCAGGATACTTCTCATCTTTTCTAACATTTTCTTTCTACTCCTTAAATCAGTTTTAAGATATTCATCACTGCAATTTTAAAGGCTGAACATTACTTTGTCAATATATTTCTGATGTTTTTTCTCTTTTATTGTTACGATTCCGAAGTGAACTTTATCTGTCTGGATACAGACAGCGCTATCCCTATTTCAATCATTAGAAAAAGAACAGACGTTCCTCCATAACTGATAAATGGAAGTGTGATTCCGGTGGTCGGAATCAAATTTAAAACCACACAGATGTTTAATATGACTTGAAGTGATATATGTGCAAAGATTCCGCTTACAATCAGTGAGCCATATAAATCCGGCGCATTCTGAGCAATAAAAAACAGGCGGTAAAGCAGATATCCAAACATCAGTAATACTAAGACAGCACCGAATACACCCAGTTCTTCACAGATAATTGAAAAAATCATATCATTTTGAGCTTCCGGTATCGTGCTGAGCTTCTGTTCACTGTTTCCAAGCCCTTTTCCGAAAAATCCACCCGAGCCAATAGCGTATAATCCCTGAATTACCTGGAATCCTCCATCCTCCAGATTCCCCTCAGGATTCAGCCACGTAAGGACACGGCGGATCCGAAATCCTGAAGTTGCATCTATATTTGCCGCTATGAAAGTAAGTCCGACTGCAATCAGGATTCCGGCCGCTGCCATTGCTATAACAAAAGGCATGGTCTTTGGATGTGCCAGATAAATCAGCACACAGGCAATGCCGAGAATAATCAGAGCCGTGCTTAGATTATCTGTGAATACTTTTGCCCCCAGAGCCTGTACACCTCCGACAATCAACAGGATACAGACCGCCTTTAGGGATTTGACCTGTTTGCCCATCTTTATGATGACCACCGGAAGGAAGAGTATGACCGCAATTTTTGCCACTTCTGATGGCTGAAACTGTATAACTTTCAGGTTCAGCCACCTTTTGGAACCATTTGCGCCATACCCGAGCGGTGAAAAACGTACCATTCCCATAAGGACAAATGCAGAAATATACACAAAACCCGCAAGCTTAGAGAATATTCGATAATTCATCTTTGAAATGATAACAGCAGCCGCAACCGAAGCCAGGCTGATGAGTGCCTGTTTGCGGAAATAGAACATGTCATCTCCCTTGATTTTCTGAATCGCCTCATAATAGCTTGCGCTGTATAGCATAACTAATCCAAAGCAAATCAGCAATATAACCGCAGCCAACAGATTATAATCATAATAATATGGTCTGACTTTGACTTGTTTTTTTCTTTTTTGCCTGATGACAGCATTTTGTTCTCTTGCCATATATTATACAACTCCTTTTATTGCAAAGCATACTTAAGCAGTGTCAAGAACGTAGGATTCCGGTCAGTTTCTCCTAAAATCACTTTCCGGACCAATTCCGGATCATCGGTAATGATGTTATCCACATTCATACTTAACATACGCTGCATATCTCCTTGATAATTCAAAGTCCAGGCATGAACCTCCTTACCCATCTTATGAACATCCTTCACAAATTGCCCAGTTATATAGGTATGCTTTACACTGAAAAAATCCGCATCACTTAGTTCCGATAAGTCTCCATAACTCATCCTCAGCGTATATCCCGTCTTAATATCCGGGTTTTCCTGTTTCACCTGTTTTAAAAACTTATAATTCATAGATGTGATCACGCAATCCCTGGTAAAGTCCTCATCCTCAATTATTTTGACAACCTTCTTCACAATACCTTTGTTATGTCCATTATATTTTACTTCTATATTCAGTTTCATCTTACCTTTACAGAACCTAATTACCTGCTCTAATGTAGGAACCGGTTCACCGAGGAATTTTTTATTGAACTTCACACCTGCATCCAGCTGGTTAATCTGATCTGAGGTAATATTCCAGATATTTGCAGAGAATCCGGTAGTTCTTTTTAAGTTTGTATCATGTAACAGAACAATCTCACCATCTTTTGTTTCCTGAACATCTATTTCCGCCATATCGGCCATGGCTTCCACAGCGTAAGCCATCGCACTGAGTGTATTTTCCGGTGCCATTCTGGCTCCCCCTCTGTGAGCTGTTACTGCAACAGCAGCCCGGGAAGGCCCCATGTCGGGCAAATTTCTTCGAATTGCTCCCAGGAGATATGCAGACTCCGCCAATACAATAAACACTGTTATACCGTATAGCATAAATTTGGATGACATCACCCGTGCAAAAGCACTCTTCTTCTCTGAACCCAAGCTTCGGGGCTCTTGCTTTTCCACCATCTCAGATTCCGCAAAGCAGATATAAAAATATAGCAGCGTAAGCATAATTCCTGCGCTTCCGGCAGCCACACCTGCCGCATACTGAATCAGTCTGCTGTAAAAAAGTACTGCACTTACCATTGTTCCTGCTGCTTTCAATGTCGTCACACATACCACCATAATCATCAAGGCAGCCATATATAGAATGAAAGCAATCAGAACAGCAAAAATCTGCACTGCCACTGAGCCTGATAACACTTTTATCCACCTTGCTTTTCCAGACCTCACAGTATGATTATGGAATTTCTTAAGATCCTCCTCAGGCATGAGGTAACAGGGCAGACGCAAAGAAAACACTGCAGATGCGCAAATCAGCAGTACCAGAAGCACTGTCATTTGAAGATAGTTGGAACTTCCCAGCTGCTGCAGAGAAAACTGCAGCAGTTTCGTCTGCGATACATTCCAGATCAAAAAATGTATGCACAGGTAGGGAGTGCATATAATTACATAAAAAAGTCCTCGTACAGGATATTTTTTTAAAAATCGAAGTGTCCCTTTCCAACCCATATATATTATCATTGGAAGAATGGTTTTTTGTTTTCTGCGGGAGCTTTCAAAGCAATACAAAAGAGTACTGACTTCAAATGTCAGTGCAAAACACATAACCAGAAGCCCCAATACCAGAAAGAAAATGGTAGGCGGATAGGTGATGAATTTTCCAAAGTTTTCAGCGGTAAGATAGCTGTAGCCCAGTTTATTCAGGCATATCTGAATGGCAAAATCTGACCCCTTCTGCAGCAGTACGATGGAAATAATCCGATAAGTTATTTCAAATATAAGCAAGCCAAGCCAGTTTTCCTTTAAAATTCGGATTGCAGCTTTTACAAAAGGTTTCATATTCTCATCCCGTCTAAATCATTTACATAAGTATACCATAAAAACATAGTATGTAAATCAATTTTCGAACATAAAGTTTATGTTCATACTTCGTATACACTATCTTTACAAAAGGTTCAAAGGGGAAACATAATTTTCTAACACTTCTCTGATAAATTAATAAGTAAGGAAAGATGTTAGCAATATTTTTTCATATATTTTTCTTTTTCATAAACCGGCGCCTGCCCAGCAGACGCCGGTCCTCCTTTTTATCCTCTATACAACCCTTGTCATGGGCAGATCGTTGTTCACTCCTTTTGAAATTAATATCTGATGCAGGTCGATGATTCCATTATGAAATGTGGCTGCACAGGATGCCAGATAAAGTTCCCACATCCTGGTAAATTCTTCACCCTGCAGCTTTAAGATTTCATCTCTGTGTTTCAGAAAGTTCTCACGCCAGCATAACAGGGTTCTGTTATAATGTCTTCTAAGACTTTCCACATCCAGTGTATAGAATTTGTACTCCGGCAGGATAGACATGATTTCTCTTAGGCTTGGTATCGTACCTCCGGGAAAAATGTATTTTTTAATCCATGCATCGCCCTCGTGTTCTTCCAGTGCACTGATGTAATGCAGTAAGAATAATCCCTTTGATTTCAAGACAGCATCTACATTCTTCATAAACAATTCATAATTCCCACGCCCTACATGCTCTAACATGCCTACGCTGACAACCCGGTCAAACTGCAGTCCTGATTTTTCCAGTTCTCTGTAATCCATCAGTTTTACTTCCAGTGAATCCTGCATACCGTCCTGCTCAATCTCTTCAGAAAACTTTTTATACTGCTCTTCACTAAGCGTGATGCCCATTCCCTTCACACCATATTTTTTCACAGCCTCTTTTAGCAGAAATCCCCAGCCACAGCCTATATCCAGTAGAACCATGCCGGGCTCCAGATGCAGTTTTTCCAGGATATGGTCTACTTTTGCTGCCTGGGCCTGATATAAGCTATAGGACTCCTCCTTAAAATAGCCACAAGAATAACTCATGGTTTCATCCAGCCACAGACGGTAAAACTCATTCCCTATATCGTAGTGCGCTGTTACTTCTTTTTTCTGGTTCTTTCTGGATTTTGAGGTAACAATCAATTTTTTCAGTGCTGATTTGTCTGTGGTAAACTTCCCCATCTCTCCCAGGAACAAATTCAAAACCTCATAGAGGTCACGGTCAACTTCTAAATCACCGCGCATATATGCCTCACCCAGAGCGAGCGACGTACTGGTAAGCAACGCTTTTTGATCCGGGTCCTTATTGAATGTTACAGTGAATTCAGGAGTGCCGTCACCTATCTGAGAGATTTCATTACCGGACTTCAGGCAAAAAGTCACAGGTATGATATGTTCCAGGTACTCTTTTATAAATGTCTGCATTGTTTCTTCCTCCTTTTTTTCTGCCAGTATTGGCTTCAAAAAGCTACTATATTATTATAAATCCTTAAATTTGATTTTCAACCCTGTTATGTCAATTTTAGTAATGTTTCATATTGTAATATTGAAGGAAACTTCAAAGAAAGGAATCATATGGATAATTATCGCACAAGCCGCCCCGGATGTGGTCAAAGGCCAACAAATTATAGTAATTTGCAGCAGCCACGCCAGCCTTCAAGATCCGCAGTGCCTTCTATGCCTTCAGCACCTTGCGTGTCTTCGACTTCTTCTTGCGGCTGCACTCAAAATTCTATGTTTGACAAACTGGATACACTTTCGGTTGCTATGGGATATGTTCCTCTTACGCATTTTGACAAAACATTTGATCTGTGTACAGCACTTCAGCGTGGAACGATTTTCCCTGATCTTTTTAAACCATTCTGTGGAAAGGGAGGAGGGGGCTGTAAATGATAAACGATCGAATCTCCCGGGAAGAATTACTAAGTATGATAGATCAGTTTAGTTTTGCTATCGTTGATATAAGTCTTTATCTGGATACGCATCCATTTGATGAAGATGCTCTGGACTATTTCCATGAAAAGTCATCACTCCGACAAGAAGCCATGGATCTTTATACAAAAAAATATGGTCCGCTTACCATAGAAGCTGCACATGACAGGGCCTCCCGCAAGTGGGATTGGGTCAACCAGCCATGGCCATGGGAAGTAAAGAAGGGAGGATGCCGTTAGTATGTGGAATTATGAAAAAAGATTACAGTATCCTGTAAATATAACGCGGCCAAATGCAAAAATTGCACAGATTATTATGAGTCAATACGGTGGTCCCGATGGTGAGATGGGTGCCTCCATGCGCTATCTCTCACAGCGTTTTGCGGCACCAAATCGTATCTGCATGGGCGTTCTTAATGATGTGGGTACAGAAGAGCTTGCTCACCTTGAAATGGTTTCCACCATCGTTCATCAGCTGACCTGTGATCTGTCACCGGAGGAAATTGAAAAATCGGGTTTCCTTAATTACTATACGGATCATACCGTAGGAATATGGCCGCAGGCTGCCGGAGGTATTCCATTTAATGCCTGTGAATTCCAGTCATCGGGTGACGCACTTGCAGACTTATTTGAAGATCTTGCCGCTGAACAGAAGGCTAAAAAGACCTATGATAACATCTTACGTGTTGTAAAAGATCCTGAAGTTGCTGATCCGCTGCGCTTCTTGCGTGCCCGTGAACTCGTACACTTCCAGCGTTTCGGTGAAGCTTTGCGTTCTGTTCAGGAACAGTTGGATGCCAAGAACTTCTATGCGTATAACCCCAGCTATGATGCCCCTACCTCCTGCCCACCCAATAGCAGATAAGGCGGTATGAAAATATGAGAAATGAATTAGCCACGGCATTGCAATTCATCTTGGACTCTGAGCCGCAGGCTCAGGCAGTTGTTCATGGAAGAACAGGATTTGAGGAGATACAGGGAAATGTGTATTTCTATCCCTTCTGGGACGGAACTCTGGTGGCAGCAGAGATATCCGGTCTTCCGAAAGGACAGAATGTATGCCATGGACACTTTTTCGGATTTCATGTACACGACGGAAAAGGATGCACTGGAAATGCTTCGGACCCATTTGCCGACGTCCATGAACATTTTAATATCTACAACTGCACACACCCCAATCATACGGGGGACCTCCCCCCATTGCTGGCAGATAACGGATATGCACTGAGCATCGTCTATACAGACCGCTTTGTACCGGAAGAAGTAATTGACCGTACCATTGTGATACATCAGAATCCGGATGATTTTACAACGCCTCCTTCCGGCCACGCCGGATTAAAGATGGCCTGTGGAGAAATCAAGGCAGCTTTTTAAGTACAAAGGAACTGCCGCCGGCAGTTCCTTTGTATACTTTAGTATTTTAAAAGTCCATGGGCTAATGCTTGTCCATGGACTTTATCTTATCGTATTAAGATTAATAGACCACGACCGGAAATCCATAAGCCACTACATCGTAGATTTGCTTTACTGCTTCCAGAGGTGTATTGACACATCCATGAGATCCGTTGGTCAGATAGATATTGCCGCCATACGATGCACGGTTAACGAGGTCATGAATCCCGATTGTAAAGTCTTCACTATAAGGAATCCAATAGTTGCAGTGTGCCGTATAAGACGGTTTTCCTGTTGCGGGATCTACCTTTCCTGTCATGGTATAGTCTGTTCTTCTTCCTTTGACTTTCCATACACCTCCTCTGGGTGTATCATGTCCTTTTGCTATATCCCCTGTAACTACCGGAGTGGATACAAGGAGTTTTCCATCCACATAGCACCACGTAGTCTGCTGATCAATGGATATTTCCACGTAAGAATTCCCAATATCATTGCTTTCCCTGCTTTTCGCAGAATTTGTATAGCTCACCTCAAAATCTCCCTGTGTGCCGGAATCGATGGCACTCATCAGGTTGGCAAGTGTCGTATCGGTATCCATCACCCATCCATAGTCTCCCGCTGTCAGTTTTACAGTACCGCCGCCGGTTTTTGTAAATGTCCTGCTACTTCCTGCCGTATTGTATCTGTTGGCCAACGCTGCTACATAAGCCGCAGCCTTATTCTGATCAATAGAATCAGTTCCGGATTCGTCCTGTATAATCCAGGTTTTCAGCAATCCGGCATCTACTGTCTCTGTTCTTCCGCTTCCAAAGTTCATGGTCAGTTTTGCCGATATCAGCTGATTCAGGTGATTTAGCCTGTTAATCAGCCCTTCATCGTCCTGATAAACAGATGGTTTCAGATAGCATTCCGTCTTCTCCAGATCGAGTTCCTTTTTATCAGTAAGTACTGCATCCTTTACTGCTTCAATCACCAAATCCCTGTTCAGCTGATTTCCCTCTGTCTCGGGGGTAATTGTAAATCCGGTCTCTGTTTCTTCAATCACCGCATCGCCGGGCGGTGTTACATTTGCTTCCTGCATGCAGTCCAAACCATCTACTACAGATGCCAGGGATTCATCGGAAAGATTAACGGATACCTTTAAATCATGAACCTTATTCTTGAAAATTTCCACAATCCACAACCACGGTTTCTGTCTTTTAAGAAGCTTGTCCACTTCCCCATCATCCTCGAAAGAAATTTGGAGCTGCTTCGCTGTCACAGTTTCAATGGTATCATCCTTTTTTCTGATAGCAAGTGTATATTCCTGGATGGAATCAGCTACCTGCTTTTTTACTGCCTCCGTTCCCAGGTATGTACTGTCTGTTCCATTGACCGTAGTTCCCGAATAAAAATGTCCCCAAAAAAATAATGCTGCTGCTATGTAGGCTGCCGCCATAAAAGCCAGCAGGACCCCTGTAACAGTCAGCAAAATTTTTTTCTTCTTCGTCATATTTCCGTACCTAACCTTTCAACCTTATGTCAACTTCCCGTTGCATGTTGAGGATGATTATAGCACAAAAATATCCAGAATGTTTTACAATATTAAGAAGATTCTATTTCTTTTATTTAAGTTAAAGTTCAGCGCATCTGATACAGCTTGGAGTATTCGCCTCCCATCTTCAGCAATTCTTCATGTGTACCTTCTTCCACAATTCCGTTTTCATCCAACACAAGGATTCTCTCAGCATTTCTTATCGTGGACAGTCTGTGGGCAATTACAAAGGTGGTTCTGTTCTTTGCCAGCTTCTCTAAAGATTCCTGTACCACATGTTCGCTTTTATTGTCAAGGGCCGATGTGGCTTCGTCAAATATTAAAAGCGGAGGATTTTTCAGAAATACTCTGGCAATCGAAAGGCGTTGCTTCTGACCGCCGGAGAGTTTTACACCTCTTTGTCCAATGTCCGTATCATATCCATCCGGCATCTCCATGATAAAGTCATGGGCGTTTGCCGCCCGCGCTGCCCGGATAACTTCTTCATCCGTTGCATTCGGATTGCCATATCGAATATTATCTATAATTGTACCAGCAAATAGATAAACATCCTGCTGGACGATTCCAATACGATCTCTCAGATCTTTCAAACAGATGGAACGGATGTCCATCCCATCCAGATAGATTACCCCTGAGCTTACATCATAAAATCTCGGAATCAGGCTGCAAAGTGTAGTCTTGCCTGCCCCCGAGCTTCCCACCAATGCCACATATTCGCCCGGTTTTACTTCGAGATTCACATGAGAAAATACTTCTTCTGATGTATCCTCATAGTGGAAGGATACGTCTTCAAAACGAATCGCTCCCTTTACTTCATCCTTCAGATGTACCGCATCCGGCCGGTCTTCGATGTCAGGGGCAATACTTATGATTTCCTGAAACCTTTCATATCCCGAATAACCATTCTGAAACATTTCTGTAAAGTTTACAAGTTTCTTCACGGGCTCTGTAAAGTTATTGATATACAAAAGAAAGGTCACCAGATCGGCTGCAGAAAGCTGATCCCTTGTCATAAATATGGCACCTACAACCAGCGCTGCAACCGTAATCAACGTGGTGCATGCGCCCATTCCAGATTGATAAATGGCCATATAACGATAACTTGTACGTTTGGAATCCACAAAGCGTTCATTGCCCGCCTGGAACTTTCCCATCTCTACTTTTTCATTACCAAAAGATTTCACTACGCGGATTCCCGACAGGCTATCCTCAATCTGGCTGTTGATATCCGCAATTCTTCTCCTGTTTTCTTTAAAAGCGTTCTTCATCCTCTGGTTCATATACACTGCGTACAGGAGCATAAGTATAACAATGGCCATGGAAATCAGTGCAAGCGGCAGATTGATAAATAACAGAATGATAAATGCCCCTACTAGCTTGATGACCGATATCACAATATCCTCGGGACCGTGGTGCAGCAATTCACTTATGTCAAATAAATCACTTGTGATACGAGACAGCAGATGCCCGACTTTCTGGTTATCGTAAAAAGCAAACGATAATTTTTGATAATGGGAATAGATTTCATTTCTCATATCCCGTTCAATCATCGCCCCCATTGTATGTCCGTAATAGGTAATGTAATAATTGCAGCCCATCTCAACCAGTACCATAAGGATTAGCAGCATTCCCAGTTTAAATATTCGGTCTGTAGCCTCTGTAATCGGCAGATTGACCGCCGTTCCCGTGATATAGCGGACCAGTAACGGTATGGCAAGTGTTATTCCCGCACCTGCCATGGCAAATACCATATCCGATATAAACAAACCTTTATAATTTTTATAGTATTTAAGAAGTTTCTTAAAATTTCCTTCTTTTTTTCTTGAATTCATGTCCCTTTTTGCTCCTTTAACCTAATGCAACATCTAATATCATCATCACAACAAATCCGACAGCAGCTCCTATGGTTCCTATATTACTGTGATCTCCTGTCTGTGCCTCCGGAATCAGCTCTTCTATTACTACATAAATCATGGCACCGGCTGCGAATGAAAGCAGGTAAGGAAGTGCAGGCTGTATAATGCTTGTCAGCAGTATGGTGATTAATGCAGCAATCGGTTCAACGATTCCTGACAATGTACCATAAAGAAAGGATTTTCCCTTTGAAAAACCTTCGCTGCGAAGAGGCATGGATATAATCGCCCCCTCCGGAAAGTTCTGGATGGCAATTCCTATTGCAAGTGAAAATGCACCTGCCATGGATATAAGTGTATTTTCAGCCAAAACTCCTGCAAATACCACGCCCACAGCCATTCCCTCCGGAATGTTATGCAAGGTCACTGCCAGAACAAGCATAGTGGTTTTTTTTAGCTTCGCACTTTTGGATGTAATCCCCTCCGGTTGTTCGTCATTCAAATGAAGGTGCGGAATAACGGTATCCAGCAGCAGCAAGAAAAATATTCCTGCCATAAATCCCACGGCCGCCGGCATCCATGCAATCACACCCTGCGCTTCTGCCATATCAATAGACGGCATGAGCAGTGACCAGACAGAAGCTGCGATCATCACTCCCGATGCAAAGCCCAGAAGGGATTTTTCCACTTTGATTCCCATATTTTTTTTCATAAAAAAAACCATGCCTGCGCCCAATGTGGTGCCGGCAAAGGGGATGATGAGTCCCCAAAATGTGTTCAAATACATGTCTTCCTCCTCATATCTTCTGTATGTTTTCCGAATAATTCTAAAACTTTCTGATCGTATCTGTCTCCTCTCCGACAGATTTATCAATCTTCTTTATCATAACATTATAGCTGTAGGAATCACTGACTCTGACTCTCACATGCTCTCCGGCCTTACGGCCCATCAGTGCTCTCCCCAGAGGAGATTCCGTACTGATATATCCTTTCAGAGAATTTCCCCGGATGGATGTGACCAGCTTATAGGTTTCCTCCAGATTATCCTCCGGCAAATATATGGTCACTTTACTATCTAATCCCACTTCGTCTGATTTCGAATGGTCCTCCACCATTCTGGAATTCTTCAGAAGTCTCTCCAGATAACGAATTCTGCTTTCGTTCTGATTTTTGTCCTGCTTCGCTGCATGGTACTCAAAGTTTTCGCTGAGGTCACCCTGGGCCCTGGCCTCCTTCACAGCCTCAAGTGCCTGTTTGCGATAAACCAGCTTCCGATACTCAATCTCTTCCAGAATCTTCTTTATATCTTGTTCTGTTAAGTTTTCCAATGTTCCCTCCGAATTCTATTATATAAGCGTCCATATCTTTCGTCAACTCCAAACCTCCTTGATAAAGGCTCTGCGTTTATCTATATAATCAATAATCAGATCTGCACTATGTGCGACGCCCAGTTTTCCGCTGTCAATGCTTAGATGAAAATTAAACATGTCGGCCCACTCCTTACTTGTATAATATTTATAGAAGGAACTACGGTGTCTGTCTGTTTTCTCAATAAGTGTTTTGGCCTTTGATTCACTCAACTGATAATCTCTCGCAATACGCTGAATCCTTAAATTCAGATCCGCATGTATGAATATACTGGTCAATCGTTCATCATTTTGAAAAATATGATTCCCACACCTTCCCATAATGATACAGTCGTTCTCTGATGCAATTTTTTTCATTACGGCAAAGGGAATCTTCCCCCGTTCTTCTATAAGTTCACTCATGGCAATTGCATAAATCAAACTATTCACCGGCTCCTCCAGAAGGAATGAACGTACCTCATCAAAATCACTCATACCCTGCGCAGCATCCAGCAGGGACTCTGCATCGTACAGGCGGATACCATAATGTTTTGAGAGGATTTTTCCAATCTCTAACCCTCCACTGCCGAATTCTCTTTCAATTGTAAGAATCATAGTATCCTCCTATCGTATATAACTGAACATTGTAGCTGCAAACACTGTCAAAAGACCGGCAACAGCAATTGCAAGGGAACTCATGGCACCTTCGATTTCTCCCATCTCAATGGCTTTCGCGGTACCAATTGCATGTGCAGCCGATCCGATTCCGATTCCCTTTGCTATCGGTTCCTCAATTTTGAAAACTCTGCATACCAGATCTGCAATCATATTTCCCAGTACACCGGTAATTATGATGACAGCGGCTGTAATTGTTACATTACCGCCAAGTTCTTCCGATACACCCATACCGATTGCAGTCGTAATTGACTTAGGCAACAGAGTAACATAGTTCTCATGATTCAGATTAAACAGGACTGCAAACAGCAGAACCGTAACCATCGTGGTAAGAATTCCGGCACATGTTCCTGCAAGAATTGCCTTCCAGTTGCTTTTCAGTAGTTGAAGCTGCTGAAAAAGAGGAACCGCGAGGCAGACTGTGGCAGGTGTCAGCAAATAGCTTATATAGACTCCGCCTTTGCTATATGTATCATAATCAATGTGTAGTACAGATAAAACCATCATCACGATAATAATAGAAATCAACAAGGGATTAAATATCGCTTTATGGAATTTTTTCCTGATCAATACTCCGATTTCATAAGCAAATATAGTTATAAATGCTCCAAAAAAAACTGACTGGCCAAAAAAGCTGCTCATTTATTTTTCTCCTTACGTATGATACACTGTGTCACCCTTCCGCTTATACTCATAACCGCCACGGTTGAAACGATGGTAATTACACAAACCGGAAGCAAAACCGGTTTCAGACTGCCCCATGAAGTCAAAAGTCCCGCTGCAGCAGGTATAAACATCATAGGCATGATTTCGATCAGAAATGTACTTGTTTCTTTTATCTGATCCGTTTTTACAATCCCTGTAATCAATGACAACAGCAACAGGATAAGTCCATAGATACTTCCCGGTATCGGCAGGGGTATCACATGATGCAGAAGCTCACCTAAAAAGGTCATGCTTAAAATAATTGCAAACTGTTTTATATATTTCATCTCTCTCCGGCTCCTTTGATATTGACTGTCGCTTCATATTATAGCATATAAAATTCATACTGAGCCCTATTTCTTTCAGAAGAAACTTTTTTAGTCAAAAAGCTGCCCCGTAGTTCACGTGACAGCTTTTTTTCGTCAGTTTGTTAAGCCAATCCTGCTTTTTCTATATAGTCATACAAACTTTGTTTTCCTCTTTTCAATCTCGATGCACGAATCTGGAATATCCATACGGTCATTGCGGTAAATACTGCTGTTAATACGGCAAGAGCGAATACAGCATTTCCAATCTTGCTTCCTCCTGCTATCGTTGCACGGAAAGCATCCACCGTGTAGCTAAATGGCAGCCACTTGTGAATTTTAGCAACAAATGAACCCGACAGTTCAATTGGATAAGTTCCGGCAGAACCCGCAAGTTGTACCACCATAAAAATCAACATGATGAAGCTTCCTACTTTTCCAAAGAGTACATTAAAGAAATACATGATTGACATGAATGTCATTGATGCGATGCAGGCCACAAGTATTGTTTTTCCCCACTCCACAGGTCTGAATCCATTGATCAGATACAGCATCCCAACCATGGCAGATGCCATGAGCACCGCAATCGGATAAATTACAGCTGCTTTACTGAGCCACCATCTAAATCCGGATTTCAATTCACCACTATACTCGGTCAATGGATACATAATGCAGAATGCGATACAAGCTACCCAAAGCCCAACGGACATCATGTACGCGGCCATTGCATGGCCATTATTTCTGACATCTGTAATCTGCGTTTCTTTTGCCTCCACCGGATCGGCGAATTGATTTAATGTATTATTATCTGCAGAAATTTCATTGACCTCCCCTGCCCCATCTTCAAGGCTTGTTTTCAATGCATCACTGCCTTTCAAAACATCATCCAAACCATCGCCCAGTGTGGCAGAAGCATTCGTCAATTCGCTGGTAGCATCCCAAATCCGGGATGCCCCAATCGATAACTGACTGCTGCCTGACAATAGAGACTTGCTGTTAGAAATCAGTTCCTGTGTCCCACTGTTAAGGCTTGTAGTTCCATTCTTTAACTGATTTACGCCATCCGCTAACTGGAAAACACCGCCAGAGAGCTGCGGCAGTTTGCCCATTAAAGCTTCTGTTCCCTGCTCCAGTGCATGGCTGGCTGTATCTAACTGGTCAACTCCCTGATACAGGTTTTCTGTTCCTGCCTTTAACACAGAAGTTCCCTGCCTTTGAAGCTGTCTGGCACCTGACTGGGCAGAAGCGATACCTGCAGTCATCAATGGTGCACTTGTTTTCAATTGGCTGGTTCCATCCGCCAGATTTTTAATCCCACTGTTCAGTTCATCCGTTCCGGAGGCCAGGCTTTGGGAATTTTCCGCCATGCTGTTCATCCCTCCCAGAAGTGCTGCACTTCCCGCCTGCGCCTCTTCAACCTTTGCTACATATTGCTGCAACGCCTGCTCTTTGTAATTATCAAGTGCGGTTTCCACTGCATTCTCTATATTGGCATTATCCGGCAGCGTCTGCACATTGCTATTTGCTGTTCTTGCAGCATCCTGATTGCTCTCGGCCAACCCGATGGCCTTCCTGGCTATCTCGGCTATCTGGGCTGTATCACCAGATGCTACGGCTGTATCCAGCATATCAGAAAGGTATCCCACATCCTCACCTGCATCTCCGGCAGAAATGCTGTCCGCTGTACTTATAAGTTGATTGGACAATTCTGCTTTTACTTTATCCAGTCCGTTGTATAATTGTTCCGCACCCGGACCGGCCAGCTGCGTCAATCCTCCATTCAGTTCCAGGGCGCCGTTTTGCAGACTTTTCATGCCTTGATTCAGCCCATTCATACCTGTCTGGAGTTTTGCCGCTCCTGTTTTCAGACTTTGTGCTCCTGTATCCAACTGCTCAGCAGATTCCGGGAGCATAGAAGTCTGGTCTCTTAATTGGCTCAGTCCGGCATTCAGTGTGCGCATATTATCATCTACATGGACAGCTCCGTCTTTTAACTCCCTGCCTCCGTTCACCAATCGGGAAGTTCCATCGGATAAACCTTTGGTTCCTTCTGCAAGCTGTCCGGCACCTTTCGATAGTTCGGGTAATTTAGCCTGGACCTCATCCGTACCAGCTTTTAGTTGTGATACTCCTGCATTCAGCTGTTTTGCACCTTTATTCGCCTGCTCCACACCCTGAATATATTTTTCAAGGCCCTGTTTCAGCTCATCGCTTCCACCTTTAAAAGTCAGTGTGCTGTCAGAAAGAAGCTGCAGATTAGCTGAAATTTTCGTATTCCCATCGGAGAGCTGTTCCAGGCCTGATTTCAGAGTACCAGAGCCGGCAGCTGCCTCATTCATCCCTGCTCCCACTGTCCCTATCTGCTCAAACATTACCTGCGCATAGGTCTTTGTCACCTCCGTTGCCACGGAATCCTTGATTTTTGATAAAGCAGACTCGCTCATTTTAGTGGCAATGTAGTTTCTTCCGGGATTCGTATCGTATAGAAGAACCATCTTTTGTGGTTTGTCATCCAATAGTGTAGAAGCATTTTTTGAGAAGTTTTCCGGAATGGTGATAACCATATAATACTTTCCATCTTCAAGACGTTTTCTTGCAATAGAAGAATTTACAAAATCAAATTTCAGCGAATCATTCTCTTTCAGGTTAAGTACAAGCCTGGAGCCAACGTCCAGCTTCTCATTATAATATACAACCTCCTTATCTTCATTGACAACAGCCACCGGAAGCTGTTCCAGCTGTCCGTAAGGATCCCACATGGAACCTAAGAACAGAGTCGTATAAATTGTAGGAATTGCTACAATCGCAATCAATACGATCAGCAGCATCTTGTTATGAAGAAGATTCTGCCATTCATTTTTAATCATCTTTTCTATCCCCTTTCTGTCAATATACTCTCTATAGCTTAATAGATGCAGTGTTGCTTTTCTGAACATTCTGTATTATACTAAGGTCAGTTAAGAGATACAACCGTCAATGAATCACATGTATATCGAATAGCAGACAGATGTGTGTATATATATTTAAAACTATACATTTTTTAAAAAACTGTCTATTATCAGGAGGCGCTATTATGGCTGAAAAGACTGATCGACGTATCAGAAAAACAAAAGCCCAGCTGCGTGCAGGGCTTGCGAAACTAATGAACGAAAAAAGTATCCGCGAAATTACGGTAAAAGAATTGGTGGATAAGGTTGATATTAACCGTTCAACATTCTATCTCCATTATACGGATATTTATAACATGTTGGATGAGATTGAAAAGGGCCTTCTGGCTGAGATTGTTCACGCGATTGATGCGCACCCGATTGGATTGAATGAAAATACATTTCCATTTATTGCGGACATGTTTTCCATATTGTCCGAAAATAAGGATATCTGTATGGCACTTATGGGTCCGAACGGAGACAGTACCTTTATCTATAAAATAGAGGAAATTATTGAAGAAAACAGCATGCAGGCCCTCAACCGCTATTTTCCCCACCCCATAGAGAATCTGAAGTATGCCTATGCCTTTTGTCTTTCCGGATGTATAGGGCTGATAAAGATATGGCTAAACAGTAACGGTAGTGAGACTCCTGAACACATGGCAAAACTGACATACCAGATGGTTCTCAATTCTATGACTGTGTTTGCCGATTTTAAAAGGAAAACAGCTCAGTAGTATGGATCAAACGCGTTTTAAAGCTTAAACTTCAAAACGCGTTTTTTGATTTTTCTAAATATTCTTTTAAAAAAGCATAAATCTGTTCTTCCGTAGGCGGGCAGCCCTCCAGATGGCAGTCAAACTTTTTCGTACAATGCCCGATTCCTAGTGTCCCTGTCTTTCCACGATATCCCTGTCCAATAGCAATTTTCGTATCCAGTTTATCTAATACTCCCTCTTGTTTTAATCGATCCAGCGCGGGTATCAGATATCCATAGCATGCGGAGCAGGAGTCCACCTCATCCACAGCATCCTCCAACGCGATGATTTTACGATTCCGGGGAATATGCAGTTCTTCTGTTTTCTCATTACAGTTACATACTACAGCCTGTCTCCAGTCTCCACATCCGACACCCAGTTCCTCTGCTATACCAATATATGGGACGTCCTTTTTTTCATAATTCAGCATATGGCAGACATAGGCATCACACAGCACCGGATCTGCCGCAGTCCATACACGGTTCATCGGCACGGGGTTTCCTCCATCCTCAAAGTCCAGATCTCCGCAGATGTTGTCGACCACGATGAAATCCTGATGTATCCCCAGCCCCAGATGTGCAATCGGCTTGTGCAGTCCGATAGAATGAAAGCGGCGTTTTTCCCTGTTTGGAATCAGTCCTTTCATATTCTTAAGTGCGCAGGTAATCCTGGTCTGGCAATGTCCTTTTAATACTGGTACATTGATTAAAAAATCTACGCTTTGGACACAGTCACAAATCTCCAGCTCCATCCCGCCGCACTCATGCGCATGGGCTTTTTCTTTTTGTGTGTCGATAAACGGCACGTTATATGCTTTAGATAAACGAATAAATCCACAGACTTCCGCCGAGTCCTCCGTCTTATCTCCCACCCAGGAGCCTTCCATCATCACAATATGCCTGCAGCCATGCTCCTGGAGATATTCTATAATTCCGGCTGCAACTTCGGGATGTGTCGTTGCACCATAAGAGGCATCACTGGGAGACACCAGATTTGGTTTAATGCCTATCGCTCGATTTGTATCTCCAATTCTTCCTATCAGGTCAGAAGCAGACAGAATTTCCTTTGTCATTTTCTTATAACTTGTACCATGTATCATTAAAATTTCTTTATCTGTCATAATTTATATCCTTACCTACGTTATGCAAACTGTGAATTATAAAGGGATGCATAAAAACCATTTGCCTTTAACAGTTCCGTATGACTCCCTTGTTCGACTACATTTCCATCTTTTATAACAAGAATAAGATCTGCATTCTGAATCGTGGATAGTCGATGTGCGATAACAAAGCTTGTGCGTTCATGCATCAATTCCGACATAGCTTTTTGAATTTTAATTTCAGTTCGTGAATCAACATTAGAAGTCGCTTCATCAAGAATCAGGATACGGCTCTTCGAGAGCATGGCACGTGCTATGGTAATCAACTGCTTCTGTCCTTTTGAAATATTAACTCCGTCATCGGAAAGAATGGTATGATAGCCATAAGGCAGACTCTCTATAAAGGAATGTATCCTCGCAGCCTTTGCCGCCTCCACCACTTCTTCCATCGTTGCATCCTCACTTCCATAAGCTATATTATCAAAAATTGTTCCATAGTACAACCATGTATCCTGTAAAACCATTGTATAAGAACTTCGCAGATTATCTCTTTTTATATCACGAATATCAATCCCGTCTATAAAAATCTCACCGGTGTTTACATCATAAAACCGCATCAGCAAATTAATGATTGTGGTTTTTCCCGCACCTGTAGGCCCCACAATCGCTACAGTCTGGCCTGGTTTCGCGTGCAGTGACAGATCATGCAGAATTATTTGTTCAGAATCGTATCCGAACCTGACTCTTTTAAGCTCCACATCACCGGATGGATTTGAAATATCTTTTGCGTCCGGTCTGTCTGCCTCCTCCGGCTTCTCATCCATAATTCGAAAGATACGTTCCGCAGCTGCAAATGCAGATTGGAATTCATTGATAATATTGGAAAATTCATTAATTGGTCCGGAAAACTTTCTGGAATACATAATAAACTGGGTAACACCGCCCATGGTAATAAACAGCATGGATCCTTCTGGTACGCTTCCATTCTGAGATATCAGGTAAAGAATTCCGCCAAATATCATAATCAGGGAGATTGAAAGATTGTTGATAAAGTTTACAGAAGGTCCAAGCATCGCTCCATAATATTCAGCATCGTAATAGGCATCTACTGCTTCTTTATTGCGCTTATCAAATCGCCCGGTAATCACATCCGCCTGATGGTAAGCCCCAATCGTCTTTGCGCCTGAAAGCATCTCTTCGGCATACCCGTTTAATTCCCCAAGTTTTCTGGAACGCTTTCTAAAAAGTGGCTGTATCCTCTTCGCCTTCTGCCGTGTGAATATGATTGTCATAGGAACTGTGACCACAAAAACCAAAATTAAGGGTTTTGATATAATAAACATAAAATACAACGAGCCAAAAATCGTATAAATACTTGCCAGAATCTGGACAAGATCCGTAGAAAGCGTTTCATTTACTGTATCAACATCATAGGAAATCCGGCTGATTATATCTCCCGTAGTATGTTTATCAAAGTATGAAACGGGCAAGGTCGTGAGGTGCTCAAAAAGCTGTTTTCTCATGGTGTAAATAATTTTTCTGCTTAACGTAACCATCGCATAGTTCAAAACCCAGGCCAAAGCCGCCGAAACCACATAACATACCAGCATCTTCCAGAAGTTCTGCATAACCACATCCATCCGTACGCCTATCTTATCTGAAATTGCATCAATGGCATTTCCCAGGTAACGTGGTCCAAGCAAAGCCAGATAATTGGAAGATACCGCTAAAAGAAGTCCAGTAAATACAAGCTTCCACTGTTCTTTCATATAGCAAAGCAAACGCTTTAAGGTATACCATCCGTTTTTTTGTTCCGGTATCGTATCTCTCTTAGTCAAGGAACATGCCTCCCATCTGCGATTCACTGATTTCCTGGTAAATGGAACATGTATTCATCAGGTGTCCGTGATCTCCTTTTCCGATAACCCGCCCTTTATCTAATACGAGAATCAGATCACAGTTCCTCACAGAACTGACTCTCTGAGCCACCACAATCATTGTCATATCACTTTTCATATGTTGTGAGATGGCTCTTCTGAGGCTTGCATCTGTTTTATAATCCAATGCCGAGAAAGAGTCATCCAATATCAAAATGTCAGGATTTTCTGCCAATGCACGGGCAATCAGCAGGCGCTGTTTCTGCCCGCCGGACAGGTTGGTTGCTTTCTGCGTGAGTACATGCCTGTAGTCTTCCGGAAAATCAGTAATAAAATCATTGGCCTGCGCTATTTCTCCGGCACGGGCAATGTCCTCCATTTCTATTTCCCGGCCGAACCGAATATTTTCTTCAATCGTTTCCGAGTAAAGAAAGTCATTTTGCATAGCAATACCAAATTTTTGATGTAACTGTTCTTCCGGGATGGTTCTTATATCCCGGCCGTCAATACGTACGGCTCCGGAATCCACATCATAAAACCGCATTAAAAGACTGATTAGCGTTGTCTTTCCACTTCCGGTGGCACCGATGATTCCCATAGACTTTCCCCGTGGCAATGAAAAGCTTATGTTCTGCAATATATCCCGCCCTTTGCTATATGCAAAATCCACCTGGTCGAAGACAATATGGCCATTCTCATGCTTAGGTGGATATTTACTTTCTGAATGCAGCATAAGATCCTCAGGTGCATCCACTACCTGCTGAATTCTGGAAGCGGAAGCAGAACATTTGGTATACATCATAAACATACGGGTAATTGATATCATGCCTGTAGAAATCATGGTGAAGTATTGTGTAAATGCCACAATCTTACCTGGATCGGTCTGATGTCCCATCACCCGGCAGGCACCTATTAAAACAACAAATGTAATCCCAAGATTCATCATAAGATTCATGACCGGATTGGCAGTTCCCATAATCAAACTTGCCCTCTTCTCATTTTCCACAAGCTTCTGATTCACCTGATCATACCTTTGCTGTTCTCTTCCTACGTTGGAAAGAGCTTTAATCACACGAATACCCTGTGAATCTTCGCGAACCACACGAATCATGTTGTCCATGGATTTCTGTACGTTGGAGTAAAGTTTTACTCCCAGTGTTGAAATGAAGTAGACGAGTATAAAGATTACAGGAAGCACCGCAATCATAACTAACGAAAGAAATGGGTCCATGACCAATGTAACAATAATTCCACCCAAAAGCAAAAGTGGTGCCCGCACGCCCAACCTCTGTATTCTGTTTATAAAGCTTTGTACGTTATATGTATCTGTTGTGATTCTGGATTCCAGAGACGGAATTGTGAATGTATCAATCTGTTTCGCTGAAAGAGTCATTGTGCGATGGAACAGGTCATGGCGGATTTTTTCGGTACAGTCCCGCGAGACTCTTGACGCCATGCGGTTTGCCTTGACATTACAGATAAGCGCGGCCAGGGCAAAGAAAATCATCAGGCATCCCCACGCGCTAATCATGGATACCTTTCCATTGGCTGGAACAATTGTATCGAGAATATAGCTTAAGATATACGGAAGTGCCAATTCAGACAGTGTTCCTATCGTTTTGATTGTCAGCCCGACAAACATGATGCCGATATATGGTTTTATGTAGCGATATAAGTAGTTCATCTTTCTTCCCTGGAGGTGTTCTGCGTACGCAGAACACCTTTTACAAAGTGCAATTATTATATTTAATGCCGCCTATACTAGTACTTTAAGAGTACTTTAGATTTTTCTTAATTCACTATACATGAATTTTCTCCAATATGCAATACTGGATTAGCTAAAATAAAACGAATGGTCACAGTTCATCCATAGCGAGATGAAGCTTACTCTTCACACATAAATACCTCTTCCAGATTGCCATTCTCCATGCCATTCCTAATTCGTACAGCATAATCTCCCGCACGGACTGCAAAATATTCCTCTGCTTTTTTATCTACCATCCTGGAACATAGCATCCTGATATATCCTTTCATTTCCCTTTCTATCCCTGCCTCTTCACTGTCTTCAAATTGATACCGGATTATCCTGAGTGCTTTTCTGTCCAGCCTCAGCAGGCTGACCGGCCTTTCTGCTATGATACATCCTACAGCCTGGAGAATCACCAACTCACATATATTGTCCGGATAAGAGATTCGATAACGCTCCTGAAATTGAAGTAAGAGTCCCCGGATATTTTCTTCAGGAAACTGCGCCAAAAACTCTCTTTCCATGTTTATATCCAAAAGATATTCATAAATTCTGTCTACACCAGAGATATTGCTGTCGGGCTTATAGGTGGGATAATCCAGTGTTAACAGATGATCCTGGGGATTAAATTCAGCATCATACCGCAGAAAAAAAGCGGGCATTCCATCCAGAATTGTTTCTCTGTAACTCCTGCATCCATAATCTCTGAAATCGTCCAACATTGTGTTATACAACTCTCCTGCTTTTTTCACCTTTTGGATTACTGCTTCATATCCCTTACTATAAAATAATTTCAGATCAATTTTCCCATCTGTCAATTGTGTATCACCTGCATGTATCCACTCATCAATGCAGTAAACCACAGCTTCTGCCAGCATATTCGCTGTCTCATAAGTTACTGAGCTGCTTTCCTTTGAGGTATATCTTCCCATCAGTCTTGTGATAAGCGGTAATAGTTCTTCCTGATTATACAATGCTCTATCCCCCATTTTAAAATTTCATATATTCAACGCCAGCATAAGTCTTTTAAGACCTCCAGGTAAAGTTCTTTATCCCATCTCTTTTCCTCGCTGAAATTCTCATATACATTCCTTCCGCCAGTGCTGCGATAACCATCATATCCTGCACGAACCGCGGTTGCGAATCGCTCCAGGCAAGTCCCTTCCAGGTAATCCAGATCCCCGAAGCAGACAGTCTCAAACTGTTCATACATAAAGTTCAAAAGTTCCTCATCTGTCAAAAGATCTTCCGATTCATTTTTAAAGCTAAAGAAGATGTCCTGAAGCCGCGTAAGGATCTCAAGGTAATCCACCTGATTGATATACTGGGAATCACAGAACTGAAAAATCAATTGGGGTAATATGCTTTCACTGAACTCAAATCTTTTATGCACCTTAAGAACGGCATTTTTTCTGATAATCAATTCCCTTGCATCCTCCGGAGTCAGCATTAGTCCGAAATTCCCGGTTTTCTCATTACAAGCAAGCAATTGGTAACAGTCTTTCTCCTGATTTTTTAATTGGATCAATTCAAAAATATTCTCCTCCATAACACACCCCGCTTTTCTGGTAGTTTGTTTATTATAGAGCCGGAATACCTCCATTACAAGTCTTTAAAAGAGGAAAATTCTGTGGTATAATATTATTAAGCAAAGGGAAGAAAAAGAGGAATGGACATTTTACACATGACCATTCCTCTTTTTCAGCAAAAATTCCTATGATATCTTCCTGATAGTTTTGCTCCCTGTGACAGATAGTCTGCCAGATTCTCCAACAGATCCGGGGCTTCATCTAAGGTGTTTTCGTATAACAGAAGCAGATTTTCTACCGCAGACTTTGCTCCCGGATCCACCTTTTTCCTTAACACCTGATCAGAAATTGCGACCTCAACTCCCATAGCTTTCATTCCCAGCAAAAGCCCGTTTCTTAAAAGGACGTGCTGTTGATTCAGAAGATTTGAATAAAGCTTCATCCCTTTTAACGCTTCAACTAAATCCTCCAGTGCTATGTTGGGGTAACACCTCAGAATAACCTTGTTGCCGGGAGTCACGGGGCAAATTCCCGCAGAACGGTCATAGGTAAATGGATTTTTATGGTCCTTTAAAAGAAACACTCTGTCTAACTCTGCCTCCTGTTTTGCATGCGTCACACCGATTTGCTCTGCATACTCGTTAATATATGGGTGGCAGGCGGAATCTAAAAGAAAATGACAGGCAAACCCCATAAGGTAAGCCATCAAACCACCTTCCGGTCTCTTTTGATATTGGCTTCTGCATCTAATTAGAAACTCATCCGCATTTCTTTCATGAATTTTATGTCCCATACTGACAATTGGATTTGTATATAATGGATGATAAAAATAAAAAATATCCGGTCCCTGAAGCCCCGTCAGATAAAGCTTCTTCTCCTTGCGAATCACTTTTTTCAGATCACCTGAAAGATGCCGGTACACATCTTTTCCGAACCGGTCATGTGTATAAGTTGCAGGCATATAAGCACCTCCTATATATCCACTTTGATTTGAATCTCCTCTTCCGCTTCCGCTTTGAAATCCTCCAGCTTGACTGGGCTGATTACGGGAAGGTTATCTGTAGAATCCACGCCAAAGCTTCTTAAAAACTCTTCCGTCGTACCAAATAATATAGGGCGCCCCGGCGCATCCAGTCTGCCTAATTCCTGAACCAGATTATATTCTATTAGTTTATTCACCGCATGATCGCTCTTAACTCCGCGGATTTTCTCTATCTCTGCTTTTGTAACAGGCTGCTTATAAGCGATTATGGACAGTGTTTCCATCATAACGTCACTGAGTACCGCCTGCTTTGGCTGCAATGCCACATTGACCAGATAATCATAGTATTCCTTTTTTGTGCACATCTGATACACATCTTCCAGCTCTATAATTTTAATTCCCCGGTCTTCGGCTTCGTAATTCATCATCATCTGGTGTAATATCCGCTTTGTAGTATTTACATCACAGTTAATTGCCCTGGCAATTTTGTCCACCTCCACAGAATCACCCATGGAAAACAGGATAGCTTCGATTGCCGCTTCCAAATGTTTCACATCATTCGTATTCATCTTCAGCTTCCTCCGTATACGCTTCTACAGTGGCATCTTCGGCTTCCAACGACTCAATCTGAATATCCCCAAAAATCTCTTCCTGAGAAATCTGTATCTTTCCGGTTTTCATCAGTTCCAGAACAGCCAGAAATGTAACAATTATCTGGAATTTACTGCATTGCTGCTCCAGCAGATTTTTAAAACTGAACTTTCGGTTTTTAACCGCATACCGTTCTACGTATGTCATCTTTTCCGGTAAAGAAATCTCCTCTTTTTCTATCTGACCAAATTTACTTCGAATCGGGTCAATCTTATCTTCCTGCCTTTTCAGTATCGATTCAAAGATTTTATGCAGCTTGTCCAGTGTTATTCCGTTCAGAAGCTCCTGCGGGTCTACAGGTACCTTGTATTGCTTAACCTCTTTTGGCAGTGTCGGCTCCTTGTAGATGCTCCTGGATGCTTCAGCCATTCGGTCCCTGAGTTCATAGGACATGTACTTATACATCTTATATTCCAGAAGCTGACGGACAAGTTCATCCCTTGGATCCTCTTCCTCTCCATCCTCATTTATCTCCTTGGGAAGCAGCATCCTGCACTTGATATCAATTAATGTAGCCGCCATAACCATAAATTCACTGACTACATCCAAATCTTCATGATCCATCTGCTGTACATATTCCAGATATTGATCTGTGATCTCCACAATCGGAATATCGTAGATATCAATTTTATTCTTTTCAATCAGATGCATCAGTAAATCCAACGGCCCTTCAAAAACCGGCAGTTTCACAGGAATTCCCATGTCGCTTTTATTCCTTTCCGTCAATGACCAGACTGTACCTAAATTCTAACTTTTTCACACGAAATTTGCAAGTCATTTCCCGATAAATTGAATTTCAAGCGTCACCAGTTCTCTGGGGTTGAAAAATCTAAGCGGTATCGTATGTTCTCCAAGCCCGGCACTGACTATCATTGTTCTTCCATAAGCGTCGTCAAATCTTCCATGACAGTACTTATAAATCAAATTAAAATTGGGGCTGATTAATCCATAATGCTCTCCAAAGCGTATCACTCCGCCATGGCAGTGCCCCGATAATGCCAAATCTGCGCCCCAGTTTAAATATGTCTCTCTGTATTCCGGATTATGTGCCAATAATATATGATAATCATTCGGATCCGGCTGTCCGAATATCTGGTTCAGTTCAAAGACAGGCATATCTGCTTTGCTATAACGTTGATAGTACTTTTTGTCGGCTTCAAATCCGTGGATAGCCACGGGGATTCCCCGAACATTAATCCTGGCTGTCTGATTGATCAGATAATAAACACCGGCTTCCTTTATTGCCTCTGAAAATCGCTCATACATATCCCCATATATATCCGGGTAGATTCGAAGCCGGTACTCATGATTCCCATTGGCATAATATACAGGATATCTGCCGGCCACATTCTTTATAAAATCTATTGCAACATCCATAGGATAACCCGGTTTCCCTACCAAAGTATCGCCCCCAATTAGAACAGCATCCGGATTCTGCAGCTCTATAGCACGAATAAGCTCCTGATTCTTATTTCCTATAGACACATTGTGTAAATCGCTCACAAAAACGAACCGCAGGCGGGCAGCCTGAGGTTCGGTCGATAAACGTTTTGTCAATTGGTATGTTGTAGTCATAAACTTTTTTCTCATAACGATATCATACTATATTTATAGCCGGACTGCAACATTATTTACACAGCAAGTCCCTGGCGAGGCATCTGGAGAACCCTTCTGCCGTATCTCCATACATATGCCCCTCCTGATCTGCAAAATCATCGATGCCGCGGCTGTATCCTTCATCCTCCTTCAAATTATAATTGAGATAGATTAAGTCTTTATCCGCCAGATACCCTTTCAAATATTCATATGCCATCTTATAATTTTCGGGATAGAGGGCACAGGTTTCTTCCGGTACAGGTGTAACCACTACTGTGAGTTGAATCTTCTGCTCTTTACAGTAGTCATACAACTTTTCAAACCATTCCACATTTCTCGGATTCAGATTATCATCCTGCCAGAGATTCAGCGGATCCACAGGTGCCTTCTCTGTCTCCACACGGTTTCGCTTTATAAATCCGTCCTTTCTGCAGGTCTGCGCCGCACTATCAAAAGGAGCAAAAGAATGATTTTTGTATTCATCCGACTGCTTTCGCTTTATGATTTCTCCCATATTCTTTACCTGATTACGATAAAAATACCAGGGAAAGAAGGTTGATCGGAAATCCCCGTCCAGAAGCTTATCCTTCCAATAATAAAGTTTTAGTCCCGATACGGGGAACTCTTTTAGATATGAAATGTACTGACCATTTTGTCCGTCGCCTGTCACCCAGTAACCGGGATCCAGTTCATAAATCACACGTTTTATATCATGTACTCTGTCAGCCTCTTTTACAAGATAGTAAGAATCTATTGTGTATTCTCCACCCTGACAGGAGTTAAAAGTTTTTGTTCCCATGACTTCATCAAGAACCGCCGGATCAATTCCACATTTCCCATGCGATGTACCGACAATAAGCTGATTTACCTTGTCCGCCTCCATGTGATACATCTCGGCTTTCGAATATGTATAAGGATACAGTGCATAGTCCAGTGCTCCATTAATCAAAATCACCAGCATCAGAAAAACACCTGCTTTCAGTATCCGTCTAAAATTGCGCATAGATAAAACCTCCTGATGACAAGGGCATCTGACCCATGACACTCAAAGAAAACAGCAATGCCAGGTAGACTGCCATCTTAACAACCAAAGGCTTTTGGGACAAGGACTCCCTAATCTGTATCCCCCGCTCCTGAAGAATGCTGACAACAAACAAAACCATACAGCCAAATAACAGTATGGCCAGAATCAGTTTCGTGTAAGTATTTCCACCTGCAGTGGTTTGAATCCCGGTCAACATAGACCAGTCTGTTCTTGTAAGAGCATTCTTAAACATAGTAAGCGCCTGGCCCACTGTATCCGCACGGTCAAAGAACCAGCTGATGTTTACGAGAAGGAACGTCCTGAGTATCTGAAGCATCACAAACCAGGGTGCCTTGTCATCAATATGGAGTTTCTTTTTCCAGCTTCTGAATTGTCTGGTCAGTAACCCGCTTACGCCTATGATCAGACCATTATAAAGTCCATATGCAATGAATTTCCAGGCCGCACCATGCCAGATTCCCACCAACAGGAATACCACGATATTAGCGATACAGATAGGCAGTGTTCTGCCCAGCTGCTTTCCGAATTTCTTCTTCGCATACCTCCCAAACCTTCCCATAGCTTTGGACAGGGAAAATGGGTAGAATACATAGTCCTTCATCCATGTGCCGAGTGTGATATGCCACCTGTGCCAGAAATCTGTAATTGAACGCGCAAAATAAGGGCGCTTAAAGTTCTCGTCCATCTGAATTCCAAAAAGGTTTGCCACGCCCATAACCACATCCATACCCCCGGAAAAATCCCCGTAGAGCTGGACGGAATACAGCAATACACCGGCTATAGAAAGACCCTGATATGTTTGATAATCATCAAATATTGCATTTACAAAGAGTGCTGCATTGTCTGCCAGAACCATTTTCTTAAAAAACCCCCATAGCATCAGCTGACAGGCCCGCTCCATCCTGTTCCAGTCGAAACTATGGCCTTCATAAAGCTGACTGGCCATGCGGTTATAACGCCCAATTGGACCCTGCATGATTTGTGGAAAAAAAGATACAAACAAGGCGAAACGAAATGGATTTTTCTCCGCATGAAACCGTCCCCAGTAGACGTCCATCAGGTATCCCATGGACTGAAACGTATAAAAGGATATCCCAAGTGGCAGGAGGAAGTTTACAAATGGAAACTCTATTCCTGAAATATGATTGACGCTCGTTATAATCAGATTTGTATACTTCAATATTCCCAACATTCCGAAATTGAGAAATAATCCCAGAATCAGAATTCTCTTCCCTGCCTTTTTATTTTTCCTCTTCTTATCAATCAGACGGGCTGCGCCATAAGTGGTCGCCGTGGTAAACAGCAGAAACACCACCAGCTTTACACCGGATGCCATGTAATATATATAGCTGAAGAGAAGGAGCCATATCCATTGAAACTTCCTGGGAATCAGGTAATACCCGGCAACAGATGTCAGTAGAAACAGCAGAAATTTCACAGATGTAAGTGCCATACACTCTCTTTACTCCTCCTTTAGGCGCAAAACCATGGACCAGAGTGCTTTTGCCGAATTGAAATTCTCAGGAACAATCTCAGCAGGGGTCACAGATACACCGAATTCATCCTCCAGCTCTCCTACAATCGTCAATATTGCGAAGGAGTCCAAAAGTCCATCATCGATTAATGTTTCACAGCCTTCAAAGTCCACATCCGGTACAACATCTTCTAAAATCTCAAGTAATTTTTCCATAATAATTATTTTCCTCTCTCATTCCTGATATATATTGCTATCACCTTTTGACCCTGGAATCATAATTAAAAAAATTGGTCTCTATACGGTCTCTGGCCAGTCTAAGCCCCTTTGCCTCATCATAATATAAAACTTTTGGAAGATCCCTGCTTAAAAACAAAGCCATACATTCGGTAACAGAATATGCACCGGCATTTTCAAATACCAGGGTGTCTCCAACCGACGCATCATGCAGCGGAAGCTTCTTTACAATTATGTCATTGAGTGTACACAGGGATCCACAGATATTCCAGGCGGTATCTTTTTCAGTAACCGGCTGAAACACAGATTTCTTTATCTGGCGGTATGCAGGAATCTTCATTGCCATAGTCTGTCCAAAATAATTAACCTGATGAATACCACCATCCACGATGCAAAATCCCATATCATTATTTATCTTCTGATCCACAATGCTGGTCAGATATCTTCCACAGGAGGCAGCCAGATATCTACCCAACTCCAGATTTATCTTTTTTTCAAAATGTACTTTGGGCAATAAAGCAGCAAATTCCCTTAGCAGCTTAAATTCATCCGTCTTGGTATCCTTAGGAAAGTACTCAACATAAAGTCCCGGGCCAAATTCCAGCACTTCCGCTTCATATCCATACTTTTCCAGGTCACATATCAGACGGTCCATGTACATAAGCTCTTCTTCCAGTACCTCTATCCTTTTTTTCTGTGTTCCTGAAAAATACTGTAATCCGAGAAAATCCAGTGCCGGATAACTGCTTCGTTTCTCAATAATCCTTCTTATAAGTTCTTCGCTCAAACCAAATTGGTTTCCACTGGTGACTCTTAAAAGAACAGGAAGCTTCCTTTGAAAATCCTTCCCTGCTTTTTGCAAATTATCCAGCTGCAGCAGCGATTCTACTGTATATGTGACCTGTTCTCCATACTGCTTTGCTATATACCGGATATCCTTTTCTTCTTTATTGACACCGGATAATACTACTTGTTTCACAGGGACTCCCGCCCGTTCACAGATTGCAAATTCCCCGGGAGAACAGACCTCCAGGTCATTCACCCATTCAGAAGCTGCCTTTACCAGAAATGGATTTGCCTTCATAGCATAGCAAATCTGTGCTCTTTTTCCAAGTATTTTTTGTACCTCTTTCAGTCTGTCCCGGAACCGATCCAGGTCAAAGATATAGCAGGGAGTCCCAAACTTTTCAACCGATTCCTGATAAATACCCACATCCATAATCAGTTTTCCCCCTTATAAATCGCCATCAGCATCTTTCTGTCAATTTTTCCATTCTTCGTCAAAGGAAGCTTGTCCACTGCATAATAACGGTTCGGCAGCATATAGGCCGGCAGTATCTCCCGCAATCGCTTCTGAATCTGTCTCTTATCGACAGCGCCTTCATAATACAGCAGAATCTTACTGTGCTTATCATCATAGAGGCAACAGGAACGGATAATCTGCTCCACCTGGTCCATGGCATTCTCAATTTCACCCAGTTCAATACGGTGCCCCAAATGCTTAATCTGAAAATCTTTTCTGGACAGGAAGTATAATTCCCCGTTCTCGTTATATAAGCCCAGATCTCCGGTTCGGTAGATAATCTCAGGATAAAAAGGATTGCATGGATTTTGTACAAATGCTTGCCTGGTCTGTTCCGGATTATTGAAATATCCAAGAGCCAGTGTGGTTCCTGATACACAGATTTCTCCCTGCTTTCCCGGGTCTGTTACCACGTTATCGGTTTCATCCAGAAGAAACACCTTCTCATTCGGAAAGGCTCTTCCGATCGGCAGCACCTCACCGGGCAGAAATTCTCTTTCAATAATATAATACGTACAGTTACAGGTGATTTCAGTAGGACCATAAAGATTCACATACATGGCATCCGGTATGGCCTGTCTCCAGAGATTTAAGTGCTTCACCGGCATCACTTCTCCGCTGAACATGACTTTCCCAATCCTGGACGGTATCTTATATACAAATCCTTTCAGCGTGGTGATGATGCACAATGCCGAAACGGCCCAGATCAGAGTGGTCACCTTACGTTCACACAAAAAATCTATTAGCCTGACAGGAAATGAAAAATACTGTTTTGGTATTATTTCCATAGTAGCCCCCACCATTAAAGTGGAATAGATATCCTTTACCGAAACATCAAAATCCCAGGGAGCCTGATTTCCGATGACATCCTCAGATGTTATTCCAAAAATATCCGTAAAGTATGTAATAAAATCTATTACACTGCGGTGGCTCACCACCACACCCTTGGGTATCCCCGTGGAACCTGAAGTGAAGATTCCGTACAGCGGATCGATGTCTAAAGTATGATTCCGGATTTCCGCCAGCTTTTTTTCATCGATTTCTCCCTTCTCCAATTCTTGCAGATCATATACAGACCCATCGAATAAAAGTCCCTCTCTGTCTCCGTCATAATCTTTGGAAGTAATTAAAACGCCCGCATCTAAAGTATCAAGTATCTGATGCAGCCTTGCCTTCGGCTGCTTTGTATCCAGTAAAACGTAAAAACAGCCCGCATACACAATTCCCAGGAACAGGCAGATCGTATCCACGCTCTTATCCATGAATACAGGCACCGGCTGGCCCGGCTTCACATATCTGGACAATTTTGATCCGATTTTTCTTGATTTCTCCAATAATTCGCTATATGTACAGGACGTATCAACATCCGCAAATGCTGTTTTATCCGAAAATTTCTCTTTGGACTGTTCCAGGTAATCCAGTATGCTCCTGTTCATCCAAACACACTCCTTTTATATGTATTTCTATCCTCTTAGCAGTAAGTAACAAACTTGATTATAGCAAATATTTTTAATGATATTCAGTTTTATTTCTTACTTTTTCCTTACATTAGAAAGTCAGGTCAGTCAAAAATCAAATAACAAAAGGTGTACCAATGACTTCATATAAAGTATATGAAGTCATTGGTACACCTATGCAAACTGTTATTCACTTTAAGTCTAAAAGGCCAAAAAGCTTTGCCAGACCTCACCCAGACAATGAAGATATCCTGCCTTTTCCACACTTGCCTCATAAAGCAGATTCACCTGTCCGATTTCTTTTCCTTCCAGCGTATAGACCGCCTTTCCTGCTACATCTCCCTTTTTTACAGGTGCCTTTATATGTTCCGGAAGCTCAACCGCTTTTTCAATCTGATCAAGGGGTTTCCCTTCCGTATCAAGATAGCGGAATTCCCCTTCATATGTACAGCCCACCTGCTTCTCTGTACCCCCCTTTACGGTGATTTCGCCGGGATTCTCCTGATTCTCATCCACGTAAAGGTTACATATTCCAAATCCATAGTTCAACATAGAGGCTGCATCAGCGAAGCGGACCTTGTAATCCGGTGCCCCCATTACTACAGATATCAGCTGTATCCCTCCCCGCTCTGCCACAGCAGATACACAGTATTTAGCCAAACTGGTACTGCCTGTTTTTAATCCTACACACCCCTCATATCCACGAATCAATTTATTGGTATTGGACAAGGTAAACGGTTTTGTGCCCTGTTTAGTTACATGCGTGATGTCCTCCATCCAGATAGAGGAATAATTCAGAACCTGGGGATAGTGCGTGACTAGTTCACGAGACATCAATGCTACATCATGAGCCGTGGTATAATGATTCGTTGAGTCCGTCAAGCCACAGCAATCTTCAAAATTTGTGTCATTCATACCAAGTTCTTTTGCGCGTGTGTTCATCCGGGAGACGAATTCCGCCTCACTGCCTGCGATGTGTTCGGCCATAGCCACTGATGCATCGTTTCCCGATGCTATGACGATACATTTAATCATCGTCTCAACCGTCTGCTGCTCCCCCTCCTCCAGAAACACCTGTGACCCACCCATACTTTTCGCATGAGCACTGGTAGTCACCTGATCTGTCAATTCCAGATTTCCTTTATCCAGTTCATCAAAGATCAATATCAGTGTCATAATCTTAGTGATACTGGCCGGACTTCTCTGCTCGTCTGCATTTTGCCCGTAAAGTATCTGCCCCGTACTGCTTTCCATCAGAATTACACTGGGCGATGCCAGTTCCAGATCTGCCTTCGCCGTTATGCTCATTGATGGTAGTATCATTGCCAGTGTCAGTAATACAATCAGGAACTTTTTCATGTCCACTCCATTTATATTCTTTCTATCTCATTTTATGTAAGGCGGGAGTGGTTGATGATAAGTTTTATAACAAAGGTGCAATAAGGCGGAGTATGCTTTGAGCTCCTCTTACCGGCAAACTGCGGTTTTTACAGAAGTCAAGAGTAATTTCACCGGAAACCTCCAATGTGTCCAGAAAATCCTTCTTTACCTGTGATACAGCTCTTGTGCGATACATCCAGACGCCACATTCAAAGTGTAAGTACAGGCTGCGGTAATCCAGATTAATGGTTCCCACTACAGCAACTTCATCATCACTGACAAAGCTTTTAGAATGCAGAAATCCCGGTGAATACTGATAGATTCTGACCCCCGCCTCAAGCAGTTCCGCATAATAGGACTGCGTCAGCAAAAAAACAACCTTTTTATCCGGTATTCCCGGAGTTACAATCCTTACATCGACCCCGCGCTTGGAAGCAAGACACAATGCCTTCATAGTTTCATTATCTAAAATTAAATATGGTGTGAATATATAGACATAATCCTTTGACTGTGAAATGATATTCAGATATACATGCTCCCCCACCGTTTCATTATCCATCGGAATATCACCATAGGGCTGAACAAACCCATCATTTTCAAAGACATCCAGATGATAATTGTAGGGACGGAAGTATTCGAATTCACAGTCCATATTTGTTATCACGGACCATATCCGAAGAAACATCACAGTAAAATTCCATACTGCCTCTCCATACAGGTATATTCCAGAGTCCTTCCAGTGTCCGAACCGTTCCTTCTGGTTGATGTATTCATCCGCCAGATTCATCCCGCCTGTAAATGCAGTATGTCCGTCAATTACGGTTATTTTCCGATGATCCCGGTTGTTTAATATAAGATTCAGAACCGGGCGTACCGGATTAAATGCGGCACACTTAATTCCTTTGGCCTGCAGGCTCTTGTAATATCGCGGCGGCAGTGTAGTGATACAGCCAAAATCGTCATAAATCAGCCTCACATCTACCCCCCTGGAAGCTTTCTCAACCAGAATCTCCAGTACGGTATCCCACATATATCCCTCTGCAATAATAAAATACTCCAGAAAGATGTAATGTTCCGCTTTTTTCAGTTCTTCTATGTATTTTTCAAACCAGTCTTCTCCGACCCGATAATATCCGGTTATTGTGTTCTGATACAAGGGGGAATCTGAGTAATCCCTAAGATATACAGACTGTCCGGAAACAAGCGGATTCAGTTCTTTCAGTGCCGTCCTGTCCTCTTCCTTTTCCTTCAGGATATCCCCTTGGACATTCAGAACTCTTTCATATTCCAGATAGAACTTTTTTGCGAGTCTTGACTTCCCCATCACAACATATAATATGAGTCCTATGATTGGAAAGGACAAAATAACAAGGGTCCAGGTCAGTTTGTAGGAAGGATTCATCCTCTGGTTTACAAGTTTAAGTACAACTGCTATTGCAAGAATATTGATAATTACATCAAAGTATATATAACGGTCGTTTAGAAAATATCCAATCCCCACAAACCACAGCAGCTGTAAAAATAACACAACGGCAACCAGAACAACCCTGTTGGAAATTAATCGAAAAAACTTTTTCATGTTTCACTCTCTCCTGAGGATTAAATCTATATATTCTGTGCGAAAAGAGGCCGCCACAAGTATATTGTCTTGCGGCAGCCTCCTAATCAGCACATTAATTATATTTACGCTTTCTCGCAGCTTCAGATTTCTTTTTACGACGAACGCTTGGTTTCTCGTAATGTTCTCTCTTGCGAATTTCCTGCTGAATGCCTGCTTTTGCACAGCTACGCTTGAATCTGCGTAAAGCGCTATCCAACGTCTCGTTCTCTTTTACGATTACATTTGACATAGACTCACACCTAACCTCCCTCCAGTTGTAGATTGTGCTTAAATACAACTGTTTGGGTATTTTTTTGCACTAGATTAATTATAGCAGATATTTCAAATTCGTCAACTCTTTTTTTTGATAAAGGCACTTAGCTCAATCAATCTGCTTTTTCAAAATTTCCGCTGCTTTTGCAATTGCATCTGGAATCTTAGAAGCATCCTTACCCCCTGCCTGTGCCATATTGGGACGGCCGCCTCCGCCTCCGCCGACTACCGACGCGAGTTCCTTGATGAACTTTCCTGCATGAGCTCCTCTCTTCTGAGCTTCATCGGTCACCATGGCAAGCAGACTGACCTTGCCTTCTTTGGCTGACGCAAGAATCACAACCCCTTCGCCAAGCTTATCCTTTAACTGGTCTCCTAAATCGCGAAGGCCATTCATATCCACATCGGAAACGGATACCGCAAGAAGTTTTATGCCGCTTACCTCCTGGATTTTATTCATGACATCCCCCATGGAGTTCTGTGCGATTTTACTCTTCAAAGATTCGTTTTCGCTGTTCAGAGTTTTTAACTCGGCCTGCATATGAGTGATCTTTTCGGCCACTTCCGAAGGATTACACTTCAGTTCTCTTGCAGCTTGACCCAGCAATCCTTCCTGCTGCTTATAGTATGCGATAACACCGTTGCCTGTCAATGCCTCAATTCGACGGACACCTGCTGCAATTCCCGATTCTGAGATAATCTTAAACAGTATAATCTCCCCGGTATTATGAACATGTGTACCGCCGCAGAGTTCCTTTGAAAAGTCTCCCATGGATACAACGCGGACGCTGTCCCCATATTTTTCACCAAACAGAGCCATGGCTCCCGATTTCTTTGCATCTTCAATTCCCATGATGTCGGTGCTTACTTCAAGCTGTGCCTGAATTTCCTGATTCACCAGCTTTTCCACCTGGTCCAGCTCTTCCGCCGTCATAGCAGCAAAGTGTGCGAAGTCAAAACGCAGCCTGGTAGGTGTGACCAGAGAACCTTTCTGCTCTACATGAGCGCCCAGAACCTTTTTCAAGGCTTTCTGCAAGAGATGCGTTGCACTGTGATTTTGCTCCGTTGCACGTCTGGCTTCCGTCGAAACTTCCAGAACTGCAATGTCTGAAACAGAAATCATGCCGCTCTTCATAACGCCTACGTGTCCGTATTTTCCACCCAGAAGCTTGATGGTTTCTTCTACTTCAAAGATGCCATTATCTGTTCTGATGGTACCACAGTCACCAATCTGTCCGCCCATGGTGGCGTAGAAGGGGGTTTCCTCTACAAAAATAGTGCCTTTCTGACCTTCCATCAATGCATCTGCCAAATCGGTCTCTGTCGTCAGAACTGTAACTCTGGATGTAAATGTCAGGTGAGCATAGCCCACAAATTTCGTTGTGACCGAAGGATCAATCTGATCATAGACAGTAGCATCTGCTCCCATATAATTGGTTGTTTCACGGGCCAACCTGGCTCTGGTACGCTGCTCGTCCATAGATTTTCTGAAACCTTCTTCATCAATTCTGTAGTTCTTTTCTTCCAGAATTTCTTTCGTCAAATCCACAGGGAATCCATAGGTATCATACAATTTGAATGCATCTTCTCCACTTAAGGTGGTTGTTCCTTCGGCCGTCAGTTTTTCTTCCATCTCACTTAGAATACGCAGTCCCTGATCAATCGTCTTATGGAACTGTTTTTCCTCGTTATTTAATACGTTAAAGATAAAATCCTTTTTCTCTTCCAATTCCGGATATCCATCCTTACTGCCCTGGATAACAGAGTCGCTGAGCTTTGCAAGAAACAGATGACTGATTCCAAGAAGCCTGCCGTGTCTGGCCGCACGACGGATCAAACGGCGGAGTACATAGCCGCGTCCTTCATTCGTGGGCATGATTCCATCCGAAATCATAAATGTTGCAGAACGGATGTGATCTGTAATCAGGCGGATGGACACATCTGTTTCACGGTCGGTACCATAAATCACTCCCGCAATTTCACAGACTTTGTTCCGCAGCGCCTCTATGGTATCCACATCGAAGAGAGAATCCACATCCTGAACAACGACAGCCAGGCGCTCCAGTCCCATCCCTGTATCAATGTTCTTTTGTTCTAACTCCGTATAATTCCCTTCTCCATCATTGTTAAACTGTGTAAATACGTTATTCCAGACCTCCATATACCGATCACATTCACATCCAACTGTGCAGCCCGGCTCCCCACAGCCATACTTCTCTCCACGGTCGTAGTAAATCTCGGAGCAGGGGCCACAGGGACCGGATCCATGCTCCCAGAAATTATCCTCTTTTCCAAATCGGAAAATTCTTTCCGGCGCAAGGCCGATTTCCTTGTTCCATATATCAAATGCCTCATCGTCTTCCAGATACACGGAAGGATACAGCCTGTCCGGATCAAGGCCTACTACCTCCGTCAGAAATTCCCAGGACCATCGGATTGCTTCGTGTTTAAAATAGTCTCCAAAAGAAAAGTTCCCAAGCATCTCAAAAAAAGTTCCGTGACGTGCAGTCTTTCCAACATTTTCAATATCACCGGTCCTGATACACTTCTGGCAAGTGGTAACCCGGGTTCTCGGCGGTATCTCCGCTCCCGTAAAGTATGGTTTCAGCGGAGCCATACCTGAATTAATCAACAATAAGCTTTTATCATTCTGCGGCACTAAAGAAAAACTCTTCATTGCCAGATGTCCTTTACTCTCAAAGAATTCCAGAAACATTCTTCTGAGATCATTCACGCCATATTTTTCCACGACTGTTCCTCCTAAAACTCGCTAAAAGCTACCATTCATGATATCACAAGTCCTTATCTGACGCAAACTTTTTTGTATTTCTTCTTACCTTTTCGTACAATGATGCCTTCCTCGCCAAAATCATCTCTGGTCAGAGTATATCTGATATCCACTACTTTTTCTCCATCCAGAGTTACGCCTCCCTGTTCAACCGCACGTCTTCCATCACTTCTGCTTGCAACCAGACCGGCTTTTTGAAGCAGTGTGATGATATCTATACTGTTCTCATTAAAATCTTCGTCTGACAATTCTTCTGTCGGCATGTGTTCCGAATCTCCGCCGCCCGCAAACAATGCTTTGGATCCGCTTTCGGCCTTTTTCGCCTCGTCTTCGCCATGAACCAGACCCGTCAGTTCGTAAGCCAGAATCTCCTTTGCCTGATTTAACTGGCTGCCTTCCCAGTGATCCATTTCATCAATCTGTTCAATAGGGAGAAACGTCAACATACGAAGACATTTTAAGACATCAGCGTCAGACACATTTCTCCAGTACTGATAAAAATCAAATGGAGAAGTTTTGTCCGGATCCAGCCAAACAGCACCGGACTGGGTTTTTCCCATCTTCTTTCCCTCAGAATTCAGCAGCAGCGTAATAGTCATAGCATAAGCATCCTTACCCATCTTACGGCGAATCAATTCTGTTCCTCCCAGCATATTACTCCACTGGTCGTCACCTCCGAATTGCATATTACAGCCGTAGTTTTGGAATAACTGGTAAAAATCAAAGCTCTGCATAATCATATAATTAAATTCCAGAAAACTTAAACCCTTTTCCATTCTCTGTTTATAGCATTCCGCTGTAAGCATACGGTTGACAGAAAAGTGAGGTCCTATATCCCGAAGAAACTCAATATAGTTTAAATTGGTCAGCCATTCGGCGTTATTGACAAGCTGTGCCTTCCCCTCAGAGAAATCTATAAACCGGCTCATCTGCTCTTTAAACCGGTCACAGTTATGCTGTATGGTTTCTACTGTCATCATCTGACGCATATCGCTTCTTCCGGAAGGATCTCCAATCATGCCGGTACCACCACCTAACAAGGCAATCGGCTTGTTTCCCGCCATCTGCAGGCGCTTCATAAGGCACAAAGCCATAAAGTGTCCAACATGAAGACTGTCTGCGGTTGGATCAAATCCGATATAAAATACTGCTTTCCCATTGTTCACTAATTCTTTGATTTCTTTTTCGTCCGTAACTTGGGCAATTAAGCCACGCTCGTTCAGTTCTTCATAAATTCCCATTCCTGTTATTCCTCCTTTTAATCATTGTTAATTTAGCAGATGTTTCTGTCTGTGAGGACGGGACGATATATTCTGCCCGGGAAAAAGTTTGCAAAATCCGCCACTGGCGGCTTTTCCTGCATACTTTGGCAGTAAAAAGGCTTCCGTCCTCATAAATAGGACGAAAGCCTGAAGCTTCCGTGTTACCACCTAAATTCACAACTGCCTCGCGGCAGTCGTCTCAGCGGGTACTTCCGTGCTGTTGATGCTTCACCGGCATACCCTGACGCTTGTAACGTCCGTCAACACGTCGCAGCCTACGGGATTCAAAGATCTTTCAGTGCGCAGCTCCAAGAGGTATTCACTAAAAGTTCCACGTGCGCCTCTCATCCTCCGGCAGCTTTCTGTCCGTTTACCCTTTCAGTTACTTGGTCTTATCTTCGCTTTTCATTATATCAGCAAGTATACAAAAGAGCTTCCTGTTTGTCAAGCACCTATCGTAAAGAAAGTTGGGCTTATGCCTGATCCTCGATCAGATTCTGCCCATCTGCTGCAGATGTGGCAAGCTGGTCGCAACGTTCATTCATCTCATGTCCATCATGCCCTTTTACCCAGTGAAACCGAACCTGATGAGGTGCTTTAGCTTTCAGAAGTCTCTGCCAGAGTTCAATATTCTTCACCGGCTCATTCTTCCCACGCTTCCAGCCCTTTTTTATCCATCCGTCAATCCAGTGCTGATTGAATGCATCTACTACGTATTTTGAATCCGAATATAACTCCACCTCACAGGGACGTGTCAGAGCCTCCAGACCCACGATAGCGGCCATTAACTCCATCCTGTTATTGGTTGTTTTGATATAGCCCTGTGAAAACTCCCGTTCATGAAGTACTCCATTCTTATCGGTATATTGCAGAACACATCCATATCCGCCTGGTCCGTTCGGATTTCCTCTTGCAGCTCCATCTGTATATATATTTACTTTCATCAGTCTTTCCTTCCTTCCAGATTTCCCCATACACCCTTCGTCTCAAAGTCCTCTGCCGCCTCTCTGGCATCCTTTATAAGCCCTTTATCATAACCGATCATCTCCAGCAGTGCAATTGCATTTCTGCTGGTCGCTCTTCCCGGCATCAGAAGATAATTGAACTTCACATCATCTTTACAAATTTCTTCTTCAAAATGAAAATTTGTATAAATTTCTTCCAGTATATAGGATAATTCAATATCATGTGTCGCAGCAAATGACAACACATGCGGCTGATTCAGTGTATAAAGGATTCTGGAAGATGCTGCGATTCTCTCAATTGTATTGGTTCCTCTTAACACTTCATCCACGATGCAAAGCATAGGAGTTCCTTTTTTTGCCTCATCCAGTATCCGCTTGATGGATTTAATTTCCACAATGTAATAGCTTTCTCCGCCCTGAAGATCATCCCGCAGTGCCATAGACGTCATCACTTTAAACATATTTGCATAATATGCTGAGGCCACACAGGTATGAACCGTCTGTGCAAGAATGGCATTAACTGCGATATTTTTCAAAAAGGTGGATTTACCTGATGCATTGGAACCGGTAACCAGCGTTCCTCCTGATACCGAAATACTGTTGGCAACAGGATTGGATACAAGCGGATGGTACAGGTCTTTCACATCCATCGACACCTCGTGATCTGCCCGAAATTCAGGCACTGTATAGAAGGGCAGGTACTCGCGGAAGGAAGCTATGGCTATGGCACTGTCCAGAATCCCGATTTGTTCGATCAGCTCTTCCACTTCCTTTTGATGGCCGTCATATTCGTTCAGGGCTCCATAAAACTGGATAAAATCCAATAGAAAAAAGCTATTGACATAGGAGGCCAGCAGGGCAATAAAATCCTCCATTCCCTTTTTATTTGTAAGCATTCTGGCCTTCTTTTTAATTCCTTTCATGGATACCGCATCCTGTTCAATCCGCTTCAGATAACCTTCAATCTCCGGAATCCTTAATTTCTTCAGCGGATCAGAGGCATATAAAATTCTGAGAATACAGGACAGACTTGCAAAATATGGCTCTATTGCCACACTGTCTTTCATATGAATAAAGACGTTAACAGCAGTCACCGTCAGAAAGAATACCACACCAAACAATGGCTGTATAAACAGCGACACAATAGAAACCAAAGACAGTAAAGCCAATAAAATGTACTTTCCCCTGCCCTTACGCTCTACCTCACCGATGCGGTAAATATACTCTGTAATTGATATATCTTTTATCTTTCCAATTTTTGCAAAGATCTTCTGTAATGCAACACGTTCCGTCTCATGCGTACGAAAGAACTCCGCCAACCGTTCGCGTTCTTCAAGTGTTTCTCTGTCAAATCTGGGTAGTCTTAAGCTGGCATAAAGATAATCCTCCCCACAGGATGACATCGTGTTATTCAAAAGAAGAAAAATGCTCTCCATATCCAAATCATTCCAAGTTGTATCATCAATATAGAATTGATCTTTACGTATACGTTTCGCATATTGGGATATACTCTCCAACTCTTCATAACTATATTCCCGTTCGGGGAGTGTCCCCCATCCTTTCTGAATCTGCCTGAGCAAAAAGTGCTTACGGGCACGGTTATTCTGAACAAACGCATAAGCTGCTGCTACAAAGAGTATAATAAAGAAAATGATTATTAAGCCTGACTCTTCAGTCATCCCACCTACCTCCTGTCTGCACAATAGCATAACACATTTTAACAGTCAGTGGAATGTTTTTTTCTCTGAAATAGTTTGATCACAATAAATCCGATACAAAATCCTGCACTTAAAACGGAGGTCAACACAGCAGCCATATGATTCGTTGTATCACTGGTTTTAACCGGCTCACGCTTTGTCGCGGAAGGTGTCTCCTTTGGAGTTTCGGTTGGTACGGAAGTAATCTCCGGTACCTCTTCCTGCTCATTCTTAATCTCCAGATGCACCTCTATCACTTCTTCAGTCTGCTCTCCTGTCAGATTTACCTGATGATGTGTTTCGTCTTTTTTATAACCTTTTGGTGCTTCGATTTCACAAACATAGTACTGTCCCGGAAGCATATCCGCATCAAACTGAAGTTTACCTTCCCTATCCGTTGTCTTTTGCTGAATCAGGGTATCTTTGCTAATCACAATGTTTCCTCCGGCATCTTTATAATCCTGATCTGCGTAGACTCCGAAAACCGCACCTTCCAGAAGTTCCCCACTCTCTTTATCACTTTTTTCCAACGAAAGACTGACCCTTTGACGTTCATTTGAACAGTCATAAGAAACAATAGCAATAGGCTCTTCCTGAGCACCGGCCTTTACTTCCAGTATCACAGGTTCTTTTAACCGCACAAACCCTTCCGGAGCCTCTGTTTCTTCCAGTTGATAGAGTCCAAGAGGGAGTTCCGATATCTCAGCCTTTCCCTTCTGATCCGTTGTAATCGTGTCAAGTACTGTACCTTTCATCAGCTTTTTACCCTTATATTCAGCAAAAGTGCGATTTTTATCGTCTCCGGTCTGATGAGCCAGTCTATAGATGTCCTCAGCTGCTGTAATCTGAAACTTTGCTCCTTCCAGTGTGTTGTCTTCATAAAGGTAATCCTTCCCAAATGTGCAAAGTTGTTCACCATGCTTTTGGATTTCGATTCTTCCCCGCTTCTGTTGGTCTGTTACCTGAATTTGGCTGACTTTTCCCGGAAAAGTATTTACTGTATATACCTGTGTATCCAGAACATAGCCTTCCGGAGCAAGAATTTCTTTTGCATAATAATATGACTGGCTGCAGACAAACATGCCTGAAGAAGTTTTTCCCTCTTGATCTGTAGGATTCAGCTCCATTAAAAGATTTTGACATGATTCATCCGTATAGATTCCATAGACTGCTCCTCCGAGCGGATTCCCTGTTTCGGCATCTGTCTTAACCAGTTCGACCTGTGTCATCTCCAGCCAGCTGACAGAAAGCTGTACCAACTCCGGCTCTTCGTTAAATACCATAACTCCGCCCATCGTCTGTGCTGTACCCCCATCCGATGTTATAATTATTTTCCAGCTATTATCCAGACTGCCATACAGTGCTCCGCTCTGGTAGCCCCCAGTCATCGTTAATGGTGCAGAAACGTAGAAGGAATCCCCGCCATGGAGAACCGCTTTATCTTCAGTTGTTGTGTTTTGGGTGATGTTATGAAGTGTAACTCCCTTGGGAAGTGTTATCTGAACAGAGTTTCGATAATCACCATTAAGTGTTATGGCTTCTGTTCTCTGTATTGATTGATCCAGATAAGCTTTTAAATCAGAATTTGTGAATTGAAGTGATACATCCGGAACAGGCGGCAGGGCATCCAGATATTGAATATAGCTCCAGACCCCACAAGCCTCCAATTGTTCCTGTGTACAACCTTTAAATGCATCCCAGCCGCAATAAGCGTATGAAGCTGCAATATGGGTAAACAGATACCGAAGACTTGTATCCGCCCAGCCCATAAAGGCATCCGTACAGTCCTCCGGACCGCCATAGCCATAATACAACGCCTTCGCAAGCTGTTCATTCCCCGCCAAAGGATTAATTGTCAGCTCTGTTCCACTGGGATGACTGCTTTTCGGCGGCTCCAGACAATACACGAGATTCCCGTCCAGATAGTAGTAGAATGTAGCCCATCCGCCTCCCATGGCCTCTGGATAAGGAATCCGCTCTCCCCGGGTTATGATACCTGCACTGCCTGACTTGGCAACGTCACCATAAACTACCATTGATTCCGGAATCAGGCCGCACAATAACAGAAACATCAAAATAAAAACCATTCGTCTTTTCATATGTGTTTTCTCCTGGTATATTGTTCTTTTATTCAGTTACTTGTATTATGGGAAAATAAAAGACATGCCGGGCATGGCAGATATAGAAATTTTATCTATACTTTACCACACCCGGTGAATGTGTGCAACCGTTTGTTTTAATTATCATCCGAATCTTTAGCGTCTATCAGATTTTGATATTCCTCCCGAATCCGCTGCCGGGCCGCATCATGAAGACTTCTGAGCCTGTCCTCGAAGTAGGCGTTGATCTCTGCACCAATCAGAATAATGTACATGCAGAAATACATCCACAGCATGACTATTACAATTGTTGTAAGACTCCCGTACATATTGGAAAAACCCGGAAACACCTCCAGATAAATGGAAAATCCAAGTGAAAAAATTGCCCAGGCTACCGAAGAAATCATAGCACCCGGAAGCTGGCTTCTGAAGGAGGCTTTTCTGTTTGGAATAAATTTATATAAAAACAGAAATACCAGCATCAGTGCCACAATCATGATCATCGTACGCATGCCGAGAATAAAGGAAGTGATCTGTGCGAATACAGGATGGTACTTCACAAGTGCCTTTTGAATCGTGTTTCCGAATACCATCAAAACCAGAGAAGCAATGACCGCTACAACAAACACCAAGGTATAAAATGCCGCACGGACTCTTCCACTGATGTAATTACGTGTCTCCTTAACATGATAAACGTTGTTAAAACCATTCGTAAGTGCATTAATTCCTTTTCCCGCAGACCATAATGTAGCCACAGCCGTCACAGGAACCACTGTCGTTGACTTTTCATATACCTCTGTAATAATCCCGGATACCAGAGTTTTAAATTCCACCGGAACAATATGCATCAGTGATGCAGCCGCTACATCCCTGGAAATCCGGGTATACTGTATCAGTGTCATCAGGAGCAAAAGGATGGGAATAAAGGACAGCAAAATAAAGAAGGCCGCCTGTGCCGCAAACGCCCCAACATTATCTTCATTCATTCTGTTCATGAATCCCAGAACATCTTTTATCAGTTTCTTCATCCAATGCCCCTCCCGGCAATTCTTTTTTGAAATCATATCATACAATCGGGCACAGGTCAATTTCCTTGTAAAAATAGCTCAGGATTTCCTGCCATGTCTTTCCCTGTGCTGCAAGATGATTAGCACCATTCTGGCTCATGCCCACACCATGACCATAACCGCCTCCCTCAAAATGATATCCTGTCACCTGGTTCTCCTCATAAATTGGCGTACAGGTAAAATACGCACTGGGCATCAGATTCATTTCTGTGGTTGTAGTTCCGTCCTGCCTGTTGACCGGTATCCCCTCTGTGGAAAATACCTGACGGATTGTATACTCACTATCCAGGGTTTTTTCTCCCTGACTACCCACCAGTTTCAATTCGTCGACTGCCCCTCCGGCACTTTTTTTTAATATCATAATCCCCTGTAAAGTACCGATTTCGTATTTGGCAATCTGATTATTTAAATAGTCTATTGGCAGTGTAACATTCCATCGGAACCATGGTTCCGAGCTCTCCAGATCACCGGTATTTACACATTGAAGATACTGTTCCGGATTTTCATCCCATACCTCATTGGTGCTGGTTGAACCGGAGGATGTGGAAAAAAAGTAAGCCGTAATTGGTTCTCCATTATACATCATCACCAGATTTTTTGTGGAATCCACTGCCTGATCTGTCGAATTCTGCCTTGGGATATTATTGTATACCTGAAACGATACACTGTCATCCACATCCGCATGCATCTGCGGTAAGGATCCTTTTTGTATCTGCTTCAAAGCATAAGTCCGGGCACAGACGGACTGAGCTTTTAATGCCTCCGTCTCATAGCTTGCAGGCATCTCACTGGGCACCACATACTTGAGATAAGTTTCCAGGCTCAGCACATTAATCAGCAGCAGTCCTTCTCCGGAGCGGTAAATCTCAAGCTTTCCCTCATACGTGGGAATCCCCTGTTCACGTTTGATGGATGTTATGGTAAATCCGGCATTTTCATCTTCGGGAATCAATTTCAGTGCCCCTTCACTGTCAAAAAGACCACTGGCATTGTCCAGATGAATGGTCTCACCGGCCTGAAAGCTCACCTGACCATCCTGAGCAGTAGTATTACTGTTACAAATCAGCGTAGCATCAGGGTGATATTCTCCGGAAAAATCCTGTGTTTTAATAAGAACCCGGATTGTCTGCTCCGGAACACTTTTATTATCCCCACCTGTATCTGTATCTACGGTATTCTGATTTTCCGGAATTACCATGGCATTTTCAGTATTCTGGCCGGACCCATCCGGATTATTCTCTTTAGGCGCCGGATTCTGGTTCTCCGTCACTTTCCGGACAGGAACATCCGCTTTAACATGGTTTGCGGAAGTCCTGACACTTCCCGGAATACGGGCAGTATAGAACAAACCAGCAATACATAAAAACAATAATATGATATTTCTCCATTTCATCTTCATATTTCTATTATATGTAAATTCGGCTTGGTCAATACCTGGCGCATGCCAGGTTATAGTTCGGACATGACCTCAAACTTATATATCGTTATAGAGTCATATGTTTCCCCTGCTCTTAATACAGGAGATGGAAATTCAGGTGTATTTACTGCGTTGGGGTAGAACTGTGACTCCAGACAAAAGCCACTGCGTTTCTTATAGCTGGAATCTCCTTTCCCTTTCTGCATTGTAATAAAGTTTCCTGCATAGAACTGTACTCCCGGACAGTCTGTATATGCCCTCATGCATATTCCGGACTTTTCACTGCTGGCCACTGCCATCTCTTCCACTCGGCCGGTATTGCTTAACACAAAATTATGGTCGTAACCCCCGGTATATTTCAGCTGAGCAAAATCTGCATCAATATCTTGTCCAATTGTCTTCGGTGAAGTAAAATCCATCGGTGTCCCTTTTACGGATGCTATCTCCCCTGTGGGAATTGATTTTGAATCAATTACCGGAGTATAGGCATCAGCATGAAGCGTCAGCATCTGGTGTTCTATAGATACTCCGCTATCTTCACCCTCCAAGTTAAAATAACTGTGATTCGTCATATTCACAATCGTATCCCGGTCACAGATTCCATGGTAATGAATTTTCACACGATTATCCTCTGTTAGTGTATAGGTAACTGAGATTTCAAAATTCCCCGGGAATCCCTGGTCCTGATCCGGACTTAACATATGTAATGTAATTGACTGTTCTGTAACGTTTGCAACAGACCATAATCTTTTTTCATATCCTTGGGGATTGCTGTGAAGATTATTTTCATTTTCATTGGCCGCCAGGTGATACTCTGCACCGTTCAATGTAAATGATGCATTCGCAATTCTGTTGCCGCTGCGTCCGATTACAGCTCCAAAAAAGCAGCTCCCCTTCAAATATTCATTAATATCATCATATCCCAGAACTACATCTCTATTTTTTCCATCTTTATCAGGAACTTTTACCGAAACCAAAAGAGCACCAAAATCTGAAATGCTGACCATGGCCCCCCGGCTGTTTTTTAATATATAAAGAGATGCCTGTACTCCTTCCGGAGTTGTTCCGAATTCTTTTTTCACCATAGCTTTGTTCCTTCTCCTTTATGCAAAATTTAAGGGGCTTCTGCTACATGCATCGGCCCCCTCTTTTCATCTGTAACCCCGAAATGCCGTTTCCTATATTTTGACTCCTAGCCGAAGCCAGGTGGGCAGCCGCAGAACCTGCTTTTGTCTTCCACTGACGTCTGTTTCCAGGGTGGCTTGACATATACAGTTCAATAATAAGCATCCCTTTTAAAGTAAATGTAGGTTCAAAATAATAGGAGTATCGCACATTTCAGGTAATTACGACTGAAATTCACAGCAGTCAAAAAGAATGATTTTTCGCTGTAATTCTTCAATTTATTCCTTTTTCTACTCTAGATTATACCCTTGTTCGGATATATTTTCAAGTGCTTTTTCGAATAAGACTTTCGTGTACTGGTATAGGCGACATTAAATAACTGCTGATTCAATGAGGATGATTTCGTGAGAACCGTGATGGCAAAACATAGCCGTAGCGGCTACGGCGAGGCTTTGACATTGCGGTTATCGCGGAATTCAGACCAGTGAAGCAGAAAGGTATTTATGATCGGCTATACTAGATGATAATACACACCATGCCACCCTTGCTGTCGTTCACTATCTTTTGCATCGAGTCCTGTAATTTAACCTGACTGTCCTCAGTGATCTGGGCGATTTTTGTTTTTATTCCATCCTCTATTAATTGTTCCACAGACTTGCCAAATATATTCGTATCCCAGATACCTTCTTCTTGTTTGGAACTTTCCTTAATAAATGCAATCAGATCCTCAGCTTGTTGTTCCGTACCTACAATTGGCGCAATCTCTGTTTCAATATTGGCTTTTATCATGTGAATTGATGGACTGGTGGATTTAATTTTAACACCAAATTTATTCCCCTGTTTAATTACCACCGGCTCGTTCACATTGATTTCTTCTTTATCGGGAATCACGACACCATATCCGCAGCCACGCACAGATTCCAGTGCATTTTGCACTTTGACGTACTCCTCTTTCATCCTAGAAAGTTCCTTAAGCGTATGCATTAAATCATATTCTCCCTCAATAGGAACTCCTGTCATCTGGCTCATCATCTCATAGTAGTACTTCTCTTTCATATCAATCCGTACCTTAACGATACCTGTGGACAAATCCAGATTTACCAAAGAGGTATCCTTTACGTATTCGCTGTCCATCTGCATGGAATCACGCTTTATGTCCCGTACACACCGAATATTCCCGGTCATCTCTTTGACCTTATCGACCATCTGCTTTTTCACCGGATTTGTGAGTGGCAGCAATTCCACCCACTTGGGTATGTAAAACTCAACCTGACGTACAGGAAACTCATAAAGAATATGTTCCAGAATCTTAACAATATCGTCTTTTCTTAACTGATCACAATTCACAGGAATACAGTCTGCCTGATATTTATTACTGATTTCCCCTGCCATCTTCTGGGCATCTTCTCCATAAGGGCGCACTGTATTTAATAAAATCAAAAAGGGTTTTCCCTGTTTTTTCAGTTCCGAAGCAGTCTTCTCTTCAGCCGCTACAAAATTTTGTCTTGGTAATTCACCAAAAGATCCGTCCGTAGTTACAAGGAGGCCAATTGTCGAATGTTCTGATATAACTTTTTTTGTCCCGATCTCCGCTGCCTGACGGAAGGGTATCGCTTCTTCAAACCAGGGAGTTTTAACCATACGTTCTTTTTCATTTTCCATATTTCCCAGTGCATCAGGCACCAGAAATCCTACGCAGTCAATTAATCTGAGCTTGATCTTTATATCATCACCCAGGTCAACATCCATGGCATCTTTGGGAATAAACTTCGGCTCAACCGTTGTAATTAATTTACCCGATCCGCTTTGCGGAAGCTGATCTCTGATTTCGGCCTGCTTGCTCTCTTCCATAATAGGCAATGCCAGTATTTCCAGAAATCTGCGGACAAATGTAGACTTACCGGTCCTCACCGGACCTACAACCCCAACCAGGAACTGCCCCTTGGTACGGGCTTGTATATCTTTGTAAACAGCAAATGCATCCATATCCTTTATCCCTGTCCTTTCCAATATACTTCTACACTATATGTGTTTTTGAAGCAAATTATGACTGTTTTGCCTTTATGTCTCTTTGGATTACTCTGTATTTTCATTATTAAGGGTCGGTATTTTTGCTGATAAATTTTTTTCTTACATTTTAATCTCTGTATGTTTCGTCCCGATTTCGTGTATTTATCATTGTATTTTATGCATTTATTATATATAATAATATACATAGCGGAAACTATTTCAATTGTGGAGGAGGAAACATATGTTAACTAAAAAGCAGAATTTGATTGAGACCATGAAGGGAGGAAATCCGGACCGTTTCGTCAATCAATACGAAGCATTCCAGATTGTATTTCATCCGTTTATGAGTACTTCGGCAATGCCAAATCCGGGTGGACCCAATGTTGTAAATGCCTGGGGAGTTACTCTTTCCTGGCCGGAAGGAATGCCTGGGCAATTCCCGGTACATACACCTGACAAAATTGTAATTAAAGACATTACACACTGGAAAGATTATGTTAAGAAACCTCGTGCCACCTTTTCGGATGCAGAGTGGGAACCTTTCTTAAAAGTTGTGGAAGAGATTGACAGAGATGAATATTTTGTTCTTCCTTTCGTAGCACCCGGCATCTTTGAGATGACACATTTTCTTGGAGAAATACAGAATACATTAATGAACTTCTATGAAGAACCTGAGTGCATGATGGATTTAATAAAGTATCTGACCGAATGGGAATTGGAGCTCGCAGAAGATATCTGTAAACATATGAAGCCCGATGGAGTATTCCATCATGATGACTGGGGAAGTCAGGCTTCTACCTTCATTTCTCCTGCTATGTTCGAGGAATTCCTGCTTCCGGCCTATAAGCAGATATACGGATGTTATAAGGAGAATGGCGCCGAATTAATCGTACACCACTCGGATTCCTATGCCGCAACTCTGGTTCCCTATATGATCGATATGGGAATTAATATCTGGCAGGGTGTTATGACTACCAATAATATACCGGATCTGATAAAAAAGTACGGAAAACAGCTTACATTTATGGGCGGAATTGACAGCGCAAAAATTGACTATGAAGGCTGGACCAGGGAAGCAATTGCCAAAGAAGTGAAACGCGCCTGCGATGAAAACGGTAAGAACTATTTTATTCCAAGTGCCTCACAGGGCCTGGCAATGAGCACTTTCCCCGGTGTATACGAAACTACTAGCGAAGAAATTGAGAAGTACAGTAAAATCTGTTTTTCAAAATAGAATGATGATACCAGGATTGTGGGAGCACGAAGTGCGGAGCAATCCGGAGTTTCATAGTATCGAAAGAGGGAGTTTCTCACGAGAAGCCCCCTCTTTAACATATAGCTGTACTATATAGTAGTTTTCCTTGCCGCCGCCTCAACTACATGCCCAACCAATACAGAGGTTGTAACGCTTCCGACCCCTCCCGGGACAGGTGTAATCGCATCAACAATCGGCTCTGCTCTGGCAAAATCCACATCCCCACAGAGTTTTCCCTCTTCATTGACATTGATTCCCACGTCTATCACAGTCTGTCCGGCACGTAAATATGTATCATCAACGACACCTGCACGCCCCGCAGCCACGATTATTATATCTGCCTCTCTTACCACAGATGGCATGTTTTCAGTTCTTGTATGGCAGATCGTGACTGTGGCATTTTTCTTTATCAGCATCATAGCCGCCGGTTTTCCTACTACCAGGCTTCTGCCCACCACTACGGCTTTTTTACCAGTGCAGTCAATCCCATAATGATCCAGGATTTCCATGCAGGCCTGTGCTGTACATGGTGGAAATCCAATCTGTTTTCCTGTAAATACCCCTGCCATAGAACCGTCCGTCATACAATCCACATCCTTTGCAGGATCCAGCGCATTCTCAATTAAGGTCTGATTCAGATGTTTTGGCAGGGGACGAAATAGTAATACGCCATGAATCGTATCATCCTTGTTTACTTTATCAACGACTTCCAGCAATTCTGTTTCAGAAACATCTTCAGGCAGCAAAAACTTTACATATGATACGCCAAGAGTTTCACAGCGTTTGGTTGCTCCCTTCTCATAAGAGATGTCACTTCCATTCTCTCCTACACGGATAATGCCAAGAGTAGGTGTGATTCCTTTCTCCTGCAGCCCGGCTGCACGTACTTTTATCTTCTCGTTTAATGCAGCGGTTACTTCTTTACCGAGTAATTGTTTTGCCATTTTACTCTTCTCCTAATCTTATTTTAGCCTGTTCAATACACTTTCAAATACGTCATCTGCAATTTTCGAATATTTTTCCAGCATTGCATCACACTTTTCATTCAGTTTTCCGGCATATGCTTTGTCCGACATTGATTTTGTATTAATATAGACATTCAGACTGGCTCCTTTTAAGGCCGCTTTACAGCAGACTGCGCCCACACCTGCGTCACTGATTGCCAAAGTGGAACCTTTAGCACCGAATTCCACCATAAGTTCTATTGCCTCACAGCTCTTTTCCATGATTTCCATAGGAACGGAGCAGGCATTTTTCAGTGCACTTTCCATCACTCTGGCTTTATTAAGCCGTTGCTCTTCTGTCTCACGCGGCATGCCGTATGCCCTGGATAAAGGCTCGAACACTTCCGCATCACGCTCAATCAATCGAAGCAGATCCTTTTGGAGCTGATCCGCCTTTGCCTTTAGTTCATACATCTCACTCTCTACATCGGCATACTTTTTTTTACCAACAGTAAGACTTCCCACCATATTACCAAGTGCCATACCTACCGCACCTACCAGTGCGGAAGCGCCGCCGCCGCCTGGAACCGGAGCTTTGGAGCTCAAGGCATCTACAAATTCCCTACAAGATACTTCCGAAAATCCCATCTAATATGTCTCCTCCTTAAAACCGGTGGGTATGCGGACAGCACCCCACCAGCCAATATCTCCTGTCAAAACAGACCTGAAATCTTACCGTTTTCATCCACGTCAATCCGCTCTGCCGCCGGGCGTTTTGGAAGTCCCGGCATCGTCATGATTTCTCCTGTCAAGGCTACAATAAATCCTGCTCCTGCTGAAATCTTCAGATTACGAACAGTTACCTCAAAGTCAGTGGGAGCACCCAGCTTTGTCTGGTCATCCGTCAGGGAATACTGTGTCTTAGCTACACAGATTGGACAGTTCCCATATCCGAGAGCCTCCAGCTGCTTTGCCTGATTGGCCGCAGCAGCTGTTAATACAACACGCTTTCCACCATATACTTTCTGTACAATCTGATTCAGCTTATCTTCGATACTGCCTTCCAGGCCATAAGAGAAGGTAAACCCGCTGTTGTCTTCTTCGCAAAGCCTGACAACTTCTTCTGCCAGACGTATTCCGCCTTCGCCGCCCTTTGCCCATACTTCGGAAAGTGCAACATTTACACCCAGTTCCTTACACTTTGTCTCCACCAGATCCAGCTCTGCTTTGGTATCCGTAGGAAATGCATTGATAGCCACAACACAGGGAAGGTGATATACGTTTCTGATATTGCTTACATGTTTCAGCAGGTTCGGAAGACCTTTTTCCAAAGCATCCAGGTTCTCATTATTCAAATCCTCTTTTGGCACACCGCCATTGTATTTCAGTGCGCGGACAGTCGCCACGATTACAACTGCATTCGGTTTTAAGCCTGCCATACGGCACTTGATATCCAGGAATTTTTCTGCTCCCAGATCAGCACCGAAGCCTGCCTCTGTAACACAGTAATCACCCAATTTCAACGCCATCTTTGTAGCTGTTACGGAGTTACAGCCATGTGCAATATTTGCAAATGGTCCGCCATGGACAATCGCGGGTACATGCTCCAGCGTCTGTACCAGATTCGGCTTCAACGCATCCTTTAGCAATGCGCACATAGCTCCTTCTGCATGAAGATCTCCCGCTGTAACAGGTTTTTGTTCGGAAACCTTGCCATACGTGTATCCTACGACAAGTCTTGCCAGTCTTGCCTTCAGATCCAGGATATCATCTGCCAGGCACAACACAGCCATAATTTCGGAAGCCACGGTAATATCATAGCCATCCTCCCGGGGCGTACCATTTGATTTTCCGCCAAGACCATCCACTACATTTCGAAGCTGACGGTCATTCATGTCAACGCATCTTCTCCAGGTGATTTTCCTCGGATCGATGTTCAGCTCATTCCCCTGGAAAATATGATTATCTACGATGGCAGCCAACAGGTTGTTTGCCGCACCGATTGCATGAAAATCACCTGTGAAATGCAGGTTAATATCCTCCATGGGAACAACCTGTGCATATCCGCCTCCGGCAGCACCTCCCTTGACCCCAAAAACAGGTCCCAGTGAAGGTTCTCTTAAAGCAACCATCACATTCTTGCCAAGTTTCTGCATGGCATCAGCCAACCCAACGGTAGTTGTGGTTTTTCCTTCACCGGCAGGTGTGGGATTGATTGCCGTAACCAGAATAAGTTTACCGTCAGAAGCATCGGAATTCTTTAATAAGTTATAATCGATTTTCGCCTTGTACTTTCCGTATTGTTCCAGATATTTATCATCAATACCTGCCTTTGCAGCGATGTCTGTAATCGGCTGCATCTCACACTCCTGAGCAATTTCAATGTCTGTTTTGAATCCCATAACAACTCCTCCTTATAAAGAATCTTTTTGGCAAAGTGCCATTTTTTCTATAAAAACCGGGTGTTTTCTCTCCCGACTCTTATACTATATTTACTTTTTTAAGGTTCTGGGGCATGATGCGGCATACCTACGGATTGCTGCGCATTTTGTGCCTCTGCAATCCCTGTATCACATTTGTCGCAGGACTGAAGAAAAGAAGGTTCGTAATTACACAATATACTACTGTCATAACACAAAATTGAATGATACGCGCAGGCATAATTGCAAAAAAATTGAAGCCATTAAACAACACCAGACCTGCGGTGGTAAGTCCCAATGAGCTTATTACAGAGGCAAGTGTCACCCCGGCACATAGCCACATGCTCTTTTTTACCCTGCTCCCTTTCAAAAATAAAGGTCTGAACAATACCGGTATTACACCCCATAGTATAGCAGCAAGTGTAATGAGCGGATTAACAGCATAACCCTTCATGAAACAACCAACAATATCAGCAGTAAATCCCACTACGGCTCCTGCCACCGGCCCGAACCAAAGTCCTGCCAGAATTGTACATACACTTCCAAGTGAAATTCTTGCGAATCCCAGCTCCAGTACAAATACCCGGGTCAACACCAGGTGCATCGCAACCAGAGCTCCCAGAAAAACTAATGTTCTTACATCCCAACTTGTCTTTTGATGATCTTTCATTAATTTAACCTCCCTTTTTTGGTAATAGTAGTTTACTACACCAAAGGGAGTAACATCTCTTTAATGCAGTAGCGGACGCAGCATTGCATCGTGGAATTAATCTCCTTCGTTCTCAGGCAACTTCCCATCCTCAAGACACTTTACGCGCAATACTTACTCTACTATTTGCAATAACTTTCACAGCGCTTTTTGCAGTTCCTTCAGCATATCAATGGATACATCTCCAACAACTGCCATATCCTCTCCCTGATTGAAAGCCACAGGAAAATTATCAGAGAAAAGAATTTGGGCAGAGGGGGGGAATTCATCATCTCCTGCCCATAAAATCATACGGAGCCGCAATTCATTTAAAAATTCAAACTCATAGGATGCATCACCGATATCAAGCTTCTCTCCACCGATTTTGTCCATTATTGCCTCAAACTGCTCCGTTCTATTTCCAAAGCCGTATGCTAATCGAAGGATGCAGCGGCCATGAAACTGTTTAAAATACACCTCGCCCCACGGAATTTCCCTATATGTAAGGAATTTTCCAAAGGAGGGTGCCGCCGTTCCCGAAGTCAGAAACCTAAGCACAAGTATCCGTGCATTCGTCTTCTGCTCCAGAGGAAACCAGCCGATTTTCTCCCCATCCGTATGGGTAACTACATAATCCGGATGGGTGATCTTATAGGTAACTCCCATCAGACGAAGTCTGAATGTGGAGGTTTCACTATCATATGGTATACCTGTCCGCTGACTGATCTCTTCTGGCTTTAAATCCTGATAAACCTTCAAATAATGTTCAAAGGGCAGACGTTCTTTACTGTCCTTTTCGTATCCAAAATCCATATTAGTTCTCCTGTTTCATCTTATGATGCTCCACCGAGGGGAAAAGGGTCGAATCCGTATGCGGCAGGAAACAGGCGGCTACAAATTCATCCATATAGGTCGGCACCGTAGATAATTCCAGATAAGTCATATTTCGTGCCACCTCATAGGTTTTTCTCTCTGCCTGTGTGGACAGAAGCATCGTATATGCACCTGTCAAAGAGGAATTTCCGATATAGTGGAAACGCTCCATCGGTATGTCAGGCAGCATACCTATATTCACTGCATTCCTCATATTGATTCCGCTGCCGATTCCTCCGGCAACATACACATCTTCTATCATGGACACATTAAATCCAAGGGAATCCAGCATGGTTCGAATTGCAGAAAAGATAGCTCCCTTAGCACGAATAAAATTATCGATATCAACTTCTGTAATCTCCACATCTTTTTCAGATCCTGCTTCTTCCTCAAAAGCAAGCACGTAACTTCCCATGCCATATTTATCGTGCCGAATGCGTCTTCCCTCACGAATAAACTTACCCTTGGGAGAAATCATATCACATTGAAACAGTTCGTTAATCAAGTCAATGATTCCGGATCCACAGACACCGACAGGCTTTGTTCCTGCCTCTCCAATCACCTGATATTCCGGATCCATGCTGACCGGATCAATTCTGCAGGCTTCAACCGCACCATCTGTTGCCCTCATTCCACAGCTGATATCTCCTCCTTCGAAAGCAGGTCCGGCCGAACAGGCACAACTCATAAGAAAATCCGAATTTCCAAATACCAATTCTCCATTCGTTCCCAAATCGATAAACAAAGAGAAGGAAGGGCGGTTCCAGATCATACTCACAAATGTACCGGCCGTGATATCACCACCCACATAACTGCCAATATTAGGAGCCAGTATGATATGAGCATCCGGATGAATGGCCAGACCGATATCCGATGCAAACAGTGCATTCGTTTTGAAGAATGTAGGAATATATGGCTCCATCCGCAAAGAATTTGCATCAATTCCCATCAAAAGATGATTCATGGTTGTATTGGATGCAACTGACATACGATAAATATGTCTGGAATGAAATCCAATACTTCTGCACATCTGCAAAATCATAGGGTTTATGGTTTCTTCTATAATTGCCTTCTGTAATTTCTTTTTACCACCCGGCTTCTGAGATTCAATAATACGGTTAATCACGTCTGCTCCATAGCGGATTTGTCCATTTCCTGCCGATGCCTTTGCCAGTACCTCACCACTCTCCATATTGATGATTAATGCCGATACTGTAGTTGTCCCGATATCTACCACCAGGCCGCCAATCACAGCTTCTTCATCTGCACCTAAAATATCATATACGAATACGTCTCTTTCTGTCTGCCGTATTACCGCCTTCACCTGAAATCCACTGTTTCTGAAAACATCCGGCATTTTCTTTAATACAGAATATGGAATCCGGGCTATATCTGAATGCACTTGCTGCTTTAAAGCACGCTCAAATCTTTCATTGTCAGGCATTGTATCATCCAAATCAGGTGCTTTCATGGAAATCTCCACTACCCGCATAGTATTTTTCAATGGAATACCTGCTTCTTCAACCTGATGCTTTGCATGTTCAAAGATTTTTACTTCATCTGTTGAGCTCAGGTCTGCAACTTTCATTCTGCTCCTGTATGCAGACGCAATATCCGGAACACCAATCTCCACGTCTTCAATAATTGTACTGCAACAGGCCAGTCTCCATCCTTCTTCAAATTCGGTTTCGGAAATGTGCCTTGTTTTTTTAGAACTTAAGTTTCCTTTTCGAAGGTGAATCCGGCATTTTCCGCAGGATCCGTTGCCGGAACATGGCGCATCTATGGCCACATTCGACTTTCGTGCCACCTCCAGAAGATTTTCACCGAGCGTAGCAAAAGTTTCCACACTTTCACCGCTTTCAAATCGAAACGTCACTTTGTACATACTCATATGCTTCATACCCCTGTTCATAATCCATAATTTAAACCAGCAAGCACAGCACTCTAAAAACGCCTGTATAGTTTATGAATATTTTATGAATTTTCAAATATTTTTATGACTTACGACTAATTCTCAGCCTAATTCTATCATATCTGTTGGCCTTTTTCAATGATCAGCAACGAATTAGAGATTGTCTATTATTTCACGATGTCAGTTATAAAAGGGGAGATACACCATAACGAGTGTGTTGATGTATCTCCTGTTCTCTTGTCTTCAATCGCCTACAGGCTTTTACAGTTCCAGATAAGAGTCTGCATATAAAGTATTTCCCTTGAATACATCACAGGATTTAATGGTTTCCATCAATCTCTGATCACATGGATTTACAATTGCGGAGGTCAGTCCCTGCATCATGCACATGGCAACCAAAGCAGAATCCATAATCGGACGAATAGTTTTTGGCATACCATTGGAATTATTAGAAAGCCCGCCGGTTGAATTCAGCCCCATATCACTGAACATTTTGATTGCTTCCAGTACTTCCATCTGCTTATCCTGCATTCCTTTTACAACTACAAACAGAGGATCAAACCAGAGATCTGTAGGTTCCATGCCAAGTTCCATGCCATGCTCCAGCATCGTCTGACAATGAACCATACGCTCATCATTGTCAGATGCTATTGGTCCGTTGGAGCAAAGAGCAATTACGATGGCATCATTTGCAGCTGCCAGATCGATGTAGCTGATACGATCCCCTGCATCGGCTGAGTTAACGATTGGTTTCCCCTTTGACCGATTATATACAGAGATACCTGCTTCAATAGCTGCTTTATTCGCTGTATCCAGCGCCAGTGGTACATTGTCAAAATTCTCCTGTAAAAGTTGAACAGCCCATTTCATCAAATCAGGTCCATCGTTCTCAGCCGGTCCTATATTGACATCCAGATAAGTTGCTCCAGCCTCCAACTGCTCTTTCCCTCTTTTTAAAATTGCTTCCGGATTACGTGTTGCAAAAGCTTCTCTGATCGCCGGGGAAATACAGTGTATTCTTTCACCGATTGTAACAAATTTAGCCATGGTTTCTCTCCTTTTTTTCGGACAGTCAAAACATCTCTCAGGTAATGACTGTCCATTCTATGTTTTCGTATTTACATTTGGCCGTTCGCCTGCATATCTTTCAGGAATTTCACTAACTGCACAGCCTCAAGAGGAGCTACAATAACCTCCCAGCCTGGCAGCTTTGACTCAATGTCACCCTTCAGTACGGCAACCTTACCGGGAATGATTAGTTTTCTGGATTTCACCTTGTCTTCTACATTCTCAAGGAAGAATTTCGACACAGATGTTGAAGAAAGTTTTCCGGCTGCCCATGCTGTCAATACAGAAAGTCCACCTGCATCTGAAATTACCAGGTTCACCGGGACACCGGAACGTTCCAGTTCACCGGATACAAGAAAGTATGTAAGTGCAAAATCTACTGTAGTAAGACAGATGGCATTCTCATCAGCACCGTTGATCGGATAAATACCCGGGTCCACCTTCATTGGCTTTTGCGGATCTGTAAACAGGTTCTGTCTTAAACCGAAAAGCGGAAGTGCCATAGCATAGTCCACCTCTTCCACAATTACAACAGAACCATACTTCATGGTGAACATAGCTGCAAGTGCCTGCTGGTACGGTCTGTCCCCCAATGCGAGTCTTGCTGCATTTACAATAGAAGGATATCCAAAAGTTCTGTCAGAATCCTTCAAAGCAGCACGACGCACCTGAACAGCATTAGCAAAGGTTTCTTTTACGCTTTGACCTGTTACGTCCAAAACGAGATTCTTATTTCCGAGTTTTTCCAATGCTGCCGTCGTATCATATAATTCATTGATATCTGTGCCGCTCACACCCAGGACTACACCTGCGCTTGTAGCAAGTTCGGACATAGCCTCGTAGTTGGATGCATCAGCACCATTTAAAATCGGCTTTCCATCCTTACATATATCCAACGCTGCTTTTGCAACAGCTGTGTCCTTACAGGAAAGAATCAGACATCTGCCCGTAGCAGCAGCTTTTTTTACCATCTCAATATATTTGTCGGCAGAATCACCTTCTATATAGTTTACATTGACCATCTCGGTATACATATGTTCACCGATACGCTCATAGTCAACACTGGCAATCGAATTGATTCTCTCGTCTATGGCTGCATCGTCCATGGCCGTACATATGGATGATGCATATCTTGTCTTACTTACTAATGTTTTCTCATGTCTGTACAGTACGGTCTCTCCGCCAAGCGTGTATGCAAAGTCTCCTGTACCGACTTTAATCGTCTTCATCGGAGGTGCAGTTGCCTCAGACAATTGAGCTAGAGCATCCTCAGACATATATGGGCAAGCAGAGATATCTACCGCACCCTGGGCAACCTTCATTGAGAAAGCCATACATGTGGGTGAGCCACACTCTTTACAGTTTTTCTTTGGTGTCATCTTAAATATTTGAATACCTGTTAATGCCATGATTTTTATCCTCCTGTTTTCACATTACACTAATTCTTTTATCATCTTTGCAATTGTTGCAACGGATTGCGGATGTTTTAAAATTACGGCATCAGAACCAGACACTAAAGAAGCGGCTGCTGTCTGAATTTCCATGGAAACACCACGTGTGTCCACCGGACCCCATTCTGGAACATCCGTCTCTGAAGCAGTGGATTCTTTAACTACCCATGTTTCAGAAGAAATAGGAGTGATAATTGGCATCTGCAGCATCTTGTCATCCTGTGAAAGTGCTGCTGCTTTAATACGGTCCATTGTAGATATTACATAATCATATCCGTAACCGGCAGCTGCGGTCCCAATATTCATAACGATACTTTCCGGTTTTACATTCAGCTGTGTCAGTACCACGTTAAGCTGTTTTGCAAGGTTAATATCAACTGCAGACTCCGCTCCGACCTTCTGATCATAAGCCAGACCGACTGCAGCACCAATCGTTTTATAATCTTCTTCTTTTGCTGACAAAAACAGTACATTCTTTCCCTGAAGAGCCTCAGCTACCTTAGGAAGCAGCTGGCCGTCTTTTTCAACATTTTTACATCCTTCTACTACAAGAGGAGCTGTGATGGCATCTGCAACTTCTTTTGCAGCCGCTACCAGTTCTTCGATAGACTTGTCTGCACCGTTTGGATCTCCGCCTTCCAGACGCAAGCATACAAAATCTGCTCCCTCCATAACTTCAGCCTTTTTTGCAATTTCTGCTAAAGTTGTGCATCCTTCGTAGTAAGCTTTTACACCTTCCGGCTCATGTTCCAGGCCCATGTCGGAAATCTCTGCTCCAACCTTCGGACCGTCACCTGTGGAACCGTCAAAAGAATAGAAAGGGAATGTGCTTTCTCCTCCTAAGGATATTTTCTTATCGCCACATCCGAGTTCTACTTTATTAATGGATGCATTGAACTTTTGTGGTTTGCAATTAAACGGCATTTTAATAGCCTCCTTGTAAAATATTGTGTTTCGGTATTTGTTGTTGCGTTTTTGGCAGACGTCCGTTACATCCTTGCCCTGGCTCGATTCCGCTTTGCGAAATCATTGCTTTTAGGGCTTGAAAACCTGGGTTGTGGCAGACGTCCGTTACAGTTTAGCCCTACCTCGATTCCGCTTTGCTTCATCTCGTTAGGGCAGAGCGCCCTATAAATTTCCTATGCTCCGCGCATACGAAAGCTCGCTTTCGTATGCGCAAATCATAGGAAATTTGCATGGCTAAACTGTAACTACATCATTGGTTCCATTCCCAGTGCGGGGTGGTTTTTTTCGGTCAGCCATGCTACCAGTTCTTCCGGGTCTGTGGTAACTGTTTCGTCTGCAATCATGTCACAGAAATTATCAATACCATAGAGTTCTTTGGCTGTCTCGTTAACGCGGTCTGCTACCTGATCTTTCAGATCTTTTGGCATCCATACGATTCGTTCAATACCGCCTTCTGCCTTCATGAATTTCTTTGATGCAATAAAGTGTTTTCCGTGTCCCATAAATCCTGGTGTCTGAACACCGCCGCCGGTCATGGAAGCCAGTTCCGGGAAGGTCATTCCAAGAGGTGTCAGGCCTGCATATTCACGGTTTGCTATGCATACACCGTTGGAAAATGGCTCAATACCGCAGATACACTCAAAGCATCCGCAGGAGGTCATCGGTTTTTCCATGATAGAATATAAAGATACATCCTCCAGTGCGCCCTGCGAAAATTTACGGACAGCATCATTTACATCTTCATATTCACCAATTCTTTCATCAATCAGTTTTTCTTTTGTTATTACCTGACAGGGTCCGTTGGGATCCAGTTCGTTGGTTGCTTTCGCATCCAGCCATGATACCGCACCGCACAGTCCAAGTCTTTCAGGTGTAACGACACATACATGAGATGGTGAAAATGCCTGGCACATAATGCAGCTGTAGTATACAGGCACAGACTCATCCGTCATGGTTGAAAGTCTTTCATCACGCTTGTTGAATGCAGGTATTGCAATCTCATGACGAATCTTTGTACAATCTTCAGGATTCGTATAGATCTTAACCTGACATTTGTCCACGACAGCCTCAAACTCATTCTTCACCTGCGCATACAGAACCTCGCCCAGATGTTTTGCACGGAAGCCGGCATTATATGCATCCTTGCTGATACGAACACGAATCATGTCACGCTGTCCGGTATGCATTACTCCTTCAATACAGTTGATATAGCTATGGAATTTACGCTCGAATACAGGTTCAAAATCAGACTGCATACTCTTTCCGGCAACTTCCACAACATATGCAATACTGTGCTTACTTCCGACTTCAAATTCATCAAAGTCAGGGCCGATCAGTTCAATCTTGTGATCCTCAATCTCGTTCATCTCTTTGGACTGAACAAGTTCACAGCAGTCCACACGAGAACCGTCAAACTCAACCTGCATGTCTCCGCGCCGGATAATCTCACCTTCAAATGCCGATGCAAATGCAACCGGAATATCGATATTGGTAATCTTGATTTTAATGTCACGCGCCTCCAGTGACGTTGCATTAAACTTGCTCACGTCAGTCTGTACAATCAGGCTCTTTGGTACACGGAAGATGTTTTCTGTTTCGTTTGTGACAACAGGGAAACCGAGAGCAATTGCACCTGCACCACAGGCAACAACAACATCATCCAACGGTCCGAAAGCATTAACAAAGGCCGGCACACGTTTAAACGTATACTCCATCAGAGCTGCTGAATCACCTGGTTTGATATTACCAAAAATAAGTGCGGCACGCAGTGCAACAGATACTACGTGAATTACAGAGGTAATATCTTTTCCAAGAGGAATCACACGTACATTGGCACCTGTTTTATACCCGGTCTCTGTACACTGGTCAATAATGCCGCCAACCAGAGTAACCAGGATACCCTGCGCCTGATAACTTTTTACGAGAGCCACACCCTCTTCCGGTGTGGGAGCAGCTCCTATAATAACTGCTACACCGGGAATGTCACCTGTAACAAGCGGAACACCCAGTTCACGAATCACAGCATCTCCAAGATGTCCGTACATCGGTTCTGCATATGGATCTGCACCATCGATATATTTCAGAACCTCAATAAACTCCGCACATAGTGCAGTGGCAACACCTGACATGAACGCATCGTTCAGACGGTTTTCCCTTGTCATCAGAGTTTTTACAACACCAAGAGCTTCTTTCAGCTCTTTTAAATTCGTCACCTTTGTTCCCGTTACAGCATAGTAACAAGGCAGTGAGTAAGCTGTATCCGGAAACTTCACAGCTTTTTCTTCGCCGTACTGTGCGATGGCGTTATCAATAGCGCCTTCTGTAAGACCAAATACGGCATCATTTCCGCTAAATACTCTTTCGAATAATGTCACTGTTATCTCCTCCTATTCGATTGATCGTTCGAATTTCTGTGGCTGTCCGGCCACACGGTCGATTTTTTCTTTAACTAACTGGATTTCATCCACCGCCTGTTTGCTGAAATCATACGGTGAGCATCCCTGCCGGTCCGCGTCAATAATCTCAGAATTATAGTGAATGATTCCGAGTAAATCTTCATCCGGTATCTTTTTGCGGATAAATGCTTCATCCTCTTCATCCCGAACCTTGTTTGCTACCACATGCACCTTCTCCACACCAAGATCGTGGGCCAGACGTTTCACATTCTTATAAGTCTGAACACTTCTGGCACCAGGTTCAATAACAACGATAAACTGATCCATATTCTCTGTGGTCCCACGTCCGAGATGTTCAAGTCCGGCTTCCATATCCATAATCACCACATCATCACGATGTAAAACGAGATTATTGATAATGCGCTTCAGCATTACATGTTCCGGGCAAACACATCCGCTCCCTCCGGTTTCCACCGTTCCCAGCACCAAAAGCTTTACTCCGTTACAGGTTTTGCCATAAGTATCAGGTATATCGCTTACCTTTGGGTTCAGTTTATAAAATTGGTTTTCCGCATTAGCTCCGGTGCGCTCCTCAATCAGTTTGCGCATCCTGCTGACAGGAACAATAGAATCCAAAACCTCTTCTGAAAAGCCAAGAGCCAGTCCCAGATTAGCATCCGGATCTACATCCGCTGCCAGAACTTCTCTGCCTTCATCCGCATATAACCTGGCAAGAGTTGCGGCAAACGTGGTTTTACCCACGCCGCCCTTTCCTGTCACTGCAATCTTCATATTATTTCATCTACTTTCGATCTGTTTTTATTTGCCAAACAGTGCAGCCGTCAGGCTAACTGTATTTAGATTCCCAGCGCAGCTCTCTTTTCTTCAATACGTTCAATCATCTTGTCAACCAGTTTTTCAATGTCAGTTTCCACAGTATAGGCTGCTTCCGTCCATTCTCTGGTTCCGCTGGTCAGCATCTCAACCATCTCACTGGAGCCGGAAGCGTATGGGTCAATACCAAGGAACGTATCAATACCAGTACCGATAACATAGTTACCAATCGAAACTGCCTTTTCAGACATCCATTCCGGAGCACATCCCACAACAGGAAGCTGGGATATATTCAAGCCGGAATCTTTAGCCAGTTCAGAAGAAAGAACCATCATACGGCTGATATCAACACAAGATCCCATATGGAGTACCGGAGGAATATCCGCCAGTTCACAAACACGTTTCAGACCTGCGCCGCAGAACTCTTTCGCTCTTTTATCCATCAGACCTGCTTTTGCAGCAGCCTGAGCAGCACATCCGGAGGAGATGACAACAATGTCATTAGCAATCAGTTTTTTCATCAATTCAATATGTGCATAGTCAGGACGTATCTTCGGATTATTGCATCCTACCATCGCCACCGCACCGCGGATAACACCGGATGTAATACACTCCAGCAGCGGCTTTGTAGTTCCGGTTTCGTCCACCTGTGTATTTGTCACGCCGTCCAGAACCTTCACAAGAGCTTCCAGTGAATAGCCAACTGTAGCCTTCTGCTTCATATCCGGGATATGAACCAATTCCGGTTTTCTGTTCTGGAAGTTATCAATTGCCATCTTAACAATCGCCCTGGCATTTTCCCCGGCAGTTTTTGCACTGAAGCGGATAAATTCCGAATCAGGCATCTGGGCGATCGGAGATGTCGTTATGAATTTTGTATGAAAACATTTGCTCAAAGGCCCAAGTGCCGGGAAGATGCACTGTACATCAACTACAATCGCTTCACAGGCACCGGTCAGTACCACATTTTCCTGCTGCAGGAAGTTTCCTGCCATAGGAATTCCGCGGCGCATAGCTACTTCATTGGAAGTACAGCAGACACCGGAAACAGTGATTCCTTTTGCGCCCTTTTCTTTTGCATACGCAATCATCTCAGGATCGTCTGCATATTCACAAATCATCTCCGAAAGCGAAGGATCATGTCCGTGTACTACAATATTCACATTCTCAGCCACCATAACACCCAGGTTTGCTTCGGTGTCAATCGGCTTTGGAGTTCCGAACAAAACGTCAGAAAATTCAGTTCCCATCATGGAACCACCCCATCCGTCTGCAAGTCCACAGCGGATCGACTGCTTTACCAGTGCTTCCGGCTTAGACGAGCATCCCATATGGGTCATATGTAAGGATCTGGAAACCTCACGGTCTATAGCATGGGGAGCAAGTTCATTCTTTTCCCATAATTCCTGTGTATGCTTCGGTGCTCTCTTCAGGAATCTCTGTGTGCCAAATGGCTTGCCATACTCCATCAAGCCCTCTAAAGCAACCTCATGTGCCAGATCATAGATGTCTTTACCTTCTGTTTCAATATCCCATTCTTTTGCAATGCGGAGCAGTTTTTCCGGATCTTTTACTTTGTAATTACCATCCGCTGCCGCCTCATATAATGTGTGACAGATTTCACGGCCGTGGTCAGAGTGTGTTGCAGATCCGCCGGCTGTGAATTTCAAATAGTTTCTTCCCACGATTCCGTGAACATCACACCCGCATACGCCTTTGGGTGCCTTCGGGGTTACACGGCATGGTCCCATACTGCAAATACGGCAACAGACACCAGTTTCACCAAACTTACAGTGTGGAGTCTGGTTCTTTACTCTGAACTGCCATGCGTCCGCGCCAACCTTGGCGCCTGTCTCCAACAGTCGATTGGTTGCCGCTTCAAATTCTTCAACTGTTGTCATTTTGAATTCGCTCATATAATCCTCCTTGTAAGAAATGCCTTAGCTCTTTCTTTCCTGCCGGTCATCCACTCCTGCAGGATTATTTATTTTTATTCAGCCTCTCCTCCAAGAGGCAAAATAAACCAGTTTAATCATTTCAACGTGCGGATTCCGGCTCGATCCAGAATTTCTTTACTGTTTTTCCATGTATTCATGGCATAAAGATGTATACCATCAACCCCAAGTGCCATGTATTCATGAAGCTGGTTAACGGTATAATTAATGCCTTCCTCTCTGAAAGCCGCTTTTACTTCCGGCAGATCATTGCCATCCGGATCTTTGTCAAACCAATGATGTGAAATCACCTCTGCCAGTTTACGCGGAATTGCACAGCCATTACGTGACAGGCACATGGAAATTACGGAATCCTTGTTCACTACAGGCATCACTCCCACATCCACAGGCATTGTAATTCCTGCTTTGCGTATAGCGTCCAGCCAGTACTTAAACTGTTCCATGTCATAGGTAAGCTGCGTCATAATGTAATCAGCACCTTCATCCTGTTTCTGTTTCAGATGTGCAATGTCAGCTTCTAAAGTGCCACATGCAATATGCCCTTCCGGAGAACCCGAAGCAGCAATCTCAAACTTATCACCAAATTCCCTGCGGACAAATGCAATCAGGTCTGTGGCATAGTCAAAATCGCCATTCGTGCCTGTCCAGCCATAGGGAAGATCTCCACGCAGTGCAAGCATATGATCAATACCCTGATCCAGATAGTTCTGCAGCTGTTCTTTTACTCCTTCTTTCGTATTGCCTACACAGGTAAAATGAGTAACCGGAATTGTGTTGTTGCCGGCTTTTTGAATCATCTTACAGACTTCCAGATTTTTCCCTACATTGCTTCCTCCGGCCCCATATGTACAGGAGATGTAGTCCGGCTGGAATTCATACAGATGTTCCAGACAGCCTTCCAGTTTCTGCATGCCGTCATCGGTTTTTGGTGGGAATACCTCAAAAGAAAACATGGTCCTCTTCTTCATGATATCCGTTAGTTTCATTGATACTACCTCCGCTTCCATTTTTTACATTTTTTATTAAAAGCTCATAAATAAGCTTTTATTTAATCGCACTGCAGCTTAACAACACTGTTGGCAAGATCCACCATCAGGATTTTTCCCTGAACCTTTGTTTCATCTCCCATGATATCCCGGATCACAACAGCATCATTAACCACATCTATTCGGGAGACATTTCTGCATATGACAGTATTATCACTTTCTTTAAATACAGTTGCCAGACACATCTTCGTCAAACCTCCTTTTCCGGTTTATTGCCCTTTTACTAATGTCAGTGCCAGACTCAGACGCATATTGCCCTTCTGAAAATCCGATACAGCTTCTTTAATTTGCTTTGCAGCACCATCCATTCCCAGTTTTTCCAAATTATCAGCCATCTGATCCAGTTCCTGGGCATGGTGCTCGTTATGGGAGAGCATGTAACTCAGCAAAGCAATACTCTCATCTTTATGATCATGGGTACACTCCTTGCAGGAATGCTCATGCTCATGGCAATGTTCATGTGTTTCACAGTGGTCATGGTTATGTCCATGCTCTATGGGGTTGCCATTCTCATCGTTTAATAAATGCATAAACGGCTCCTTTCCTTGTATAAGCAGCGCTTAAATGCTGCTATAAAAAATATGATAGACTCAATTGTTAATATTATAACTCACATTTTTCTTAAAATCAATAGATGTCCCCAAGATATTCGTGACATTTCATGTATTTTTTTTGATACTATACTAAAAATTATGTATTTTAAACAACGTTTTAATTACAATCTTTTGTTAGGAGAAACGCTGTTCCTGTCCATATTTCTCTATATGTTCATACTTATGTATTACTTTTTTAATATATTCTCTTATTGTTTGTTTACATTTATATGTTAGAGTGTAACGTAGTATTAAGGCTCAAAAGGTCTTGCGATGAGAAACAGAAGTGCAAGAGATGATAAGAACATAGGAGGTGGACATCATGTCATCAGAAATACCTGCATTTTTACTTAACGATGAGCGTCCCATGCCTAAGGCGGGGTTTGGAGTATATAAAATAACGGGAGATGAAGAAGCAGCCCGCGCACTGGAAACTGCGTTGGAAGCAGGATACCGGCTGATTGACACCGCGTCTGTGTATAAGAATGAGGAAAGTATAGGAAAAGCAATCCGCTCTTCCAATATTTCCAGAGAAGAATTATTCATAACATCTAAAGTATGGAACACTGCGCAAAGAATGGGGGATATCGAGGGTGCCTTCAATCGTTCTTTAGAACGGCTAAAGCTGGATTATGTAGATCTCTATCTGATACACTGGCCGGTGCCTGGATGCTATGCAGAGACTTGGAAATTATTGGAAAATATACATCAATCAGGACGGGCAAAGTCAATCGGCGTCAGTAATTTTGGAATTTCGCATCTGGAACATCTTTTTGAGATATCAGGTATTATTCCTGCTGTTAATCAAATTGAATGCCATCCGCTCTGGAACCGGAAAGAATTGGTGAAATATTGTCAGGAGCGAGGCATTGTGGTACAGGCTTATGCCCCTGTTGCAAGAGGCGCTTATGCAGACCGTGAGATTCTGACCTGTATTGGTAAGAAATATGGTAAGACAGCCGTTCAGGTTGGATTACGCTGGCTGATTCAACAGGATATTGGCATTATTCCCAAATCTGTCAGCAAAGACAGAATTCTAAGCAATATTGATATTTTTGACTTTGATCTGACCAAAAGCGAGATGGAAACAATAGATACACTGGATGAACATCTGAGAACCGCAAGTATACCGGATGATATGGTTGGACAAGGTGTAGAATAAAAAGAAGGGGCTGTTTTTTTCACAGCCCCTTCTTTTTATTCTTCCCATAGATCCGCTTCAATCTCCATCTTCTTATCTCTGAGCATCAGTTCTCTTACTGCATCGGCAGCAGGTTTATCTTCGAACAGGACTTGATTTACAGCACGGATAATCGGCATATCAATCCCGTACTTTTCTGATAACGCCAGCCCGGCCTTCGCAGAATAAACTCCCTCCACAATCATCTGAACCTCATCCATGGCCTCCTTCATTGTACGTCCCTGCCCAATCAGGTACCCGGCCTTTCTGTTGCGGCTGTGGACGCTGGCGCAGGTAACGACCAGATCCCCAATTCCCGAAAGTCCGAAAAGGGTTTCCGCCTGTGCCCCCATAGCAACTGCCAATCTGGAAATTTCTGCAATACCTCTCGTAATCAGTGCCGCCTTCGTGTTATCACCGTATCCCAGGCCATCCGCCGCTCCTGCTGCAAGCGCGATTACATTCTTTAGTGCAGCTCCTATCTCTATCCCGAGAACATCCGGACTTGTATAGACACGAAATACCGGACTCATAAATAACTCTTGAATATATTCTGCCGTGCTCTTTTTCCTGGCACCCGTCACAATCGTGGTGGGAAGACCTTTGCCAACTTCCTCTGCATGACTGGGCCCGGAAAGCACAGCCACTACTGCCTGCGGTATCTCCTCCTCAATAATTTCACTCAAGGTCATCAGGGAGTGATCTTCGATTCCCTTTGCAACATTGACAACCAACTGTCCTTCTTTTATAAAAGGTTTCATATTGTGAGCCGTACTTCTGGTATATGGCGAGGGCACCGCCAGCACCAGAAGATCTCTGTTCTCGCATGCGCCCTGCAGATCCGAGGTAAAGAGCATATCTCCCGGCAGGATAACACCGGGAAGCTTACGTTTATTTTCCCGTTCGCTGGTAAGCCTCTTCACCTCATCCTCCATAAGGGACCAGACAGTTATCTCATGACCATTGTTATGCAAAAGCCATGCAAGTGCAGTTCCCCAGCTTCCAGCTCCTATAATACTGATATTTGCCATGTCTTCACCTTTCTTTCCGGGGCTTTTTTGACCCCTATGATGCACGGATTGTTATGACCTTTTGACCCTGGCATCATTTCATATCCTTCGATGCTTCTCCCGTTTTCGATTTCTTTAGATAAGTCTTTCGTTCCGTACCCTTTATCAGCTTTAATATATTGGACCGATGCTGCCAGAACGCCAGCATAGCCAGTAAAATCGCCAGTATATACATCTCCGGTATGTATTCAGAAGGCAAACCAAGTCTCCCCGTCTGCCCCATAAAAATCATGCCTGCCACAAATACAATATAGACCAGAAGTGACCCTAGTGAAACATAATGTGTAATCAGAAAAATACTGAAAAACACCACAATTTCCACGAGTGTCAATCTCCAGTCAAAAGAGATAATCAGGCCGGCTGTGGCAGCGATACCCTTACCCCCTTTAAAATTCAGGTAGAATGGGAAATTGTGTCCGAGTATGGTACCTGTTGCCGCGTATAAGCCAAGCAGCCTTACGATATCCTGATGGGAATTCCCATAAACCACTCTCACAATTAAAACAGCCACGATACACTTGAGGCAGTCCCCCAGAAGCGTAATCAGACCGGCTTTCAGGCCCAGCGTTCTGAGCGCATTCGTTGTTCCCGCATTGCCGCTTCCATATTTTCTGATATCTATTCCATGCATCCTTCCATAGATGTATGAAGTCTGAAACAGACCGCAGCAATATCCTATAATCAGACATATAATTCGTTCCATCTATTTCTCCTTCCGCTCCCTGATAATAAACTTTAGAGAGGTACCTCTGAAACCAAAAGTGTCTCTTATACGGTTTTCAAGGTATCTGGTATAGGAAAAATGCATCAATTCCTTATCATTTACAAAGATAACAAAGGTCGGCGGTTTCACGGAAACCTGAGTAATGTAAAATAATTTCAACCGTTTCCCCTTGTCTGACGGCGGTTGCTGAAGTGCCACAGCCTCAGTCATTATTTCATTAAGAACACCTGTCTGAATCCTCATAGTCTGGTTTTCCAATACCATGTCTATGGTATCAAACAGCCTGACAAGCCGCTGGCCCGTTTCAGCAGAGATAAAAAGAATCTCAGCATAAGGAATAAATGACAACGTTTCTCTTACACGGTTTGTAAACTTATAAACTGTTTTATCATCCTTTTCAATTGCATCCCACTTGTTGACCGCTACTATAATTCCCTTTCCCCGGTCATGAGCAATCCCCACAATCTTTGCATCCTGTTCTGTCACACCCTCTGCCGCATCAATCACAAGGACTGCCACATCCGCCCTGTCCACGGCCGTCACCGTACGTATAATGCTGTAACGTTCCAGTTCTTCCTTGACTTTGCTTTTACGGCGCAGGCCCGCAGTATCTATGAATGTATACTCTTTGCCATTATGCTCAATAACCGTGTCAATGGCATCTCGTGTTGTTCCTGCTATATCGGATACAATCACCCTGTTTTCACCCAGGAGTTTATTAATGATAGAAGATTTCCCCACATTCGGTTTTCCAATAACGGCGATTCTGGGAATATCATCTTCCGCTTCATCTGTCATCTCTGTGTCAAAATGGCTGACCACCTCATCAAGCATGTCTCCAAGACCCAGTTTGCCTGAAGCAGAAATTGGAACAGGCTCGCCAATTCCGAGATTATAAAATTCATATGTGTCCAGAAGGTGCTTTTCAAAATTGTCTACCTTGTTAACAACCAGAATCACCGGTTTTTTACTGCGGCGAAGCATGTCTGCCACCTTGGAGTCAGAATCTACCAGCCCCTGTCTCACATCTGTGATAAAGATAATCACATCTGCCGTATCAATGGCTATCTGTGCCTGCTCCCGCATCTGCGAAAGAATAATATCTTTACTCTCCGGCTCAATACCTCCTGTATCAATTAGAGTGAACGTGTGGCTCAGCCAGTTTACATCCGCATAAATGCGGTCTCGTGTCACACCCGGTGTGTCCTTGACAATCGAGATTTTTTCTCCTGCCAGGGCATTGAAAAGTGTGGACTTACCTACATTCGGCCGGCCCACAATTGCTACTATCGGTTTGCTCATACATCTTTCTCCTTCTATGCGTCATCACCATATCTTCTTCCACTATGGCTTTTACAAATTCTTTCCCGGGCTCATCCACCACGGCGATGGATACATCCAAAGCTTTTTCCAGCTCTTCTACAGTCATATCGTCCAGAAAAACATTTTCTCCCTGCCTCAGCATATTACAGGGAATCAGAAGCCTGTTCCCCAGTTCCTTTTCCCGGAGTTGTTCCTTCAGGTCCTGACCTGTAATCAGTCCTGAAACTGTAATACGCTCTCCAAAGAAAACATTTTTGACAGGATATAGATTCACATGGATCTCCGGATATTTTTCCCTGATTTTCAAAACATATTCCTCTATATAAGGAGCGGCCAATACTCCGGTGGCTATAGAAAGCTCTCTTGTCCGGCCATCACCGGTCCGGAGCTTCAGCTCATCCATGATTTCCGTCTTTAAGAGCCGCAGCATCCCCACGCCATTTTCCAGCTGGAGATATCCATCATATGCTTTTTCTCCGGGAATCGGCCAACCGGCCAAATCATACCATTCGTCAGAAGCATGGATAAAGTGAAGTCCATATTCAGGGTAAAGCTTATTCTGCCACCTGTGAATGATTTCCAGAACCTTCTGCGCATCCTCTTCTGTAAATGGTTTCAGCGGATAAAGTCCCTCTCTGTAACGTGACAGGCCTACAGGCACCACAGAAACACTTCTCAGAAATGGCAGGTATCCGCTTAACTCACGGATGCTCCGCTCAAGCTCTTCCCCGTCATTGACTCCTTTACATAATACAATCTGCCCGTTCATCTCTATTCCCGCATCAAACAGCCTTTGTACCTTTGGAAAAATATCCCCGGCAAACCGGTTATGCAGCATCCGGCACCGGAGCACAGGGTTTGTGGTATGAAACGAGATGTTGATGGGCGCAAGGCGATATTGTATGATCCGGTCTATGTCGTGGTCACTCATATTGGTCAGGGTGACATAGTTTCCCTGTAGAAAAGAGAGACGGCTGTCATCGTCTTTAAAATAAAGCGTTTCCCGCATGCCCTTCGGCATCTGATCGATAAAACAGAAGATACAGTTGTTACAGCAGGAGCGGTATTCATCCATAAGCCCGCTTTCAAAAGTGATTCCAAGATCCTCCTCATATTCCTTTTCGATCTCCAGAACCCACTCCTCACCGTCAGCTTTCCGAACACCTAATTCTATATATTCGTCATTCGTCAGATAATGATAATCAAAAACGTCCTCAACCATCTGACCATTGATTGTAAACACTTCATCTCCCGGCTCCAGTTCCATCTCTTCGGCTATACTGCCGGGTTCTATCGTCTTAATAATATGTTTGTTTTCTTTCATTTTGCCTCCGTATCGTAATAATAATAACAATTCCATCTCTAAAAAGCAAGTAAATTCAAATATAGAATCGCCTCTTTTACCTTGACTGAGGATTTGGTTTAATGATATGATACGAAGGTCAAAAAGTTGTACATTTCATGTCTGCATGAAAAAGGACAACATTGGGATTACAAAAGAACAACATATTTTGGAGGATGCTATGGCAAACTTAGTTCCACTTGAGAACTCAATTCCGGTTGCCCCATTAAAGCTGGCCGCTCTGAAAGGCTGTGAAGAAATGGCGCAAACCATCAATCAATATCTGGTTCAATTCAGAAAAGACTTAATCTCTCATCATAACAGCAGGTTAAATCTGTCCGGTTATGTCGGGGATTCTTTTCTTATAAACTGTGACTGCCCCCGTTTTGGAACAGGTGAAGCAAAAGGAAGATTAATGGATTCTGTAAGAGGTGCCGATCTGTTCCTGCTGGTCGACGTCTGCAACTGGAGCATCACTTACAAAGCTTTCGGTCATACCAACCACATGTCTCCGGATGATCACTTTCAGGACCTGAAGCGTATCATCGCTGCGGCGAACGGAAAGGCACACCGTATCAATGTAATCATGCCCTTTATGTATGAGGGAAGACAGCATAAACGCACCAGCCGGGAATCACTTGACTGCGCACTGGCCTTGCAGGAACTGAGTAATATGGGAGTTTCCAACATCATAACCTTTGACGCACATGATCCCCGTGTCATGAACTCTATTCCTCTGTCCGGTTTTGACAATTTCATGCCTACCTATCAGTTTTTGAAGGCATTGATAAAGTCTGTACCTGATCTGCACCTGGACAATGACCATCTGATGATTATAAGCCCCGATGAAGGAGCCATGTCAAGAGCCGTATACTTCTCGAATATTCTGGGCGTTGATATGGGTATGTTTTATAAGCGCCGTGACTATTCTACAATCGTAAATGGCAAGAATCCCATCGTTGCTCACGAGTTTCTGGGAGATTCCGTAATGGGAAAGGACGTCATTATTATTGACGATATGATCTCTTCAGGAGAAAGTATGCTGGACGTGGCAAAACAGGTAAAGGAGCGCGGAGCCGCCCGTGTATTCGTCTGTACCACTTTTGGCCTTTTTACGGATGGACTGGAGAAATTTGATGAGTTTTACAAAAAGGGATATATCGAAAAAATCATTACAACAGATCTGACCTATCGTACACCAAATCTGCTGGGCCGGGAATGGTACGAACCGGCTTCCATGGGTAAGTACATTGCAAGTATTATTGATATTTTAAATCATGATGTTTCCGTGGATAAGGTGCGCTCCACTACAAAGAAAATCACAAAACTTTTGGAGAAATGCAGATAAAAGAATAGTCTTACAACACAGGCTGGAATCCACAAATACGATATTTATGGATTCCAGCCTTTAATGTAAATTTGTCATTTCAACATCAAAAACGCTCCCAGATTTCCTCTTTTCCCTTTTGAAGCTCTATGAGAATATAAAAAATCCGGGTTGCAGCAAGTACACAGATTTGGCCTCTGTATCCTTTCTTCTGTCACTCCTGCTTCCAACAGCACCTGCCGGTTGGCCTCCCACAGATTTAGCTGATATTTACCATTTTCTTTTTGATAGAAAAGAGACGGATGCAGCTTCTGATCAAAGGCTGCAGAAAACGCCTTTATCACGTCTTCACTCACTTCATAACATTCCTGGCAAATGGAAGGGCCTATGCCCGCAATAAGGTCCCGGGGGCTGGTTCCAAATGCCTGTGTCATAGCTTTTACCGTTGCCTTTCCCATCTTGTCCTTCGTTCCTTTCCATCCGGAATGGGACAAACCAATTGCTTTATGTACAGGATCCACAAAATATAGCGGAACACAATCCGCATAAAAAGTAACAAGTGTAACGAAGGGAACATTTGTAATCAATCCATCCACATCATGGAATTTTCTCTCCTTCGTTATCCCACTTCCACAGTCCTCTTTGCGCACAAGACGTACGTTGGTGGTATGCGTCTGATCCGAAGTAACGATGCTCTCTATACAGATTCCAAGAGCCGAGGCCATTCTTCTGTAGTTTTCCCTGACCTTCCCTTCATCATCCCCTCTGGTAAAGCTGAGATTCATAGTCCCATAGATTCCTTCGCTCACACCACCAAGACGGGTGGAAAATCCATGTGTCACAAGATTCGTTGCTGTTATTTCAGGAAACTCCAGATAAGTCACCCCTTTTCGACAGACAACCTCCATCTTTTTTTGATTTACATCTTTCCATCTGATATTCACGCCTTATACTCCTTTTGCAGATAAAAAAATATTGCCAAAGAAAACACACGCTTAACTTTTACCATCATATCCAAAAGCATTTGTATAGTGGACAATCCCTTCTTCTGTAATGGCCAGCACATCAAACCGGCAGGGGTTGTCCTCCGGGATGCTTTTTTTTATTCTGTAATAATCTGCAGTTTTGATAATTCTTCTGCGTTTTTTATATCCTACAGCTTCCTCAGGAAAGGAAATCCTCGTATCACTCCGGTATTTGACCTCCGCAAAGACAATCGTATCTTTCTGCTTTGCTATGATATCAATTTCACCGAAGCGGCTGAAAAAATTCTGATCCAGAATCTCATACCCTTTCGCCTTTAAATACTCGCACGCATGTTCCTCCTGCCTGCTTCCCACTTCTCTCTTGTTCATGGTACCTCCATCAGCAGAAATGTCTGATAAACGATGCTCTATGTATGGGACATGGCCCGTATGTTTTAAGTGCCTGAATATGTTCCGCAGAACCATATCCTTTATTCGAGGCTAACCCGTATTCCGGCATGATTTTGTCATATTCCACCATAAGTCTGTCTCTTGTGACCTTTGCCACTATACTTGCTGCAGCTATGGATATGCTTCTGGCATCTCCTTTTACAAGAGGAACCTGGGGAATGACCACCTCGGGAATCGTAACCGCATCATTCAACAACACCTGGGGCTGTGGACTGAGCTTTCCTATGGCCTCTCTCATGGCCTCATAAGTCGCCTGCAGGATGTTTATTTCATCAATTCTGGCCGGGCTGCTGTATCCAATGCCAACAGAGACAGCCTCTTTCATAATAATCTCGTACAATTCCTGCCTTTTACCGGCAGATAATTGTTTGGAATCATTCAGGTACAATATCTGACAATCCTTTGGCAATATGACAGCTCCTGCCACCACCGGCCCTGCCAGCGGTCCTCTGCCTACCTCATCAATTCCGCAGACATATCCTAAGTGTTCATATTTTCTTTCAAATTCCTTCAGGCATTCGGTTCGTTCCCGCTCTTTCATAAGGAGGCTCTGTCCTTTTCTGGCTTTTCTAAGCAGATTCTGTACACCAATGCGTGAATCTGACTTATAGCAGATGCAGAGATCATCCACCCGGGACTCCTCTGCCTGCTCAAATTCTCTTTTTATCTCTGCAATTGATTTACTCATCTTTTGTTCCTTCCGGCGGCTGCTCCAGAGAAATTCTTCCGAGCTTACCATTACGGAATTCTTCCAGAAGAATAGCCGCCGCCTTTTCGTAATCAGGTTCGCCGCCCTTCAAGATGCACTTACGTACATCAGCAATTTCCCTTAGCATCTGTATCACATCCTCCGACTCCTGGATGCCGTATCTTTGATGAAGAACACCGGGATACTCTTCTTTAAGATAGCCAAGCTCCTCCAACGCCAGTTCCTGTGCGTTTAGGATATCGTCTTTTATGGAACCAATCATAGCCAGGCGAAGTCCTACCTTTTGGTCCTCAAATTTCGGCCAGAGTATACCCGGAGTATCCAGAAGCTCAAGGGATTTATTCAGACGAATCCACTGCTTTCCTTTGGTTACTCCAGGTTTATTTCCTGTCTTTGTACAGGCTTTTCCTGCATAAGAATTAATAAATGTGGATTTTCCCACATTGGGAATTCCCACAACCATAGCACGTACCGGGCGGTTTTTGATCCCACGTCTTTGATCCCGCTCTGTCTTCTCTTTACATGCTTCCGAAATAACTCCTTGAATCGCTTTTAGTCCCGCACCGCTTCTGGCATTGATTTTCACCACATAGAAACCTTGTTTTTCAAAATACTCCTGCCACTTCAGGGTTTTTCGCTCATCCGCCAGGTCTGCCTTGTTCAACAGGATCAATCTCGCCTTGTTCTTTCCAAGCTCATTGATATCTGGATTTCTGGATGCCAGAGGGACACGTGAATCCACCAGCTCAATGATCAGATCTATCAGTTTTATGTCTTCCTGCATCTGACGCTTTGCCTTCGTCATATGCCCGGGATACCATTGATAATTCATATATTCCTCCTATTCGATTGTCAAAAGCCCACCCCGATATTCCACAACCGGGATGGGTTTTTGACAATCGAATCATTTTTTTAAGATGCCAAATCTGTCCATAGGGGCCACAACAAACCAAAGTTTCCCAATAATATTTTTCTTTTTAATATTTCCCATGTCCACATGACGGCTGTCTTCACTATTGTTTCTGTTATCTCCCAGCACAAAATATTCTCCGCTTCCCAATTTGACCGTATCTTCCGCCAGACCTGGATTCGTGATGGCCGGAAACCCTTTTTTCTCGACATAGGTTTTGTTGTCAATCAGTATCTGTCCATCCTTTATCTGTACTGTTTCACCTGGAAGTCCTATAATTCTCTTGACATGGAGACTGGATTTTGCATCCTCTGTGGTGCGGTATACGATGATATCACCTCGCTTGGGAGAAGACAATTTATAGGACGCTGAGTTGATTAAAACGCGGTCGCCTGCTTTTAGCGTGGGTTCCATAGAACCCTCCTGCAACACAATACTTTTGCAGAAAAAGAAAGATACTCCCGCTGCCAGCAGCACAATCAAAGCAATCTCCACTACATAGATTAAAATTGCTTTCACCTTGCTCTGTAAAAAATAATCCTTTACATACCTTGGACTGAATCCCATATCTTTTTCCTCATTCGAAAACAGGGACTATATACCTGCGTATAAGTCCCTGTGATTCTTGGAGTAAACACAATAAAAATAGTCTCAATAGTTACTATCATTCATTATTTAACAAGCTCTTTTACCTTTGCAGCTTTACCGATACGGCCTCTCAGGTAATTCAATTTTGCCCGTCTTACCTTACCATGTCTTACAACCTCTACCTTCTCTACGTTCGGAGAATGCAGCGGCCATGTCTTCTCAACACCGATTCCGTTAGACTGCTTACGAACAGTAAAAGTGGCTCTGTTACTTCCGCCCTGTTTCTTTAAGACAATCCCTTCAAAAATTTGGATTCTCTCACGATTACCCTCTTTGATCTTACCATGTACTCTTACGGTATCTCCGACACTGAATTCAGGCATCTTCTCTTTTAACTGCTCTGCTTCAATCTTCTTAATAATTTCGTTCATGTTATCTCTCCTTAATTATATTCCGGATGTTCTTATCACCGATAAACGTGACAGCGGACCATCTCTTCTTTCCAGCGCAAATTTAAGATTCTCAAACTCGCACCAACAACATCGATTATTATACTATAAGTATTTACAGAATGCAACAAATTTTTTATTCCAGCTGTTTTCGTATCTCCAAAGCAATTTTATTTATCTGACTGCAATTCCCGGAATCAGACAGAAAACGCGAGCCCTGATATAGGAATCCCTGAGATTCAAGCAATATCCGTAACTTTTGTTCTACCTTTTCCCGGTGCCCGCCATCATCTGCAATCAGTATAAAGCATGGAGTCATTCTTCCTGTCATATTTAAAAATGCCTCCGGCTCACCTGGATTTTCAATTATTTCTTTATCTGCCAGAATAAGAAGCATGTCCTGACATTCAAAACAGTATCTTTGTCTTCTTAATTTCTTTCGATTAAAGTTCAGAAGTTCTCCATATCTGGACAGGGCATTACACAATTCTTCTGCCTGATTCTTAAGGTCAGGGCTTCCGAAAAAAGCAAGGTGTACCCGATAGCTCTTCTTAAACAAATCAGGCCTCCTCTTTGTCGTTCTTTGGATGGACTGTTCATGTCTCCAGGCCTCTATTCTTTTATGATCTCCTGAGAGCAGGACTTCGGGAACTTTTTTTTCATGCCAGATCTCCGGTCTGGTGTAATGTGGATACTCCAGCAGATTATCCTGAAGTGACTCAAACTGAGAGGATTCTTCATTGGAAAGTACGCCGGGCACAAATCTGGATATGGCATCAATCATAACCATCGCTCCCAGTTCCCCGCCGGTCAGCACATAATCGCCAATAGATACATAATCTGTCACAATTTCTTCCAGAACCCGTTCATCAATCCCTTCATAGTGTCCGCAAAGCAATATAAGCTCTTCATCCAATGCGAACTCCTCCACCATGGTCTGATTCAGGACTTTCCCCTGCGGCGTCAGATATACAGTCCTGGGCTTATATCCAACCTTTTCTTTTACCGATTCATATGCCCTGAATACAGGCTCTGCTTCCATAACCATCCCGGCACCGCCGCCATAAGGATAATCATCTACACGCATATGCTTATTCGCTGAAAAATCCCTGATATTTGTGGTTTCCAGATGAATGGCTCCATTTTTTAAGGCTCTTCCCACTATACTGGTGTTAGCTGCCTGATGAATCATCTCAGGAAATAAGGTCAGCACATGATATCTCATATCAGACCCTCCAGGAGATGAATCACCATTCTCTGCTTCTCTATATCCACCTCCAGAATGCAGTCCTTAATCGCTGGAATCAGAACCTCTCCATGTTCAACTGTTTCTACAATATATACATCATTGGCTCCTGTCTCTAACACATCTTTTAACGAGCCAAATAATTTTCCGTCTTCATTAAATACCTTCATCCCAATTAAATCCGCGATGTAATATTCGTCTGCTTTTAACGGCACCCCGTCTTTTCGCTCCACATAAAGCTCACAGCCCTTGTAGGGCAGTACATCGTCCAGCATGTCAATACCCCGGAATTTTAGAATTGCATATTGCTTAAAGAATTTTACACCCTCTATCTCCAGAAATTTTCTTTCTGTATCGGGATCTATGCAGACTTTTTTCAGCTTCTTAAATCGCCGGACATCATCAGTTGTGGGAAATACCTTTACTTCACCACGTACACCATGGGTGGAGCTGATAATCCCCACCTTTAGAAACTCTTCCATGCCAACCTCCCGGAATAACAGTGTACCCCTGGAAGAAAAACTTTGTCGTAACAAGTTTCTCCCAGGGGTATCACCTTCGTAAAACACCTCAACATATAAAACTTACTGAAGGATTTCTACTACAACTTTCTTATCGTATTTGGAAGAAGCAGCCTTTACAACCGCACGGATTGCTTTGGCAATCCGCCCCTGCCTTCCGATAACTTTACCCATATCAGAAGAGGCCACCTTCAATTCCACCAATACGGAATCCCCGCTTTCGGTCTCGGTAACGACCACTTCGTCCGGATTCTCAACCAGAGATTTTGCAATTACTTCTACTAATTCTTTCATTACAAGACACCTCCGCACCGTATTTATTTTTCAATACCAGCCAGCTTGAAAATCTTTCCTACAACTTCTGTAGGCTGCGCACCATTAGCAAGCCACTTTTTAGCTGCTTCTTCGTTAACGCTGTATACGCTTGGATCGCAATTTGGATCGTATGTCCCGATCTCCTCGATAAATCTTCCATCTCTCGGAGATTTGGAATCCGCCACTACGATTCTATAGAAAGGAGCCTTTTTCTGTCCCATTCTTCTCAAACGAATCTTTACTGCCATTGCATTCACCTCCCTGTGAATAATTACATTTTTTATATGAGAACAAACTTACCGGTTAAAACGGCAGTTTGAAACCTCCGCGTCTCTTACCCTTGCCGCCCATCAGCCCTGGCATCTGTTTCATCATCTTTCTGGTCTGATCAAACTGTTTCACAAAGCGGTTTACCTCAGCCAGATCCAGTCCGCAGCCTCTGGCTATCCGCGCCTTTCTGGAAGGATTCAGCAAGTCCGGATTGGCTCTTTCCTGTGGGGTCATCGAATAGATAATTGCCTCTTTTCTGGCCAGATCTTTTTCGTCAATGGCACCTTCAATATCCTGAAGCTTTCCATTCATCCCCGGGAACATTCCAAGAACACTTCCGATTCCACCCATCTTTTTCATCTGATTCATGCTTTCCAGATAATCATCAAAGCCAAACTGTGCTTTTTTAAGCTTTTGTTCCATTTCTCTGGCTTTGTCCTGGTCGATGCTCTCCTGTGCCTTTTCAATCAGGCTCATCACATCTCCCATGCCCAGAATACGGGAGGCCATCCGATCCGGATAGAACTGCTCCAGATCGGAGAGCTTCTCACCCATACCTATAAACAGAATCGGCTTACCGCTGATTGCTTTAATGGACAAAGCAGCACCACCTCTGGTATCTCCATCCAGCTTTGTGAGAATAACTCCATCAATGCCCACCTTTGTATTAAACATCTCGGATACATTCACAGCATCCTGACCTGTCATAGCATCGACTACCAATATGGTCTGATCCACCTGTACTGTCTCTTTGATTATGATTAACTCCTGCATCATCTCTTCATCAATGTGCAGACGTCCTGCGGTATCCAGAATTACAACATTAAAATTATTGGCTTTGGCATGCTCAATTGCCGCTTTTGCGATATTCACAGGTTTCTGCTTGTCACCCATAGAGAATACTTCAACACCTTGCTTTTCGCCGTTCAACTGAAGTTGGGTAATTGCTGCGGGCCTGTAGATGTCACAGGCCGCCAGCAGTGGTTTTCTCCCCTTGGCTTTCAGTTTTCCGGCAATTTTAGCCGTAGTAGTTGTCTTGCCCGCGCCTTGCAGACCCGCCATCATAATGACAGTGACTTCATTCGAAGGCTTAAGTGCTATCTCCGTAGTCTCGCTGCCCATCAGTCTGACCAGTTCATCATTCACAATTTTAATAACCATCTGCCCCGGATTCAATCCGTTCATGACATCCTGTCCCACCGCACGTTCCTGTACGGCTTTGATAAACTGTTTCACCACTTTAAAATTGACATCGGCTTCCAGCAGTGCCATCTTTACCTCTTTTAAGGCTGTCTTTACATCCGCTTCCGTCAGACGCCCTTTACCCCTCAGGCTGCGGAATACATTCTGCAGTTTATCTGTTAAACTTTCAAATGCCATCTATTACAATTCCTCCAGAATATCTTTGGATATTTCCTCTATCTGACGCATCACTTGGGACTGCGTGCCACTTTGTGTCAATTCCCGAATCCAATTCACATTCTCTTTGATGTGAATGAATTTTTCGACCAGATGCAGCTTTGATTCATAATCTTCCAAAATTCTGCCGCATCGCTTTACCATATCATGAACACCTTGCCGACTGATTCCCGCTGCCTCAGCTATTTCACTTATCGAGTAATCATTCAGAACTACATCTTCATATACGCGGCGTTGGTGTTCGGTCAGCAACTCACCATAAAAATCATATAATAATGTCTGCGCGATTAATTTATCCATAAAACATCACCTTTAGCATCATACAACAGGTATTATGGCTTGTCAAGTATTTTTTCTTGACGTCATGTCCTTATTCCACTTCAATCAATTCGTACTCCATACTTCCAAGTCCGATCTTCTCGGCATGCTCCACGCAGCTTCTCCAGTTAGTTGTTGGGGATACGGCTCCAAAATGATCGTGTCCCGCATGCTCGGACTCATCCAGCAGGCTGCCCGGAAGAATCGGCTGTGCATTCACTGCATCGGCACAGGCTACATCCAGAGCTACCGGATCAAAAGATGCAAACATCCCGACATCGGGAACAATAGGTGCATCGTTCTCCGGATGACAGTCACAATATGGTGAGATATCTATGACCAGGCTGATATGAAAATTGCTTCTTCCCGCAACTACAGCCTTGCTGTACTCAGCAATCTTACAATTCAAAATATCATTGGATTCATCGGAAGCGGGGCAGATGGCATCCTGCGGACAGACGCCGATACATCTTCCACAGCCTACACACTTATTATGATCTATGAATGCCACTTTGTTCTCCACAGTGATCGCATCCTGTGCGCATTCCCTGGTGCAGCGTCTGCATCCGATACATACTTCTTGTTCCACATAAGGTTTTCCGGCACTGTGCATCTCCATCTTGCCCCGGCGGGATCCGCAGCCCATTCCGATATTTTTCAGGCAGCCACCAAATCCGGTTGATTCATGCCCCTTAAAATGTGAAAGCGTGATAAATATATCTGCGTCCATAATCGCTCTGCCTATTTTTGCCGCCTTCACATATTCGCCGCCTTCCACAGGAACCTCTAAATCATCGGTTCCCTTCAAGCCATCAGCGATAAGGACATGACAGCCGGTTGAGAATGGAGAGTATCCATTCTCGTATGCACTTTCCATATGATCCAGTGCATTCTTTCTCCCTCCCACATACAGCGTGTTGCAGTCAGTCAAAAATGGTTTTCCGCCCAGCTCCTTAATTGTGTCCACTACGACTTTTGCATAATTGGGTCTTAGGTATGCCAGGTTTCCCGGCTCCCCAAAATGTATCTTGACAGCAGTGAATTTATTATCAAAATCAATGTCTTTTATCCCTGCCTTTAAAATGAGCTTTTTTAATTTTTTTGGAAGATTCGTATCAAGTCCGGTTCTCATACTTGTGTAATACACCTTGGATTTTTCCATGTTTTTTCTCCTTATCTCTGTCAGATTTTTAATATCGTCTATAAATTCGGGCGGGTTATCTTTGGACAATAGCCCGACTTTTCAAGTTCACGTATAATCTGTTTCTTATGTTCTGTACCAAATGCTTCCAGTGTTATCTTTAATTCAACGGCAGCTGTCCGGTTGGTACTGAAGAACTGGTTATGGTCCAATTTGATGATGTTTCCGTTCTGAGCAGCAATTACACTGGATACTCTCACGAGTTCACCTGGTTTATCCGGCAGCAGAACAGAGATGGTGAATATTCTGTCTCTGGCTATTAATCCGTTCTGAACCACGGATGACATGGTGATGACATCCATGTTTCCGCCGCTTAAAACAGACACCACTTTTTTCTTTTTCACATCCAGATGTTTTAATGCTGCAACTGTCAGAAGGCCGGAATTCTCTACAATCATCTTATGGTTTTCCACCATGTCCAGAAATGCAACCACAAGCTCTTCATCCTCTACGGTAATGATATCATCCAGGTTTTTCTGAATATAGGGGAATATCTTACTGCCCGGTGTCTGAACCGCAGTGCCGTCAGCTATGGTGTTCACATGAGAAAGGGTTGTGACTTTTGCATTCTTCAAAGATGCCTTCATACATGCGGCTCCAGCAGGTTCAACTCCGATGATTTTAATATTCGGTTTAAGCATCTTCGCCAGGGTAGAGACTCCGGTTGCAAGTCCGCCGCCGCCGATAGGCACCAGTATATAATCCACGAGCGGCAAGTCCTGAATAATTTCCATGGCTATGGTTCCCTGCCCGGTTGCCACGCGAAGATCATCAAAAGGATGGATAAAGGTATATCCTTCTTCTGACGCAAGTTCATAGGCCTTTGCGCATGACTCATCATAGACATCCCCATACAGAACTACTTCCGCACCGTAACTTTTCGTACGTTCCACCTTAATCAGGGGCGTCGTTGTAGGCATTACAATAACCGCTTTTGCACCAAAACACTGCGCCGCATAAGCCACTCCCTGTGCATGATTACCTGCTGAAGCCGTAATCAGACCTTTTTTACGTTCTTCTTCACGCAACGTACTGATGGTATAGTAAGCGCCTCTTAACTTGTATGCTCCTGTAAGCTGCATATTCTCCGGTTTCAGGTAAACTTTGTTTCCTGTCTGGTCACTTAGATATTTGCTGTATATCAGTTTAGTTTCCTGAATAACCTGTTTTACAGTATCTGATGCCTCCTCAAATTTCTCGAGGGTCAGCATTTCAGATTGCGGCTGTTCTTTGTTCTCATTTTCTTCCATCTTTACCCACTCTTTCTGCCTGCACGGCTATAATCTCATCTTCAGGTATTGCCGACACTGTTCAGGCATCGACTGTAATATTGAATAATGCATTCACAAATTCCTGTGAGTCAAATTTCTGTAAATCGTCAATCCCTTCTCCAACTCCAATATATTTGACCGGAATATCCAGCTCGGACTCTATTGCCACTGCAATGCCGCCTTTTGCCGTCCCGTCCAGCTTTGTAAGGATAATTCCGTTTATGTGTGCCACTTCATTGAACTGACGGGCCTGAGCAAGTGCATTTTGCCCGGTCGTCCCATCCAGTACCACCAGCGTTTCCAGATAGGCTTCAGGATATTCTTTTTCCAGTATTCTGTAGATTTTCTTTAACTCTTCCATCAGATTTTTCTTATTGTGCAGACGCCCGGCAGTATCACAAATCAGGATGTCTGCATCTCTTGCTTTTGCCGCTGCAACTGCATCATAGACCACAGAGGCAGGATCAGCCCCAGACTGACCGCCTATAATCTCTACTCCCGCTCGTCCGGCCCATTGTGTCAATTGTTCCCCTGCAGCAGCGCGGAAGGTGTCTGCAGCCGCCAGGATAACCCTTTTCCCCTGCTCTTTTAGTTTACCGGCCAACTTTCCGACAGATGTAGTCTTCCCCACACCATTAACACCAATTACGAGAATTACAGATTTGCGATGTTCAAATTCATATGCCGTCTCCCCTACTGCCATCTGCTTTTTAATACTGTCAATTAAAAGCTGCTTGCATTCTGAGGGCTCCTTGATATGTCTTTCATTTACTTCCTTTTTCAGGTTTTCTATAATTGCCGTGGTGGTATTGATTCCAATATCCCCCATCACCAGAATTTCTTCTATCTCTTCATAAAAATCATCGTCAATGCTGGAGAATCCACTGAAAATGGAATCTATTCCCGATACGATACTGTCTCTGGTCTTTGTCAGTCCTTTTACCAGGCGTTTAAAAAAGCCAACTTTCTCCTCAGCCATATACACTTGCCTCCTCATTTGGTCTATTACTTATCCAATTCATTCTCTATAAGATTAACGGATACCAATGTAGATACACCCTTCTCCTGCATCGTGATGCCATAGAGACGGTCTGCAGCGTTCATGGTTCCTCTTCTATGTGTAATAATAATAAATTGCGTATTTTTTGTCAACTTATGGAGATATTGGGCAAATCTCGTAACATTGGAATCATCAAGCGCTGCTTCAATCTCATCCAGTAGGCAGAATGGAGATGGTTTCAGATTTTGGATAGCAAAAAGCAAGGCAATAGCTGTCAAAGCCTTTTCACCTCCTGAGAGCTGCATCATATTCTGCAGCTTCTTCCCCGGGGGCTGACTGATAATCCGAATGCCTGCTTCGAGTACGTCTTCATCCTCGGTCAGCTCAAGTGTCCCTTTTCCGCCTCCGAACAGCTGTTTGAAGGCTTTATCAAACTCAATTTTAATTTCCTGAAACTTCTCTGTAAATTGCCTTCGCATACCCGTATCAAGCTCATCGATAATGCCCTGCAGTGTTTCCGCCGCCTTCACAAGATCGGTATGCTGATTCTGCAGAAACGTATGCCGCTCCTGAATCTCTTTAAAGTCTTCAATTGCATTGACATTGACCGGTCCAAGCTTCCTGATATCATCTTTTAGAACGGCAACCTGTCTGCGGATTTCACCGGCTTCCACGGGCTCTTCCATCTGCCAGCTTCGGGCATGCCCAGGCGTTATCTCGTATTCCTCCCACATATAGTTAATCCGCGTTTCCTTCGTCTCCTCCAGCTTCTCTTTGTGACTGTTCAGCCGGAAGCACTCCTTATCCATCAGATTTATATGTTTAGAAAGTTCTTCCCTTTTTTCGAAAAAGGACTTGTGGGACTGATTGAGTTCCTCCTTTTTCTTCAAAAGCTGCTGCATCCATACAGTGTTCTCTTCGCCCGCCTGCCCCGCTGCCTCAATGGTCTTTTGAACCTCCAGGATATCACCTTCTTTTTTGCCAATATCGCCGGATTCTTCTTCCATTGCATGATTGATTTGGGCTTCCTCTTTTCGAAAACGCATAATTTCATCATCCAGCCGCTGCAGATTCAACTGCAGGAACTCGTATTTTTGTTTCACATTGGCAAATTCCAGGCGGATGGATTCCAGAATTTTATTTTTATCATTTTCTTCACGTATCTGTGCATCCAGTTCTTCCTGACGGGCGGATATCTCTGTTCCCAGTTTGTCCTCCATCTTTTTGGAGACTTCCAGTTCTTCCTCAATTATACGCTTATTTCGTCCGATTTCTCCAATCTGTGCTTCAATTTCCAGAGCCTCTTTTTGAAGTTCTGTAAACCCACTCTGGAGATCCACCGTCTTTTCTCTGGCCTGGCTCATATTTATTTTTGCAGTATTTTGCCGCAGGTAGAGCTGCTGTAATTTTTCATTAATCTCGGTTCTGTCATCCCTTAATCGATTTCGTTTGCCTCGATTCTCCATGATTTCTGACTGTACGGCATCCATATCCTTTTTCAATGCCTTCACGCTGGATTCCAGTTCCTCGATTTCCCGCCGGCGCCCCAGCAGATTACTGTTATTGCGGAATGCACCACCGGACATCGAACCGCCTGGACTCAATAATTCACCTTCGAGCGTGACCATACGTATGGATTGTTTATATTTTCTTCCCAAAGCAATTGCATGATCGATGGTATCCACAACCAGTGTGCGTCCCAGCAGATGACTGCAAAGGCCTTCATAAATACTGTCATATTCCACGAGATTGGCGGCAATACCGATGACACCCGCCTCCTTCAGTGCAGCCTCATTGATAAATGCCTGTTTTCTATTCATGCTTGTAAGCGGCAGGAAGGTAGCACGCCCAAATCTTCCCCGCTTCAGATATTCAATCAGATATTTCGCCGTATTTTCATTATCTGTCACAATATTCTGAATACTTCCGCCAAGTGCTGTTTCAAGCGCTGTCTCATACTGCTTCTGCGTCTTAAACAAATCCGCCACAACACCATGAATTCCGGGATTCCTGTCTTTTTGCTCCATGACCTTCCGAATACTGTTTCCATATCCGCCATAGCGCTCCGTAATATTCTTCAGGGACTCCAGACGCGATTCTTCCCTGTGGTAAGCAGTCTGCCCAACCTCCATCTGTCTGGTCTGCTCTGTAAGAAGAGCCTGTATTCCGGCAATCTGGCGATCTGCCTCTTCATATTCCTCCTTAACCGTCCGCACTTGTTCTTTAATATCCTGATATGCCGCCTGCAGTTCCTCCAGAGCATTGACTTGCTGTGCTTCATCGCTTTTCAGACGGAGAAGTTTCTGATTCAGCTCTGCTTTCCGGATGCCGATCTGTTCCAGCATAGCGTCATATCTCTGGATTTTTCCTTTAATAGAGCCTCTTTTATTTAAAATTTCTATGATATCATTCTTTCCGTTTTCGACCGCAAGATGATTCTCTTCTATTTTCTTTTGAAGTTCTTCCAGTTCCCGTTCTTTGGATGTCTTTTTTTCACTTACCTCAGCCAGACAGATATCCAGATTTTCCTGTTCCTTTTGGTACCCGGTCCTCGCCTCAGTACGCCTTTCCAGTTCTTCTTGTATTGCTGTAATCCTGGTCTTATAATGCTCATGGTTCATCCGGGCCGTATGTATCTGTTCTTTCAGAAGCTCAATCTGACTCTCCAACTGTTGTTTCATCAAAGTGTTCTGGCTTGTCTGATCCCTGGCCGACTGTATTTTCCCATCCAGGTCATCCAATTCATCTTCCAGCTTCTCATATTCCTGCCTCGTTTGTTCAAAATTCCGGTTCGATTCCTGCAGCTCCTGACTGGAAGCTTCGTATTTGGCACTGACTTGTGCTATCTGCTCTTCGATACGTTCCATCTCCAGAAGGAAGAGATTAATGTCAAGCTTTTTTAGCTCTTCCTTCTTCTTCAGATAAATTCTGGCGGACTCAGACTGCCGTTCCAATGGTCCCAGCTGCCTGGTCAATTCGGAAAGTATATCTGTCACCCGAACCAGATTCTGCTGCTCCTCTGCCAGTTTCTTAAGGGCCGTAGACTTCCTCCTCTTGAATTTCACGATTCCTGCAGCCTCGTCAAAGAGTTCCCTTCTTTCTTCAGGTTTACCGCTTAATATCTTATCAATCTGACCTTGTCCGATGATAGAGTATCCTTCTTTTCCAATACCTGTATCATAGAAGAGTTCATTGATATCTTTCAGGCGGCAGGATGAGCCATTCAAAAGATATTCACTTTCCCCGGAACGATACAGGCGTCTGGTAACTGTAACCTCTTCAAAGTCAATATTTAATTTATGGTCTGAGTTGTCCAGAGTAATAGCTACTGATGCATAACCAAGCGGCTTTCTGGCCTCCGTACCGGAAAAGATAACATCCTGCATATTGCCGCCTCGCAGCTGCTTTGCACTCTGTTCGCCAAGTACCCAGCGTACTGCGTCACCCACATTACTCTTTCCGCTCCCGTTTGGCCCCACGATACCGGTAATACCATCATGAAACTCCAGCACAATTTTGTTTGCAAAGGACTTAAACCCATGCATTTCAATGGATTTTAAATACATATGTCACCTACTCTTCTTAATCTGGCAGATTGCATCGTAAGCGGCCTGCTGCTCCGCTGCCTTTTTTGTCCTTCCCTGGCCACGGCCGATTCTCTCTTTCTCCACAAGAACCTCGGCTTCAAAATTTTTATCATGATCAGGACCATGTTCACCGGTAATTACATAGGTGACATCACCCTCCTTCTCAGCTTGAATAATCTCCTGAAGGATAGTCTTGCTATCATAAAAGAGCTGTTTATGCTCCACATCATCCAGCACATGAGCCAAAATAAACTCTTTTGCATTAGCAAAACCACCGTCCAGAAAAATTGCACCAATTACAGCTTCAAACGCATCTGATGTTATCGAATCCCTTCCTCTTCCTCCGGTGGCTTCTTCCCCTTTTCCCAGCAGCAGATAGCTTCCCAGGTTCAACTCCCTCGCATCATAAGCCAAAGTTGGTTCACAGACCAGGCTGGCCCTCATCTTCGTCAGTTCTCCTTCCGGCTTTTTGGGATACTGCGCATACAGAAACTCCGAAGAAACCGCTTCTAAAACAGCATCCCCTAAAAACTCCAGCCGTTCATTGCACTCCAGCCTGCTCATCTTATTTTCATTCGTATAGGAGCTGTGTCTCATGGCCATTATCAAAAGGTCAAAGTTCTCAAACTGGTACCCAATTCTCTGCTCCAGATCCTTTATCTTATCAAAATTCTTCATATATACCTTTCTTCCTCCGCCTTAACTTCAAAAAAACAAAAATGGCATAGCAGCGATCAAGTATCAGCATACAGACGCTGCCATGCCATTTCTATCTGTAGAACAGCAATTTCAGCCAATTGCTTTTTTGATCTGTTCAACCGCATCTCCAACAGATACAATTTGCTCTGCATCCTCATTGGATATCTCAATATCGAATTCTTCTTCGATACCCATGATGATTTGAAAGATATCCAGCGAATCCGCTCCCAAATCATCCACAAATGTAGTATCCACCGTTATCTCCGCAGTATCCACATTTAAAACATCCGCTATAATACTAACCAACTTTGTAAACTCCATTTTTAATCTTCCTCCCCCGAAACATTCTCATCTGAAATATGTTCCTTAATCTTCTCACTGATATTCTCATTCTTAAAATCAATGCACTGCAAAATAGAGTTCTTAAACTCCAGCGCTTTTGAACTGCCATGAGTCTTAACCACCAAACCCTTAAGCCCAAGCAATGGCGCACCGCCATACTGACTGGAATCGAAAGACTTCAGTGTAGCTTTAAGTGCCGGTTTTATCAAAAGTGCTCCCATCTTACTGCGCAGATTTACCATCATGCCGGATTTCACTTTATGAATCAATGTAGAACCAACTCCCTCATAAAGCTTTAATATCACGTTTCCTACAAATGCTTCACAGACAATAACATCTGCTGCTCCTTTTGGGATATCCCTGGCTTCTATGCTCCCTATAAAATTAATATTCCTGTTCGCTTTTAAAAGTGGGAATGTTTCTTTTACCAGTGCATTACCCTTCTCCTCTTCTGCGCCTATGTTTACAATTGCAACTTTGGGATTTTTTACTCCAACCACATGTTCCATGTAAATAGAGCCCATAGTTGCGAACTGAACCAGATGAGAAGGACGTGCATCCACATTTGCTCCGCAGTCAATCAGAAGCGACGCTCCCTTCTCTGTGGGAATAAGCGGAGCAAGAGGTGGGCGTTCCACTCCTTTTAATCTCCCTACAATCACCTGTCCGCCTACAAGGATTGCTCCCGTACTTCCTGAGGATACGATTGCATCTGCCTCCCCATGGCGAATCATATTCATAGCCACCACAATAGAGGAATCTTTCTTGCTGCGGATTGCTTTTACGGGAGGTTCTCCAGTCTCAATTACTTCCGAAGCAGGTACTGTCTGGATTCTGTCCGCCGGATAAGTATATCTGGACAGTTCTGCCTTCAACACGTCTTCTTTTCCAACCAGGTATACAAATATTCCATCGTTTTCATTTACTGCATCCACAGCGCCTTTTACAGGCTCTGCCGGAGCAAAATCTCCGCCCATGGCATCCACTGCAACTTTTACAAGTTCACCCATTGTCTTCATTCCCTGCTTTCAACTCTATTTGTAATACTTCCGTCATTGTGCGGACTGCTCCGCCTGTGCAGCCGCCTCGGCTTCCGCTGCCTGCTTTTTGGCCTCCGATTTTCCTTCGGAATCTATGGCAAACCCTTCGATTTCCACATCCTTTGCCATGGTTCCATCCGGATTGAGAAAATACCAGGAGCCATCTCCATCCTGGAACCAGCCGGTTCTCATATATCCATTCTCATCGAAATTATAGTGTCCTCCGTCAATATCCTTCCATGTGCCGGTGACAAAAGAACCGTCAAAAAGCTGATATTTCTTTAATCCGTTCTCTTCCACCCAATTGCCTTCCGGAACAATCTGCACCTCTATCGTGGAACTCGTAGACTTTGTAACACTGCCATCCTTATTATTCGTGGCTACTACGTAGTAGTATCTCGTACCTTCTTCAGTCGTATCAGGAACAAACGTATTCTGCGTCTGACCTTCAATCTTATCTCCGCCTCCATTTGCATTGACATTGTTTGTATACCATTGATAAGTAACTGTGCCGCCATCATTCACTGCAGCCTCTACAGTCAGCGGAGCGGCCTGACTCCCCACCGAAAACTGAACACTACCCTCCAGATTGACAGTAAAGGATGGCTTTTCCATAGTTGGATCCACTGTATTTGCGCTCTTTTGCACAGATTCAGACGTCTTGTCCTCTTCCGCTGTTTTCTCTGTATGTCCCAGAATCTTATCCGCTATCCCGGAAAACGAACAGCCCGAAAACAACATACTTCCGCTTAAACATAACGCCGCTATTGTATTTATCCTCTTTACTTTCATCTTACTTTAACCCCTTTGTATAAATGTTCCAGAAACACATCCGCTTTATTTTTGGACACATTATAACACAGCACTGAATGCTTCGTCAATTACTGCCCTATAAGCCTGCACCATAAATGCCGGTATAAAGTCCTGTTTCAAAGGGTTTCAGCCCGTTCCTGAACATTCTTCCGAAAATTGATAACTTCATGATCGTACGTAGATGTCATGTATTTGGACTGAATCATAAAATCAGCTGTTGCCTTATTTATCGCCATCGGAATATCATAAACCTGGCTGATACGCATCAGCGCTTTTACATCCGGGTCATGAGGCTGTGCAGTCAGCGGATCGGAAAAGAACACGACAAAATCAATCCTGCCTTCTACAATCTTAGCCCCTATTTGCTGATCACCGCCAAGGGGACCACTGTTATAGGCTTTAACCGTCAGACCTGTCTGATCTGAAATCATCCTTGCAGTCGTTCCTGTACCGCAGAGATTATGATGCTTTAGAATCTCTTTGTTTTCCTTGCACCATTCAATCAGTTTTGCCTTTTCATTATCATGCGCAATCAATGCGATATTCTTCTTCTCATCTATTGTAAATGTGATATAATCCGGATTCATATTTTTTCCTTTCTGTAAACGAGACGAAACCCGTGTAAGTGAAAAGGCTCTCCGTTGACCGGAAAGCCCTTCGATACTCGCATTAGTCCACAGCGATAATTTCTTTTTTATTATATGTTCCACAAGCCTTGCAGACTCTGTGCGGCATCATAAGTTCTCCGCATTTACTGCACTTTACAAGGTTCGGAGCGGACATTTTCCAGTTTGCTCTTCTCTTGTCTCTTCTGGCTTTGGACGATTTATTCTTTGGACAGATGGACATAATTACACCTCCTTAAATTTGCTGAATATATCCTGTATTGCAGCCATTCGCGGGTCTAACGCCTCTCTGTCACAGCCACAATCACCATGGTTGAGATTAGCGCCACATCGGCTGCAGATTCCTTTACAGTCTTCTTTACACAGCACCCGAATCGGCCAATTGACTAAGAGTTCGTTCTGTACCAGTTTATCCACATTCAGTTGATTTTTCTCAATGAAGTTGTACTCTTCTTCTGCCTCATCCATCTCTTCTGCGCTCAGCTTCATATCCACCTTACGCGTAGTATCAAGTGCAAAATCATACTTCACTTCTTCCAGACATCTTGCGCACGGTATCATCACCTGAACATCGGCCCGAACCTCTATCACTAATATTCCCTTTCCGGAATTCGTGATCATAAGCTCTGCAGGAGCACTTACCGTAACCGGAAAATGTTCTCCAAATACTTCGATGTTTTTCAGATTCAGATTGACTGCCTGCTGACAGGTATTACCGTCCTGCAACATCACCTTAGTTAATTCAACCAGCATAACTCTCTCCTAATCATACTTTATAAAGTATACTCACTCGAAGATAACTTGTCAAGACCAAATTTGGCTGAACTGTTATGCCTGTTTACTTGCCGTAACCAGTTCAACAGTCTCTTCACAGATTGCGATTTCCTCATTCGTAGGAATTACACATGCTATAATCTTAGACTCCGGCTTGGTGATAATTATCTCCTGCTTATTAACCTGGTTTGCCTCATCGTCAAAGACAAGTCCCATAAAGCTAAAAGCTTCACAAAGTGCTTTACGAAGTGCATTTCCATTTTCACCAATTCCGGCTGTAAATGTAATAACATCCACACCACCCATAGCAGCGATGTAAGAACCGATGTATTTGATAATTCTGTAATAATATGCATCCATGCAGTCAATTGCCGCCTGATTGCCTTCCTCCATTGCTTCACAGATATCACGATGATCGCTGGAAATTCCGGTCATGCCCAGCATACCGGACTTCTTGTTCAGGATATTTAAAACTTCTGATGGGGTCAGATGTTCTTTATTGCACAAATATTCTACAACCGCAGGGTCAATATCCCCGGAGCGGGTACCCATAATCAGGCCTTCCAAAGGAGTGAGACCCATAGAAGTATCCAGACACTTTCCATCTTTTACAGCGGAAAGTGATGCACCATTTCCAAGATGGCATACGATGATTTTCAGATCCTTGATGTCTTTGCCAAGGAATTCTGCTGTTCTTTTGGATACGTATTTATGAGAGGTTCCGTGGAATCCGTATTTACGAATCCCGTACTTTTCATAATACTCTCTGGGAATCCCATACATATATGCCTTCGGAGGCATGGTCTGATGGAATGCTGTATCGAATACGGCAACATTCGGCACACCCGGCATCAGTTTCATGCAGGCATTGATTCCCATGAGATTGGCCGGGTTATGAAGTGGTCCCAGATCCGCACAATCTTCGATGACTTTGATGACCTCATCATCGATGATGACAGGCTGTGTAATCTTCATACCACCATGGAGTACACGATGTCCAATCGCATCTACCTCACTTAAATCCTTAATTACACCCGTTTTTTCATTCACCAGCGCATTCAGTACGAACTGTATCGCTTCTACATGGGTAGGCATAGCAGCCTCCAGAGTTTCTTTTTCACCGCCCTTTGGCTGATACGTAAAGCTTCCGTCAAGGCCGATACGCTCACAGATTCCCTTTGCAAGCACGTCCCTGTTATCGTAATTAATTAACTGGAATTTAAGAGATGAACTTCCACAGTTTACTACCAAAACATTCATTATCTGTTTCCTCCGATTTTTATTGATTTTGTGCCTGCACGGCTGTGATTGCAACTACACCTATGATATCTTCTGCTGAGCATCCCCGGGAAAGGTCATTGACGGGAGCAGCGATTCCCTGTGTCATCGGACCGTAAGCCTCTGCTTTTGCAAGACGTTGAACCAGTTTGTATCCGATATTTCCTGCATCCAGGTCAGGGAAAATCAAAACATTGGCTTGTCCTGCCACTTTACTTTCAGGAGCCTTTGACGCTCCTATGTCCGGAACAATGGCCGCATCCAGCTGCAGTTCTCCATCCAGCGCTAATTCCGGATATTCCTCCTTTGCAATCTTCGTAGCTTCTACTACTTTATCCACATCCGCATGCTTTGCACTTCCCATCGATGAGTGAGAAAGCATAGCCACCTTTGGTTCTTTTCCAACCAACATGGCAAATGATTCTGCTGAGGCTCCTGCGATTGCAGCCAGTTCTTCCGGATTCGGATTCTGGTTTAAGCCGCAGTCGCCAAATACAAAAACTCCATCCTCTCCATATGCACAGTCCGGAACGGACATAACAAAGAATGCAGACACTAGCTTGGTTCCGGGTTTTGTCTTCAGAATCTGAAGGCATGGACGAAGTGTGTTTGCGGTAGAGTGGCAGGCACCGGAAACAAGTCCGTCCGCATCTCCCATCTTAACCATCATCACCCCATAATATGTGTAATCGTTCAAAATCGTTTCCTTTGCCTTTTCAGGTGTCATGCCCTTTTTAGCACGAAGTTCAACAACCTTGTCGATATAAATCTGTGTTTTCTCATATGTGGCGGGATCTACGAATACAGCCTTGGAAAGATCCAGCCCCTCTCCGTTCTTCTTAACTGCCTCTTCAGAACCGATGATGATCAAATCTGCAATATCCTCAGATAATATCTGAGCCGCAGCCTCTAACACCCTTCTGTCCTCAGATTCCGGTAATACGATTTTTTTCTTTTCCTGCTTCGCTCTCTCTTTGATTTTCTCAATAAATCCCATGATTTTTGATTCCTTTCGTAGTATTAGCTCACTATTTCTATTATATGCCTTATTTAAAGCGACCACAAGGTTAGTTATTATTTTAACAACGTTCGGAATTTTCAAAAAACCCTTGTATTTCCAGTACTTCTATTATATTATCACTTGAGAAAGAATGTACTTTTTCAGATACATCTGAAAGGTCAGAAAGGAATTTATTTTATGATAGTTACCGGTGTAATTGCGGAATACAATCCATTCCATAACGGACATGCCTATCAGCTGCGGGAAGCCCGCAGAAAAACCGGAGCAGATTATATAATAGTTGTCATGAGCGGTGACTATGTTCAGCGAGGTACGCCCGCCATCCTTGAAAAGCATCTCCGGGCCAGAATGGCACTTTCACATGGCGCTGACCTGGTTTTGGAGCTTCCGGTACGCTTTGCCTCGGCCAGTGCAAAGGATTTTGCTTCCGGTGCCGTAGAAATTCTTCACGATCTGGGGGTGGTGAATTACCTTTGTTTTGGAAGTGAACACGGGGAAATCAGCCCTTTTATAAAAATAGCCAGGCTCCTGGAACAGGAGCCTGTAATCTATCAGGAAGTTCTGAAAAAAGAGCAAAAAAAAGGAGCTTCCTATCCTGCCGCTCATCACAAGGCACTACAGGCGGCTTTCCGGGAAACCAACCTGTTTGAAGATGAAAAGCTCCCCCTGTCTGATGAGTTTTTCACCTCCCCCAACAATACCCTTGGTATTGAATATGTAAAAGCCATCCGCAGCTTAAGCAGTCCGATTATTCCCTGTACAGTAGCCCGTACCTCCAACAACTATCATTCGGAGAAGGTTGATTCCTGCTTTGCGTCTGCCACCGCAATTCGTCACATATTGCTTAATAAAGGAGCAGAAAAGTTACAGGGACTGGTCCCTCAGGATGTCTTGTCTGAACTTGCAAGGGCACAAAAATCCGGTTCAGTGATGACAGAGGAAGATTACTCCTTGCTGCTGAAATATACATTGATGCAAAACACACCCGACACCCTGGCCGCTTATCTTGATTTTCCCGAAAGTCTGGCTCACAGAGTCTGTAATTCGCTTCAGGACTTCAGATCCTTTGGCCAGTTTGCAGAGCAATTAAAAACCAGGGATATCACCAGAGTCCGCATCAACCGCGCCTTACTGCACACGATTTTGCAGCTAAAGCAGGACGGAGGCGCACCCCCGTTCATCCGAATGCTTGGATTCCGAAAAGAATCAGCGGGGTTGCTGAAACACATCAAGAATTCCTCTTCCAGAGAGCTGACAGGCAAGCTGGCGGACATTCCCCCGGAAAGCTATAAAGAGGATCTGTTCGCCTCCAACCTGTATCATACGGTTTCTGCCATGAAAAGAAAAACTTCGTCCACAGATGAAAGAAGCATTCCGTTAGTCATCCGGTAACATCAGTTCTTAAAACTGTGAATCGGGGCCGGAATCCTTCCCTTCCTGTTGACAAACTTCTCACAGGAAAACCTGTTTACCGGCATAATTGGCGCATAACCCAGCAGTCCGCCAAACTCTACGGTCTCTCCCACATCCTTTCCGATTACCGGTATCAGACGTACAGCAGTCGTCTTCTGATTGATCATGCCGATTGCCATCTCATCGGCTGTAATTCCTGCAATCGTAGCTGCAGATGTATCACCCGGAATAGCGATCATATCGAGTCCCACGGAGCAGACGCAAGTCATGGCCTCCAGTTTTTCCAGTGTCAGTGCTCCTGCATTAACGGCATCGATCATCCCTTGATCCTCGCTGACAGGGATAAATGCACCGCTAAGTCCACCTACATAAGAGGATGCCATAACACCACCTTTCTTGACCTGATCATTTAACAGGGCAAGGGCGGCTGTCGTTCCGGGAGCGCCTACTGTCTCCAGTCCGATTTCCTCCAGAATTTCTGCTACAGAATCTCCGATGGCAGGTGTGGGCGCCAATGACAGATCTATGATACCGAAAGGCACGCTAAGACGCCTGGATGCCTCCTGGGCCACCAGCTGACCTACACGTGTCACCTTAAATGCCGTCTTTTTTATTGTTTCACAAAGAACCTCAAAGTTCTCACCTCTGACCTTTTCCAGAGCATGTTTTACGACACCCGGACCCGATACCCCCACATTAATAATCGCATCGGCTTCTGTTACCCCATGAAAAGCACCGGCCATAAAAGGATTATCATCGGGTGCATTGCAAAATACAACCAGCTTGGCACACCCCATACAGCTGTCATCTTTGGTGGCTTCCGCTGTTTCTTTAATGATTTCGCCCATCATTCTTACCGCATCCATGTTAATGCCTGTCTTTGTAGAACCTACATTGACAGAACTGCAGACATTGACCGTCCTGCTAAGTGCCTCCGGGATGGAGCGGATCAAATACTCATCTGCCGGGGTCATTCCCTTGGATACCAGTGCAGAGTAACCACCGATGAAATTCACTCCCACCTGGTGTGCTGCTTTATCCAGAGTTTCCGCTATTGTTACGTAGTCCCGGGGTGTCCTGCATGCCGCACTGCCTATCAAGGATACAGGCGTTACGGATATTCGTTTATTCACTACAGGAACGCCGTATTTGCCTGCAATCTCATCGCCGACTTTTACAAGATTTTCGGCATACTTTACAATTTTGTGATAAATCTTTTGATTCAGTTTTTCAAGATCGGAATCGATGCAGTCCAAAAGACTGATTCCCATGGTGATGGTTCTCACATCCAGGTTTTCTTCTGCAATCATATGATTCGTCTCATTGACTTCAAACATGTTAATCATGCGTATTTTCCCCTTTAACAGACTAAATTCTATGCATCATATTGAAGATTTCTTCATGCTGGCAATTAATCGTAACACCGATCTCTTCGCCCAATTTTCTTAACTCCTCTGACATATCCTGAAACGTCTGCGTACAGGAAGATGTATCAACAATCATCATCATATTGAAGAAACCCTGAACGATTGTCTGTGAAATATCCTCAATGTTTACATTGACGGATGCCAGATAATTACATACCTTTGCAATGATTCCCACAGTGTCTTTTCCCACCACAGTAATAACTATTCTCTTCATAACTTTCTCCTCTTAAACAAGAATCATATTCGAAACTTCATCTCTCCTGGCCACCGCAATATGAAAGTCTTTGGATTTATAAGGATTATCTCCCATGGTCACTTCGGAACAAACGGTTTCAAAAGCCAGTGCTTCATAATTATTCTCTTTGCTTAAATGCCCAAGGATAATCTCTTTTAATCCATCATGCAGCAGGCGGCATAGCAGCTGCCCGGCCAGGCAGTTGGACAGATGGCCTCTGTCACTTAAAATCCGCTGCTTCAAATAGTAGGGATAAGCTCCTACCTGGAGCATGTTCACATCATGGTTAGCCTCCAGAAGAAGCGCATCCAGCCCCTGCAGATGATCCACGATGTAATCATCGTACTTTCCAAGATCCGTGGCAATTCCAATTGAACAGTCCTCATGGCTGATTCTGTATCCCACCGGTTCTGATGCATCATGTGATATTGCGAATGGATCTACCTGAATGTCCCCGATTTCAAATGTTTCATCACTTTTAATTTCCTTAAAGATACCTTCCGGAAATTTTCCCAGACTTTGACAGCCTAAGATTGCACCAATCGTTCCGGACGTGGCATAGATAGGTATCTGAAGTCTTCTGGCAAGCACCCCAAGTCCTTTAATATGGTCTGAGTGTTCGTGTGTAATCAGTATACCATTCAAGTCTTTCCCGGTATAGCCCAGTGTATTCAATCCGTTCTCTACTCTCTTTCCACTAATACCTGCATCTATCAGTATGCTGGTAGATGCACTTCCGGCAAAAATACAGTTTCCACTGCTTCCGCTTGCAATACTACAAAATTTCATATGTACCCATCCTCTGATTTATCTGTGCGATCGTGTTCTCCATATCACCGCTGTTATCAATTTCAAAATCGCAGTGCCGGGAAAACTCTTCCTCTGAGAGCTGACTTGCCATAATCTCGTCGATTTTATGGACGGAATAACCACGTTCATGAATCAGGCGTTCCCTGCGGATTTGCTCATCTGCATAAATATACCACAATTCGTCACAGATTTCATCATATTTATCCTCAATTAATAAAGCCGCTTCTATAAAGAGATACGTCGTACCCTCACTTTGCTCTCTTGTTATCGCATCTTTGATATACTTCTTTACAGCCGGATGGACGATTGCATTGATGCTTTTGCGCATGTTTTCATCTTTGAAAATAACAGCAGACATCTTCTTACGGTCCAAATTTCCACATTCGTCTGTAAATCCGGGTCCCAGAAGTTTTCGTACAGGGGCATAGCAGGACTGCCCTGGCTGCATCAGATAGTGGGCAGCATCGTCTGCCCGGATGATTGCAGCCTCATAATTGCGTCCGATATAATTCATCACTTCGCTTTTACCGGAACCCACGCCTCCGGTGATACCAATCACTCGCATATTCTTCTCCTGTCCTGTTTTCTCTCTTCGGCTAATGCGCCTCATACCAGTTCTTTCCAGTATGCATATCCACTTCCAGAGAGACTGCCAGATCAGCTGCTCCCTTCATCTCTTCCTCTAAAATAGCACAGACTGCATCCACTTCCTCTTCGGGCGCTTCAATCAGCAATTCATCATGTACCTGTAAAAGCAGCAGAGCCTTCAATCCCTCATCCTTCAGGCGTTCATTTACACGTATCATGGCAATCTTAATAATATCCGCCGCAGTTCCCTGAATCGGTGCATTCATAGCCACACGTTCTCCAAAGGAACGCTGCATGAAATTACTGGACTTCAGTTCAGGCACAGGTCTGCGGCGTCCGAACATGGTGGTCACAAACCCCTCTTCTTTCGCCTTTTCCACCGTATGATCCAGAAATTTCTTTATCTCGGGGTAGGTCTCAAAATACTTCTCAATATACTCGGAAGCTTCCTTTCTGCTGATACTCAAGTCCTGGCTCAATCCAAAGGAGCTGATTCCATAGACAATGCCAAAGTTTACCGCCTTTGCATTCCGTCTTTGAAGAGATGTCACTTCATCAAAGGGGACATGGAACACCTGCGAAGCTGTAATCCGGTGTATATCCTGTGCCTCCCTGTAAGCCTGTATCAATCGCTCATCTCCGGAAAGATGTGCCAATACCCGGAGCTCAATCTGGGAATAATCGGCATCAATGAACACACAGCCCTCTTTGGGAATGAAGACCTTACGGATCATCCTGCCCAGCTCCATACGAATGGGGATATTCTGCAGATTTGGTTCCGTACTGCTGATACGGCCTGTTGCTGCTATCGTCTGATTAAATGTAGAATGGATTCTCTGGTCCGGGCCAATATAAACAGCCAGGCCGTCCGCATAAGTAGACTTCAGTTTAGTCATCTGCCGATATTCCAGAATATCATTGACAATCGGGGCTTCCGGCGCCAGTCTTTCCAGAACATCCGCCGCCGTAGAATAGCCCGTCTTTGTCTTCTTTCCCCCGGGAAGCTGCAGCTTTTCAAAGAGAATCACGCCCAGCTGCTTGGGCGAGTTAATGTTAAATTCCTCTTGGGCCTGCTCGTAAATTATTTTCTGCAGCTCGTCAATCCGTACCTGAAGCTGCTCTCCATAGACCTTCAAGGCTTCAGCATCCACCCGGATGCCTGCTTTTTCCATATCATAAAGAGTAAAAGCGAGTGGAATCTCAATCCTGTTATAGAGTTCCTCCATTCCCAGCTTTTTTAACTGACCGAGCAATGGCTCCTTGCTGCAGTAGGAACTGTATGCCATGTATCCGGCATAGGAAGCCAGCGTCTCTTCTGTCAGTGTCTTAAATTTGGGCAGCTTATTGCTTCCAAACAAATCTTCAGCTGTGGCCAGCAGTTCACCCGCAAATTCCTTGGCAATATCGTCGTACGTGTAATTTGATTTCAAAGGGTTAATCAGATATGCTGCAATCTGAGTATCAAACACCTGCCCTGGTTTCGCTGTGTCCACATAAGTAAGTATTGCTTTCAGATCCAGAACTGAGATTTGCGCACACCCTTCAAATAATCGTCTCAGTACATTTTTTACTTCGTTCTCTGTGAAATCGGCATCGACCCGGAGATAATAGACGGCCTCTCTTCCAAGCGAAATTCCGATTCCCCAAAGCTGTGCGTCATGAATCAGAGAAATACCTGCCAAGCCCTCTTCACACGCCTTTTGAATCATATGGTCTGCCTCTTCTCTGGTACGGAGAATCACAGTCTCAATCGGCTTTTCCTGAACTGTATTATCTTCTTCGAACCGCGTCAGCAGATTCTTGAAATCGAGTCTGCGGAAAATCTCGTAAGCAGCCGTCGTATAAAAGTTCTGCAGTCTTGTATCCTGTACATCGAATTGAATGGGGCAGTCTGTACATATTGTGGCCAATTCTTTCGACAATTGTGCCAGATCATAATGCTCTCTTAAGGATTGCTGCGCCTTATTGGGCTTAATCTCATCCACATGTTCATATGCAGTCTCTATGTCTTTAAACTCTATCAGGATTTTCGTAGCCGTCTTCTCTCCAACTCCCGGAATTCCCGGGATATTGTCAGAAGCATCCCCCATCAGTGCCTTCAGGTCAATGATCTGCTTTGGAGCCAGTTGATACTTCTCCAGCACCTGGGCTGTGTGGTAGTCTTCTATTGTCGTCTGGCCCATACGGGTTTTCGGGATCCTGATTAGGATATGCTCCGTTGCAAGCTGAAGCAGGTCCCTGTCTCCGGATACAATCGTCACTTCTTTTCCTTCTTTTTCACTTCTGACAGCAAGAGTGCCCAGGATATCATCCGCCTCATATCCTTCCTTTGTCACGATTGTCACACCCATGGCGGTCAAAACCTCTTTCATCAGAGGAACCTGCTCACGCAGCTCCTCGGGCATGGCTTTTCTCGTTCCCTTATATTCGGCATATTGCCGGTGACGGAAGGTTGGAGCATGTAAATCAAAGGCAACCGTCAGATACTGCGGCTGCTCCTCGTCCAGAATTTTAAACAGAATGTTCAGGAAGCCATATACTGCATTGGTATGAATCCCTTCAGAGTTGGTCAAATTCGGTACACCGTAAAACGCACGGTTTAAGATGCTGTGTCCGTCTATCAGTACTATTTTTTCGCTCATTTGGTTTTGAAACCTTTCTATTCTTTTTAAAAGTTGCCCAGCAGGTGGAAAGTCAGTATGAGATCCAATATCAAGAACAGAAGGATCATCGACAACAAGAGAATGAACCTTCGCTTCTTTTTATTCAAAGTTTTCTCCTTATCATTTAAATCCTGCTCTAACATGTCTTTTATATCATAAGACACCTCTGCACTTTCATCCAATACACGGGTAGCCAGTGCAATAATAAAATATGTCTCCAGTTCTTCATAACAGACAGGGCAGGAACGTACATGGCTGATAAATGATTCCAGTTCCTTTTTGTTCAATTGATTATTCAGATATTCCGGAATCAGCTTCTGGCATTCATTACATGTCATCTGGATCTCCTTTCCCCTGGAATTATACATTTATCATACACCAAAATGAAAGTAAGGTAAACAAAGAAATCCCAATCCATACATGATTAAGGCAGAGTACATATTCCTATATACTCCGCCCTAAGTCTTTGTATTATCTTTTCACTTCATTTGGTGATCTTTCACCTTTTTCGAAAAGAATCGCGTTGTCCAGTGTCGTTCTTGCGATAGCCGCCAGTGCTTCGGCTGTGAAAAATCCCTGGTGAGAAGTAATCATCACATTCGGAAATGACAAAAGTCTTGCAGTTACAGAATGCTCCAGAATCTCATTCGAGCGGTTCTCAAATACATTCGTTGCCTCTTCCTCGTATACATCCAATCCCACCCCGAAAAATTTTCTGGCTCTGATTCCCTCAATTAAATCCTCAGTTTTGACCAGCGCACCTCTTGATGTGTTAACAAGGATCACACCATCCTTCATCTTCGCGATAGCTTCCTTGTTTATCATATGATATGTGCTGTCTATCAACGGGCAATGCAGAGAAATCAAATCGCTTTCGGCCAGTAATTGATCCAGACTTACATACGTTACAAGATCTTTCAAGTCCGGATTCTCATACACATCATAAGCGATGACCTTCATGCCGAATCCGTGGCAAATTCTTGCCATGGCAGCACCGATTTTTCCGGTTCCTACAATCCCTGCTGTTTTCTGGTGAAAATTAAATCCCATAAGCCCGCTTAAGCTGAAATCATTCTCTCTCACCTTAACATATGCCTTGTGAAGACGCCGGTTCACACCAAGTGCAAGAGCCATAGCATGTTCGGCAACCGCTTCCGGAGAATATCCCGGAACACGTAATACCCTGATTTTATGTTCCGCCGCCGCTTCCAGATCAACGTTGTTAAAACCGGCACATCTCAGTAAAATCAGTTTTACTCCAACTTCACCGAGTTTTTCAACTGTTTCTTTTCCTACATCCGAATTTACAAATGCACATACCCCGTCATATCCGGCAGCCAGCGGGGCTGTTGCGGGATTTAAGTCTGCCTCCAGATACTTTATCTCAATTCCGTTGTAATGGCTCAATGCTTCATTGAAGGAAACACTGTCATATTGTTTGGTATCGTAAAATAATATTTTCAACACGCTGTACCTCCATTCCAGATAGGTTCAGTCTTCGGGTTCAAGCTTATTTTACCATATTGTTAATTGTTTACCAATATGGTTTTATCAGAAAATATGTGTATTTTTCCCATTTTATTTAGCTAAATTTCCAATTCCGAAATTTCATTCAGAAACCTGGATATTTCTGTTTTCTTTTCATAGCGTTCCTGAACCGCATAAAGATGAAGTCTGTTCTTAGCTCTTGTCATCCCCACATAGAACATACGTCGCTCTTCTTCCATATCTGCGTCCAGAACTGCCTTTTTGTAGGGTATGATTCCATCATTCACATCCAGTATATATACATTATCAAATTCCAGTCCCTTGCTGCTGTGCAGTGTGGAAATTGTAATTCCATCCGACTTCTGCTGCCGGGTCTGATTCTGGCGTTTCAGCTCTTCTTTATAACGTTCTATATGAGCAAACCAGTCCTCCATCTTATCGAATCCCCTGGCCGTATCCGCAATCTCATCCATGATTTCCAGCAGCTCCTCGGGTCTTATCCTGCGATACTGTGCATATTCCTTCAGATAGCCCTCGTATCCGATTCCATATCGTATATAATTAATGGCTCCAAATGGTGTCATAGGAGCCATTACTTTCAAATCATGCTCCAGCTTTTCAATCCGCTCCCACATCCACTGACGTTCTTCATACACCTGGTATAAGGATTCAAAAGCAATCTCCGGATCCATAAACGAGGTTCTGGCAAGATAGCGGTTCGGTTTATTGGCGATACGAAGGAATTCACTCCGAAGTCTGCTGCCTCCCGCCAGATGCATATAGGTAAGTACGTCCTTTGCCACCCAATGCTCATAGAGATTCGGCAAGCCATCCCTTATCTGAAAAGGGATGTTATACGCCATCAGCTGCTCCACACTCTTTCTGCTGCCGGTATTGGTTCGAAACAGAATAGCAATATCCCTGTATTTATGCCCCTCCTGCAAGTATTTCCTGATATCCCCAATCATATACTCTACTTCCTGCCGGTCATCTTCAAAGATGTGAATATCGATTTTTATTCCATTCTCCCGGTTTGTCTTAAGTTCCTTTCCAAAACGCTTTTCATTTTCTCCAATCAGTCTTTGGGACTTCTTTACAATTTCTCCGGTACTTCGGTAATTCATATCCAGAATCACCTGCCCCGCATCCGGATAATCCTTTGGGAAATTCAACATGATTTCCGGCTTTGCCCCGCGGAACCGGTAGATAGACTGATCGTCATCACCAACGATAAACAGGTTATTCCAAGGCTTTGCCAGCATTCGTATGATGTCATATTGTATGAGATTGATGTCCTGAAACTCGTCAATTAATATGTATCGGAATTTCTCCTGCCATTGCTTCAAGATATCCGGGCGCTTTAAGAAAAGTTTATAAGTCCAGACCATGATATCATCAAAGTCCAGCTTTCTGTTATGGTTCATCCATGCCTGATATTCCTCAAATATCTTTCGAAAAACATCCTCAGCCATACAGGCAGAATAGTAATGGGACAAATCGATTCTTCCATCCTTTACCATACTGATTTCTCTGGCCAGCTTCTCCAGAAGATCATTCTCATCTTCTATGTTGCGGCAATAGGTATCCACCAGTTCCCGAAGAAGTTTCAGTTTCAGATCTTCACTTAATATGTTCTGACCGGATAGCTGATACGTGTGACGCAGGATTCCATAAAACACTCCATGAAAGGTGCCGAATGTGACTTGTGAGGTATGTAGATTCATAAGACGCAGGAAGCGTTCCTTCATCTCCCTCGCCGCCGCCTTTGTGAAAGTGACGACAAGGATAGAAGAATCTGGAATCCCCTGATTGATCAGATTAGAGGTCCTTTGGGTGATTACGGTTGTTTTACCGGATCCCGGACCTGCCAGAACCATCATAGGTCCTTTTATATGGGCGGCTGCCCTGCTTTGAGACTCGTTCAAATTCATAGGAACATACACCGGTCAATGCCCAAGTTTTTCTATTGCCGCTTTGATTCTGGCAATTGTTTCATCCTTACCGATAATCTCCAGAATCTCTGTTGCACCGGCTGGAGTCATCTGTTTTCCTGACACTGCAGTACGAATCGGCCACATCACGTATCCGTTCTTACAGCCTTTTTCTTTTACATATGCAGACAGTAATCCAAACAGCGCATCGTTACTATAATCCTCCTGTTCTTCCAGAATCGGAAGGATTTCCTTTAAAACTTCCAGAGAAGTTTCCTGGTTTGTCTTCATCTTTTTATGTGTATACATAGATACATCATATTCCGGAACCTGTTCAAAAAAATCAATCAATTCCGGAATATCCGGGAATGTCTCAATTCGTGTCTTCACCATGGATGCGATTTTACGGAAATCATATTCTTTATGCAATACACGTTTCAGATATGGAAAAGCTTTTTCAAAAAATGCCTCATCATCCATCTGTTTGATGTATTCCCCATTCATCCATTTCAGCTTTGTCATATCAAATACAGCTGGTG